>NZ_QWFA01000158.1 GCF_003501885.1 Streptomyces globisporus
GTCGGGGAAGGGGCGGTCGGGGAGGGGGCGTTCAGCGCGCGGGCGGCAGGCTCGGGTCGCGCACCTCGGGTGACAGGGAATCGCCGACCTGGTTGATCAGTTCGGACATCATGTAGCTGACCTCGCCGATGTCCGCGTCCCTGGTCGTGGTGACGAGCAGCGAGGCGCCGCTGGAGACCGCCATCGAGAACATGTAGCCGCCCTCCATCGCGGTGAGGCTGTGCTCCACCGGGTCGGTGTCGGTCAACTGGGCTGCCGCGGAGAGCAGGTTGACGACGCCGGACGCGATGGCGGCCAGCCGTTCCGCGTCGTCGCGTTCCACGCCGGTGTACGCCAGCGCGAGTCCGTCCACGGACACGGCTATCGCTTGGGTGACTTCCGGGAGGCGCCCGGCGAAATCGCTCAGGATCCAGCTCAGGTCGGAGGAGGTGGTCATTTCTCGGTCCGTTCGGTGTGGTCGTCCGGGGCGGAACGCCCCCGGTGGTTCGTGCTCCTGTTGATCCCCTGGGCATAGGCCGCCAGTACGTCGGAGACCTGCCGGGAGTCCCGACGGCGGGGCGACGGCCGCGGGGAACCGGCGCCGGGGCGCTGTTCGGCGCCGTCCCGTCGGCCCGCGGCGGGCCACTGCTGGGGCGCTCGGCGCTGGCGCAGGGGCAGCCCCGAGGAACTGACGCCCGCGACCCGTGACACCGGCTCGTCGCGGGCGGGACGCGGCGCGGGCGTTCTGCCGGGTTCCCGGTCCCGTGCGCCGACGCCCGGCCGTTCGTCCTCGCGGGGCCTCTCGTGGCCGGGCGGGACTTCCCGGTCGCCGCGGTCTGCCGGTACGTCGGCCCCGGAAGGGCCGACGCCCGTACCCATGCCCGTACCCAGGCTCGTACCGACGCCCGCGCCCGGGCCCGTACCGACGGCCGTACCCGGGCCGGTACCTGTGCCCCCGCCCGTAGCGGCGCCCGCGCCGAGGCCCGCGCCGCCCGGGGTGCCGTGGTGGCCGGGCCGTGCCCCCGCTCGGGCCGGCTGCCTGCGGCCGTGCGGTCCCGGGGGTGTGATCGGCCGCGGCGTCTCGTAGCCGACATCGTTGCCGAGGCCGCCCTGCGACGGCCCCCGGTCCTCCGTGAAGTCCAGGGCCAGCACCTTCGCGGGCAGCGTCACCTCGGCGATGGTGCCGGGGCCCGAGGAGTCGCGCAGTTCGACAACGATGCCGTGGCGCGCGGCGAGCCGGGCCACCACGTGCAGCCCCATGGACCGGACATCGCCGATGCCCGCCTGCGGTTCGAGCAGCGCGGCGTTGTGGACCGCGCGGCGCTCCGCCGTCATGCCCACACCCTCGTCGACGATCTGCACGACCGCCCGGTCCCACAGCCGCCAGACGGCGACCCCGACCTGCTTGTCCGGGGGCGAGTACCGGGTCGCGTTGTCGAGCAGCTCCGCCAGGATGTGCGCCACGTCGTGGACGGCGCGGGCGGTGACGCCGATCCCCGACTCGATCACGCCGAGCGAGACGCGGTCGAACCGCTCGATCTGCTGCGCGGCGGCCACGATGACCGTGGAGCACCCCACATCGGCCGAGCGGACCCGGGCGTTCCCGTAACCACCCAGCACCAGAAGGTTGTTCGTGTTCCGCTCCATGCGCACGGCGAGATGGTCGAGAGCGAAGAGGGCCTTCATCCGTACGGGGTCGGCCTCGTCCCGCTGCACGGTGTCCAGCTCGGAGACCATGACCGCGGTGAGCCGGGCGCCCCGGCGTGCGACACCGACCAGTGTCTCGGCCAACTGCTCGTGCGCATGCGCCTGTTGTGCAGCGAGGCGGACGGCTTCGTGGTGGACGGCGTTGAACGCCTCACCGACCTCGCCGATCTCGTCCTCGCTCGTGGTCCCGACCGGATCGCCGGTGCGCCGGGCCACTTCCTCGGGCGTCGCACCGCGCAGCGCGCCGGGCTGGGACAGCTCCCTCATCACGGTCGGCAGCCCGGAGTGGGCGACCTCGTGCGCGGCGTTGCGCAGATCGCGCAGCCGCCGGACCATGACGCGCCCCAGGCGGATCGCGACCACGACGACGCCGACCAGGGTCAGCACCACCAGGGCGACCTCCGCCCCGGCCGTCCGGACGAGGGTGGTGCGGACGTCGGAGACCTGGGCGAGGACGGCCGCGTCGACCCGCTTCTCCACGGAACGCAGCAGCTCCTGGCGGTCGTTGGTCGCCTTCTGCCACTCCTTCGGGGTGACCGTGATGTCCTTGCCGGTGCCCGTGCGCCCGATCTCGTCCTCAAGGCGCCTGGCCTCCAGGGCCTTCGCCCCGGAGAGGGTGCGTTCCAGCCAGGTCCGCCAGGCGCCCGGGCCGAGGTCGAACATGACGCCGATCGACTCGGTGTAGCCCATCCGGCCGGCGTCGAAGGTCCGCTGGGATGCGGTGGTGAAGCCGCCCGCGGCCTGTGCCCTCGCCACCGTGACCTGCTGCTGGGCGGAGTGCTCGGCGGCCTTTGACAGGGCAGCCGCCGCGCGGATCCGGTCCGCGATGTCGGCGTCGACGCCGTCGGCCTGCGCGATGCCGTCGCGGTAGCTGTTGAGGTCGGCGATCACGATCCGATAGCCGAAGGCGAGGGCGGAGACGGTGCTGCTCCCCGAGCGGACCTGGGCGCGCAGCCCGGGCATCTCCTCCGCGAAACGTTCGATACGGTCCAGAGCGCTCCTGGCGCTGCCCGGTACGGCGGAGAGTCTCTCGGCCCGGCCGCGGAGTCCGGCGATGCTCCGGTCGGTCTCCTCCGTACGTAACCGGAACTCCTCCGCGTCCCCCTGTTCGGAGACCAGGGCGGTGGCGGCCGCCCGCTCGCGCTGCAGCCGGTAGGTCAACTCACTCGCCTGCTCTGCGACTTCGACCATCGAGGTCAGCCGCCCTGCCTGGAGCGCCTGATGGGTCGCGGGGGCGAGGGCCAGTACCGAGAAGGCGAGGGCCACGGTGAGCGGTGCGGTGACGAGGAGGACGAGGCGACGATTGATTTTCACTGCGCGGCTCCATCGCCGGAGCCGGGCTTGAGTATCGGTGACACGCGGATACCTGTTAACGGGTTGTGGGGGGTCCGGTGGGGGTGTCGGCGACGGCGTACCGCTGGGGGAGTGATGCTGGTGGTACGGAAGGGGCCCCAGGGGCACGCGCGGCATGATCCTATGCCGAAGGACGCGCCTTCGGACGGGTGAATCACCGAAAAAGTGCACACCGATCGCACAGTCGTGGGTCTGCTTCGCTCACAAGTGAGCAGAAATCCTCATGCCCGCCGCTACGCCAGGACGGGAAGGGAGACAAGTCCGCGTACGAGGCGGGTTCGTCGCCACTCCAGCAGCTCTGCGGGTACGGCAAGGCTGATTCCGGGGAAGCGGGCCAGGACAGCGCGAAGAGCGATCTCGAGCTCGGCCTTGGCCAGGGGCGCACCGGCGCAGCGGTGGATGCCGTGGCCGAAGGCGAGGTGAGCAGTCGCGTCGCGGTCCAGATCGAGCTGATCCGGTGCAGGGAACCGCCCGGGGTCCCGGTTGGCTGCCCCGAGGGCGACCAGGACCGGGGTGCCGGCCGGGACATCGGTGCTGCCGAGCGTGACGGCTTCCGTGGTGAACCGGAAGGTGGCCGTACTCACCGCGGCGTCGAAGCGGAGCAGTTCGTCCAGTGCGGCGGGGATCCCGTCGGGATCCCCACGAAGGCGATCCAGCTCGGCCGGGTGCTGGAGCAGCGCGAGGAGGGCGTTGCCAAGGGCGTTGGTCGTGGTCTCGTGTCCGGCTACGAGCAGCAGCACGGCCATGGAGATCAGTTCCTCCTCGCTCAGATGGCCGTCTCCGTCGCGCGCCGAGATGAGCCGGTCGAGGAAGGACCGGCCGGGGTCTTGCCGCTTGTCGGCGACGAGGTCTGTCATGTAGTCGGCCATCGCGTGCGAGGCCGCGTCGATGACGCCGGGCTCTCCCGCCGCGAACAGTTCAGCGGACCAGCGCTGGACATCGGGCCGGTCGGCCGGTGGCACTCCGAGCAATTCGCAGATCACGATGACCGGCAGTGGCACCGCCAGGCCGGCCACGAAGTCGAACGGCTCGTCGGCGGGCCACTGGTCCAGCAGCTTGTCGGTGACGCGGGTGATGAACGGGCGCAGTTCTGCGACGGCTCCTTTGGTGAACGCCTTTGTCACCAGTTTGCGCAGCCGGGTGTGCCGGGGTGGATCGCTGGCCAGCATGGTTTGTGCGACCGCGGGGTGCAGACGGCGTCGGGAGTTCTTCCCTGCGAAGAAGACGGCGGTGTCTTTCGACAGCCGGGCGTCACCGAGGGCTTCCCGGGCTTCCGCGTAGCCGGTGACCAGGTAGCCGGTGTGTCCGCCGGAGCCGGCCCGCAGAGGCTGCACCGGGCATGCGGAGCGCAGGGCGTCATACGTCGGATAGGGGTCCCGGAGGAAGTGGGGGTTCTTCGTCGGGTCAGTCATGGTCCCAGGCTCCAACGGGGAAGACATGGTTCATCGGCGGAACCGCCTTCTCCTGACGGGTTGGGCGAAGAGTGCGTCCCAACTGTCCGGACCTCTTTCCGGCCGAAGGGACGAAGACTCGCCATCGCGGAGCGGTGTCGGGCCTTGGTTCTTCGGTCCTTTGAGCTTCTTCCAGATCGCCCGGTTGAACATCAGGGCGATCCCGACCGCGACGAAGAGCAGGCCCAAGGCCGGTTGTCTTCGGGGTACCGTCGGGCACCACGGGAGAGACGTGACATTCGCCGAGGACGCTTCCAACCAACGGTCGTTCGGTGGCGAATCGATGCAAGGCCGATGGTTGCACAGGGTTGCCTGACGTATCGTCGACTAGTCAAGATCATCTTGCGGGTGCGTTGTGCAAGGCGCTGAAAGCATCAGTGACGTGTGAGGGGCCGTGAGGGGCAAACATTCGCTGGTCAGATGGCATCTTACGGTGTCGTGCCCCTGGGGCCCGAGGGCACGACACCGGCCGGTCAGATGTCCCGGAAGAGACCAGCGAGCGCGGTGACCGGACCCGAGGAGGGGCCGTTGGCCACTGACCTGCGCGAATGGCCTTTCGGCCTTTCACATTCGTTCCGTTTGACGAGGCCGGAAGGCCAGAAGAGTCCCAGGGGGACTTCCGTTGGCTGACGGGTGCCTTCTGCTCAGTACGGCAGTACGGGGCCGTCGACCGGCTTCGATTCCGGCGGGGGCGGTGAAGCCTGGAGGCCCAGTGGCCGGCGCTCGGCCGATACTTTGCGGGATGGTGAGGCCTGATGATCGACGACGACTCTGCGGTAGCTGATGGCAGCGAAGCGGCAGCGCCCGCCAACCTTCGGGCGCCGTACAGCGAAAGGCCCGTCGCGCGTGCCCGGCAGGCGAAGAACGTTCGACCTGCGGCCTATGTAGCGGGGGTGTTTCTCATCCTGTTCGTCCGCGTCAAGGGCACTTTGCCGGGTGGCTGACGAACGGATTGACCTGAGGTCATGTGGACGGCGTCCTGGATGGAGGTCTGGGCGCCGGTCGAGACCGGAGGGGCCCGACGAGTTCTGCGTGGCCCCGTCTACCGACTGCCATGGCCGAGCATGACCGGAACGGCTGAATCTCCCGCCGATGCCAGCACCGCGGCGCCGACCAGACCGGCGTCGGGCCCCAGTTCGGCGGGCACGACGCGCAGCTCCTTCAGGAACGGCATGGCCGCGTAGCGTCGAAGGTGGCGAGCGAGCGGTTCGAAGAACACCTCGCCGGCCTGGGCGACACCGCCCCCGACGACGGCGATGTCGATCTCGATCAGCGCCGCCGTGGCGGCAATGCCCGCTGCCAGTGCGCGGGCCGCCCGGTCGAAAGCGTCGATGGCGGCTGCTTCACCGGCTCGAGCCGACGCCGCAACTCCTGCGGTGTCCGCTGTCAGAGGTGCTTGCCAGCCGAGGGCAAGCGCGTGGCGGGTGATGGCGGTGCCACTGGCGATGGCTTCCAGGCAGCCTCTCGCTCCACAGGGGCATGCTTCACCGTCGAAGTCGATGCTGATGTGGCCGAGGTGACCGGCATTGCCCGTGAGCCCGTGGTACACACTGCCATTGAGCACCAGGCCGGCGCCCACCCCCGTCGACACCACAAGGCACAGGGCGTTCCTGTGTCCGCGTGCCGCGCCGTGGCGATGCTCGGCAGCGGTCATTGCCACGGCATCACCCGCCAGCGTTACCTGCCGATGGCCCACATCTGGATGCCTCGTGACGGATTCGGCGAGGGGGAAGTTCCTCCAGGCAGGAATGTTGACAGGACTCACGGTCCCGTGTGCCAGGTCGATCGGGCCCGCGCTGCCGATACCCACGGCCCCAACCCTCTCCCACAGAGGGCTGGCGGCCAGGGAGCCCAGCACGTCGTAGACCGCACCGAGGAGTACGTCGGCGGATTCCCGAGCCGGGGTGGTGCGGCGTGCACGGTGAATCAGAACGCCATCCTGGTCGACCAGGGCGCCCGCAATTTTGGTTCCGCCGATATCGAGAGCGGCGATCAGGCCATCGTTCGGGAGTGGAAACTTCGACTGTCGACTACTCACAGTAATGCCCCTCTGTTTAGGTGCGTCATATGTGACTCGGTGAGCGCGCCACATCACATCACCGTCTGACAACGTTGTCCAGATGTTGGTGAAGTAGCGTCGGCCGGTGAGTTCAAGAGGCGATTGATTTAGTCAAGGTTTAGTAAAGTCGCTGTTCAGCGCCTTGTCGAGGCGCTGAAATCCGGGTGGACCGGTCTATGGACATTGCCTCCGGGTTACGTCTACGTTGAGCGCTCATCAGGCCCCGGGCGGCTGGAGTCCCGGCGGCTCCCCTCCGGGCTTGGTGCCGATAGTCGTGCAGCGAGGGGTGGAGGAAATGCGCAGAGCAGGTGTGGTTCTGGTGGCAGCGATCATGGTTTCCGTCACGGCGTGTAGTGGCCAGGAGGATGCGGCGAGTGGCGAGATCGCGGCTCCGCCGAGCGATCCCGCGAAGGTGTCGGGCGGCATCACGGTCCTGACGAACAGGACGGACCAGATCGCTGACGGCTCGCTGAAGAAGTACGCGGCCGAGTTCAACAAGATCTACCCGGGCGTGAAGGTCAAGTTCGAAGGGCTGACCGACTACGAGGGCGAGACCAAGATCCGGATGAACACCGAGAACTACGGTGACGTCCTCCTGATCCCCAACTCCCTCTCCGTCGAGCAGTACCCCAACTTCTTCGCGCCGCTCGGCAGTTCCATCAAGCTGTCGGCGGCATTCGACTACACCGACCACGCGACGGTGGGTGGCAAGGTCTACGGCCTGGCCAACATCGGGGTGGCGAACGGGTTCGTCTACAACAAGGCGGTCTGGGAGAAGGCCGGCATCAAGGACTGGCCCGCCACGCCCGAGGAGTTCGTCGCGGACCTGGCGACGATCAAGGCGAAGACGGACGCCGTCCCGTACTACACGAACTACAAGGACGGCTGGCCCCTCACCAACTGGACCAACGCCATCGGCTCACCCTCCTGTGACTCTGGGTCCTACGACTCCCTGGCGAAGACCGAGGAGCCCTGGAGCAGCGGATCGGATCTCTACGAGATCGACAAGCTCCTCTATACGGTCGTCGAGAAGAAGCTGTCGGAGCCCGACCCGACCACCACCAACTGGGAAGACTCCAAGGCGCAGATCGGATCCGGCAAGATCGCATCGATGTGGCTGGGGTCCTGGGCGATCTCCCAGATGCGGGCGGGAGCGGAGGCTGCTGGGAAGAACCCCGACGACATCGCGTTCATGCCGTTCCCGGCGAAGCGTGACGGGGCGTACTGCTCCGTGCTGCGCCCTGACTACCAGTACGCGGTCAACGCGCACTCCGAGAACAAGGAAGCGGCGCGGGCGTGGCTCGACTGGTACATCACCAAGTCGGGCCAGGCCGCGAGCGAAGGGTCCATCTCCTCGGTCAAGGGCGCTCCGCTGCCGGACACGCTCAAGGCATTCTCCGACAACGATGTCACGATGATCCCGCAGCGCCAGGAGAACATCGTCGACGTCAACAAGATCGACAAGGCGTCCGAGATCGGCATCACCGCGCAGGGCTATCGGCAGAAGCTGGTCGACGTCGCCCGGGGCGCGGCCGACGGGGACATGGGCAGCTACTTCGGTGAGCTGAACGGCAAGTGGACCGAGGCGCAGCAGGCCCTCGGCGGCTGACCACGTGGCGGCACGGTGAGACCCCGAGCAGGACAGACGTGCTCCGAGCCGACCGGGGAGGGCTCCGTATGAGCAGCTCACCGTGCCGCCCCTCCCCAGATCCGCCCCGACCGGGAACCCACCACGAGGAACCATGAGATGACCGTTGCCCACAAGCCCCGTACCGGGGGGCCGGCCGCCGACCGGCGGAGTACCCTGCCGCCGGAGTCCGCACACGGCCGGCCACGCGCCGGCAGGCGGCGCACGATCACAGCCCTGACCCCCTGGCTCTTCCTGGCCGCACCCCTGACGCTGCTGCTGATGTTCACGTTCCTGCCGGTGGCCGACATGATCGGTTACAGCTTCACCGACTGGGACGGCATCAGCCCCTCGCGCTCCTTCGTGGGCGGGGAGAACTACACCGACCTGGTGACGCGGCCCGCGCGGTTCGAGGTGTTCCTCGTCAGCGGGTTCTACCTGGTGGCGTCGTTCCTCCAGATTGCGATCGCGCTGTACTTCGCCACGGTCCTCAGCTTCAACACCCGGTTCCGCAACCTGTTCAAGGGCCTGCTGTTCTTTCCCTACCTGATCAACGGGGTGGCGGTCGGATTCGTGTTCCTGTACTTCTTCCAGCCCGACGGCACCCTCGACACACTGCTGCGGCTGGTGGGGGCGGAGGGCGAGCACCTGTGGCTGGGAAACCCGGACCTGGCCAACCCTTCGCTCGCGGGGGTGTCGGTGTGGCGCTTCATGGGCCTGAACATGGTGCTGTTCCTCGGCGCGATCCAGTCCATTCCGCCGCACTTGTACGAGGCAGCCGAGTTGGACGGGGCCAACCGCTGGCAGCAGTTCCGGCACATCATCGCCCCCGGCATCAAGCCGATCATCAGCTTGAGCTTCATCCTCGCCGTCTCCGGGTCTCTGGCTGTCTTCGAGATCCCGTACATCATGACCGGTGGCGCCAACGGCACCGAGACGTTCGTCATCCAGACGGTCAAGCTGGCCTTCCAGTTCGACAAGGTCGGCCTGGCCTCGGCGTCCGCCGTCGTCCTGCTGCTCCTGATCCTGCTGGTCACCTGGGTCCAGCGCCGGCTGTTTCCCGAGGAGAGGGTGGAGCTCTCGTGACCACCGACATGTCCGCCCCGGCACGGCGCAGGGTCAGTGCCGGCCGTTCCGTACCGGCCGCGACTGCTGTCGTCCTGAAGTACCTGTCCTTGCTCGTAGCTGCGGCAGTCGTCCTCGTGCCCCTCATCGTCGTTCTGCTGACCTCGCTCAAGACCGAGTCGGAGGTGGCGAGCAGCGGACCGCTGTCTCTGCCCGGGGACTGGTTCAACTTCGCCAACTACGCGACCGCCATCGAACAGGGCGCGATGCTAAGGGCGTTCGGCAACACGACGCTGATCCTCGTGATCTCCACCGCCGGGACCGTGCTGATCGGCTCGATGACCGCCTATGCCATCGACCGCTTCCAGTTCCGACTCAAGAAGCTGGTGATGAGCCTCTTCCTGCTGGCGACGCTGGTTCCCAGCGTGACCACCCAGGTCGCGACGTTCCAGGTGATCGACGATCTCGGCGCGTTCAACAGCCGGTGGGCGCCCATCCTGCTGTACACCGGCACCGACATCGTCTCGATCTACATCTTCCTGCAGTTCATCCGGTCCATACCCGTCTCCCTGGACGAGGCCGCGCGCATCGACGGTGCCAACTCCTGGACGATCTACCGAAAGATCATCCTCCCGATGCTGCGACCGGCCATCGCCACCGTCGTCATCGTCAAGGGCATCGCGATCTACAACGACTTCTACGTGCCCTTCCTTTACATGCCGGACCCCGAACTCGGCACCATATCCACCGCCTTGTTCAGGTTCAAAGGCCCCTTCGGCGCCCACTGGGAGACCATCTCCGCCGGCACGATCGTCGTGATCGTGCCCACCTTGATCGTCTTCCTGGCGTTGCAGCGCTTCATCTACAGCGGATTCGCGGCCGGTTCCACCAAATGACCTGTCCGCCCGCCCTCGCACCCCGCACTACATCTCAAGGAGTACGCATGAAGGTCCGCACGCCGCTGTCCCAGGGCTGGACGCTGCGCCTGAACACCGATCGCGGCATCCCCGAGGACGCGCCCTCGCAGTTGGCCGGAGCCACCGTGCCGGCGCAGGTGCCCGGATGCGTCCACACCGACCTCATGGCGGCGGATCTGCTGGCCGACCCCTATCTCGACCGCAACGAGTCGGAGGCGGCCTGGGTGGGCCGTGCCGACTGGACCTACGCGACCGAACTGCCGCGGCGGGACAACGCCTTCGAGCGGGCCGAGCTGGTCTTCGACGGGCTGGACACGGTCGCCGCCGTCCATGCTGCCGGGCAGTTGCTGGGGCGTACCCGGAACATGCACCGTTCCTACCGGTTCGACGTCACGGACCTGTTGGCCGATGGCCCTGCCCCGCTCGAAGTCGCCTTCACCTCCGCGTACACCGAGGCCGAGGCGGTCCAGGAGGCGCTGGGTCAGCGGCCCAACTCCTATCCCGAGCCGTTCAACTACGTACGCAAAATGGCCTGCTCCTTCGGATGGGACTGGGGCCCCACGCTCGTGACGGCCGGCGTGTGGCGTGAGGCGCGCATCGAGCAGTGGTCCACCGCCCGGCTGGCCGAGGTCCGTCCGCAGGCCACCGTCGCGGGTGACGGGAGCGGCGTCGTCGAGATCACCGTCGACCTGGACCGCACGACGACCGGCCGGAACCGGCCACTGCGTCTGGTGGCCACGGTCGGAGACAGTTCCTCGGACATCACCGTCGCGCCCGGATCCAGGAGCGCCACGGTGACCGTACGGACCCCGGACGCGAAGCTGTGGTGGCCGCGCGGCTACGGCGACCAGCCACTGTACGAGTGCACCGTCGCGCTGGAGGACGGCGACGACGATCACGCCCTGGATACATGGGAGCGACGCATAGGCTTCCGCACGATCGAACTCGACACGTCCCAGGACGCGCACGGAAGCGCCTTCACCCTGGTCGTGAACGGCACTCCGGTCTTCGCCCGAGGAGTGAACTGGATACCCGACGACGTCTTCCCCACCCGCGTGACCGCCGACCGCTACCGCACCCGCCTCACCCAGGCCGCAGACGCGGGAGTGGACCTGGTACGGGTCTGGGGCGGCGGGATCTACGAGGACCGGGCCTTCTACGACACCTGTGACCAACTGGGCCTGATGGTCTGGCAGGACTTCCTCTTCGCCTGCGCCGCCTACCCTGAGGAGCAGCCACTGCGCTCCGAGATCGAGGCCGAGGCCCGGGAGAACGTGTCCCGGCTGATGCCCCACCCCTCGCTGGTGCTGTGGAACGGCAACAACGAGAACCTCTGGGGCTTCGCCGACTGGGAGTGGGAGCAGGAACTCGCCGGAGCATCCTGGGGGGAGGGCTACTACCTGGGCCTGCTTCCCCGCATCGTGGCGCAGACGGACCCGACGCGGCCCTACTGGGCGGGTAGCCCCTGGTCCGGGTCGTGGAACCACACGCCGAACGATCCCGACCACGGCACCACCCACTCGTGGGAGGTGTGGAACCGCCGTGACTACAGCGACTACCTCAACACGGTGCCCCGCTTCATGGCGGAGTTCGGCTGGCAGGCACCACCGACCCACGCGACTCTGGAACGCGCGCTGTCCGAGCGGCCGCTGACCGCCGATTCACCCGCCATGCTGCACCACCAGAAGGCGGAGGACGGCAACGGCAAGCTGAACCGAGGGCTCGACCACCATTTCGCCCCGCCGGCCGACTTCGACACCTGGCACTACCTGACCCAACTGAACCAGGCGCGTGCGGTCGCCACAGGCGTGGAGCACTGGCGCTCCCACTGGCCCCGATGCGCCGGCACGGTGCTGTGGCAGCTCAACGACTGCTGGCCGGTGACCTCCTGGGCGGCGATCGACGGTGACGCCCGGCTCAAGCCGCTGTACTTCGAGATGCGCCGTCTGTACGCCGACCGGTTGCTGACACTCCAGCTCCGGGACGACGCGCTGGTCGTCGCGGGCTGCAACCAGGGCGCCGCCACGTGGGACACCACCGTCACGGTCCGGCGGATGGACGCGGACGGAACGCTGCTGGCAAGCGCCGAGGTCACGCTCAAGGCCGCGGGTAACAGCGTGGCCCTGGAAGGGCTGCCCCGTACGGTCACCGAGTTCGGCGACGCGCGCCGGGAGTTCCTCGTCGCCGATGCGGACGGCTCGCGCGCCGTGCACTTCGCCTGCGCCGACCGTGAGTTCGCCTATCCGGCCGCCTCCTACGACGTCCGGGTGAGCGAGGAGAGCGGAAACGGTGTCGCGGTCACGGTCACCGCCACCGGGTTGGTACGGGACCTGGTGCTGCAGGCGGACCGGCTGGCCCCGGACGCAGTCACCGATCACGGGCGGGTCACCCTGCTGCCCGGCGAGACTTTCACCTGGCATGTCACCCGCTGGGAGCACCCCACCGCGGAGGTCGCGGGCGGCGCGCTGTTCTGCGTCAACGGGACGGCCGGCCGTGAGTGAGACACCTGTACGCCGGTCCGGGCGCGTCACCATCAATGATGTGGCCGCCCGGGCCGGGGTGTCGCGAGGAGCGGTGTCCCTGGCGTTCAACAACCGGCCCGGTGTCTCGGAAGCCACGCGTGAACGCATCATGGAGGCGGTCACCGAGCTGGGCTGGGTGCCGAGCCAGACCGCGATCAAGCTGTCCGGATCCGCTACCGGCGCTGCGGACACCGTCGGCCTGGTCATCGCCCGGCCGGCGCGGCAGCTCGGGCTGGAGCCCTTCTACATGGAGTTCATCTCCGGGGCCGAGTCCGTCCTGGAGGAACACCGGTGCTCCCTGCTCCTGCACCTGGTGCGCGACGTCACGCAGGAGATCGCCGTCCACCGCGAGTGGTGGCAGTCGCGCCGGATCGCCGGGTCCATCCTGGTCGACATCCAGCAGAACGATCCCCGGGTCACCGAACTGGCGTCGATCGGGCTGCCGGCCGTCGCGGTCGGCCACCCGTCGCTGACCGGCGGGTTCACCTCGGTGTGGACCGATGACGAGGCCGCCGTGCATGAGGCGGTGCGCTACCTCGCTGCCCTTGGGCACCGACGGATCGCACGGGTGGGCGGCCATCCGTCGCTCGGCCACACCATCATCCGCACCGCCGCGCTGAACACGATCGTGGCCGAACTCGGGCTGGAGCCGGCCCGCAGCGTCACCACCGACTACTCGGGGGAGCAGGGTGCCCGGGCGACCCGATCGCTGCTGTCCTCCCCGCACCGCCCGACGGCCATCGTCTACGACAACGACATCATGGCCGTCGCCGGTCTGTCCGTCGCCGCCGAGATGGGGCTGGACGTACCGAGGGACGTCAGCCTGATCGCCTGGGACGACTCGCAGCTGTGCCAGCTCACGCATCCCACCCTCTCGGCCATGAGCCATGACGTGTTCGGCTTCGGCGCCGAGGTGACCCGTCGGCTGTTCGACGTCGTCCACCGTCGCGATCTGTCGTCCGGCCCGGCCGCTCCGCCGGTACTGCTGCCCCGCGGCAGCAGCGCGCCCCCGCGGCAACCCACCGACTGACGACGGCCAAGGCAGCGCCCGGGCCGGAGACCCCCTCCGGACCGGGCCGGCTTGCCGCCGCCTCCCAGCCCTCTTGAGCCGAAAGGCAGGATTGCCATGCCCCGACACCGCCGAAGAACCCTTGCCGCCCTCCTGACGGTCGGTGCTCTCGTCACCGCCACCGTCGCATCGTCCCCCGCCACTGCTGATCCGCCTACCCGGACCGCAGACACCTTCGTGGAGCGGGAGGGGACCACACTGACACTGCAGGGGGAGCCGTTCCGTTTCGCGGGCACCAACCTGTACTGGCTCGGCCTGGACGAGAACGTGAGCGGGATCGACCACCCCACCTATTTCCGTATCGACGACGCGCTCAAGACGGCACGTGTCATGAACGCCACCGTGGTCCGCTCACACACGCTCGGCACATCGTTGGGCTGCGTCCCCTGTATCCAGCCGGAACCCGGTGAGTTCAACGAGGACGCGTTCGCTCCCATCGACTACGCCATCGCGCGGGCCCGCGCCTACGGACTGCGGCTGATCGTCCCGCTCACCGACCAGTGGGACTACTACCACGGCGGTCACCCCACCATGGCGAAATGGCTGGGGCTCCAGGACCCGGAAGACTTCTACACGGACCCCCGAGCCAAGGCCGCGTACAAGGAGTACAGCCGGCAGGTACTCAACCACCGCAACCCGTATACCGGCCTGCGCTACAAGGACGACCCCACCATCATGTCGTGGGAGCTCGGCAACGAACTGAACGGCATGACCCGTGACTGGGTCGACGAGATGGGGGCGTACCTAGGGAAGCTGGCACCTCGGCAACTCATCTCCGCCGGACGCCAGCAGGGAGTCGACACCTCAGCTCTCGCATCGCCCGAGGTCGACATCGTCGATGTCCACTACTACCCGTCCTCGGCCGTCACCATGGCCGCGGACGCAGCGCGCGTCACCGGCCGGGGCAAGGTCTACATAGCCGGGGAGCACGGCTCCGACAGCCTCACCGCCGCCGACGCACTCACCCTCGCGGACGACCCGAACGTCACCGGTGTGCTCTCCTGGTCCCTGTTCGGCCACGCCGACGACCACGGACACGTCCAGCACGACGACGGCTTCACGCTGCACTACCCGGGCGACACCGCCGCGATGCGCACCGACGTCCTCGCCAACGCGGCGCTCGCCAGGATGATCGGCGGGGAACGGCGCCTGCCCGCCCTCCCCGTCACCCCACCGCTGATCACTTCGGTCACCAAGCGGTCCGGTATCAACGAAATAGCCTGGCGCGGCACCGCCGGCGCCCACACCTACCGTGTCCAGCGCTCCGTGCGCGGTGCAAACGGCCCGTGGACAACACTCACCACGACCCCGGTAGGCGATATCGACACGCCGTGGCTCGACGCCACGACTCCACGGACCCAGGCGTCGTACCGGGTGAGCGCACTCGACCGGGCCGGACGCACCCTCGCCACATCTGTGCCCCTGGGCGCCGGTCCGAGCCAGGACGTCGAGGTGGACACACTCCAGAGCTGGGCACGCATGTCGGCGCACAGCGACAGTCTGCGACGCGAACCCGACGGCGACGGCGTTCGCATCGCGCCCCGGCCCCGCGCCACGGCACACGCCGCATGGAAGGTGGTACGTGCCGAGGCGTTCACCGCACAGTTCGCCACCCGCGCGGGCAGTGCCCTGCCGACCGTGCAGGTCACCCGGGACGGAACGACCTGGAAGCAGGTGAAACCCGTCCGGTCCACCACCGGCGGCACCACGACACTGCGGATCGAGCCCCCACGCGGCACCGAGGGTGTACGGCTGGTCTGGGCGGAGGCACCCCGCCCGGCACCCCTGAGCGGCATCACCCTGGTCCGGGAGGCCGCGTCCGTCGCCACCGCCCCACCTGGCGCGTTCCGGCAGAATCCAGGCGACGGCGCGACCGGGGTGCCCGTCGGCGACCCCTTGACCTGGACCGCCTCCGAGAACGCCGCGCACTACGCGGTGGTCCTCTCGACCAACGCGGATCTGTCCGACCCTGTCATCGATGTGACCGGCCTGCGGACCACCAGCTACCGCCCGCCCGTCAACCTCCGCCCCAACACCACCTATCACCTGCAGGTTACCGCGGTGAACGGCGCCGGTTTCCGGAGCGCCGACGGTGCTCCCGCCTCCTTCACCACCGGTGCGCTGACCGTCGACGACTTCGAGGGATACCCGGACGGCGCGGCACTGTCCGCGGCCTACGTCCGCAACCCCGGTGGCGGCCCGGTGGCCCTGTCCCTCGACAGCCAGCACGCCGACGGGGAAGGCCACGCCCTGCGCGCCACTCACGACCCCGGGGTCCCCGGCTACGCGGGCATCATCCGTACGCTGCCCACCGCACAGGACTGGGGCGGCGCGCGCAACCTGCGTCTGTGGGCACGGCCGGACGGCACCGACGGCCGGAGCCTGACCGTCCAGTTCGTCGCCGCCGGTATCTACTGGGAGAAAGAGGTGCCCCTCACCGGCACCGACAGCACGACCATCGACATCCCCCTCGCGGACTTCACCAACCCGCCCTGGGCGACAGAGGGCCCTCTCGACCTGACCCACATCGCACAACTGTCCTTCTACTTCAACGGACAGGCCGGCACGACCTGGATCGACTCCATCACGGCCACCGACTGAACCGGTCGACCTGCCGGGCACAACAACCCTGACGTGCCCGGCAGGTCGACCGGTTCAGTCGGTGGCCGTGATGGAGT
>NZ_QWFA01000159.1 GCF_003501885.1 Streptomyces globisporus
GCAAACGTCTCCGCCAACGCCACCGCCTCCCCCAGACTGTCCACCACCGGCACCCCCGCCCCCTCCAGACTGCTCCGGCTGTGCGACCCCCCGGTGTACAGCACCGCCCGCGCCCCCACATGCGCCGCCGCCACCGCATCGTCCAGCGCGTCCCCGATGACCACCACGTTCTCCGGCGAGAACCCGTCCACGCCGCCCACCCCGGCCAGCGCGGCGAAGTGCCGCTCCATGTGCAGCGCCTTGCTCCCGCCGGACGGCCCCGTACACCCCTCGACGCGGACGAACCGCGGCTCGATCCCGTACCCCCGCACCACCGGCACCAGCTGCTCGTGCCCGTACATGCTCAGGAGCGACTGACTGCGCCCGGCCCGCTGCCACTCGTGCAGCAGCTCCTCCGCCCCGGCGGTGAGCCCACAGGCCGCCCGCTGCTCCGTGTAGTACCGGTGGAAGACGCCGTCCATCCGCTCCCACTCGGCTTCCGTGGGCAGCCGGCCCAGGAACCGCTCGTAGAACCGGGGTATGGGGATGGTGTACATCTCCCGGTACTGCTCCAGCGTGATCGGCGCCAGCTCGACCTCCGCGAACGCGGCGTTCGTCGCCTGGATGACGGCATGCGTGTCGTCGAGCAGCGTGCCGTTCCAGTCCCAGACCAGATGTGTGCGTGTCGTCCCGGAAGTCATACACAGAAAAATACCCGCCGGGTCCGACAACCCCGCCGGCTCGGCGCGAGCCCGGCACCCCCCTCAGCGAATGAGCTGCGGAATCTCCTGGACCCCGAACCAGAGCAGCTCGTGGTCCTCGGCCCCGTCCACCGTGAACTGCGCGTCGTCGTCGCCGAGGTCCGCCGCCCCCAGGGCCGCCGCCGCGGCGGCCACGTCCTTCTCCGCGTCGTCGGCGTCCACGTGCACCGCCGCCGCCTTGGCCAGCGGCAGCGCGGCGGCGATCCTCACCTCACCGAGCGACGCCGCGCTGAGCCCGTGGTCCGGGTCGGCGGCGGCGGACCCGTCCGGTACGTCGACGGCGACGACGACCCGGCGGCGCACCTCGTCCGGGTTCCCGGCGATCATCCGGAGTGAGGCGGCGGCGGCCCGGTTGAGCGCCGCGTACTCCAGCTCCTCGATGTCGTCGGAGACGTACCACTCCCGCAGCCCGGGGGTCACCGCGTAGGCGGTCAGCGGCCCGGGGCCGACCTCGCCCGCACTGTGCGCCGCTGCGAGACCGGAGAGGGTCAGGGGGACGTACACGCGCATGGCAGGCCGCTTTCGTAGGGGGAAACGTCCTCAGGATACGTGGGAGCGTCCCCTTTCGGGTTTCGGCAACCGGGGGCCTCCGTCCACGGCCGACGCCCCGTCACCCCCGCCGTCGCCCTTGCCCCGCAAGGGCCGAGCCACGGATAGGTGAAACCGCCCGCGCCGGATCGGCGCCAGGAGGCCCCTTGCGTCGCTGACGACCGCCCCCGTAGAAGATCCCCAACAAAAGTTACCGCCCGGTAGAAGGCCGGGCCCGGTCAACGGGGGCGTTTGATCATGAGCACGGACAGGACGAGGCCCGCAGGACGACGCGACCAGAGCGGCCCCCGATCGGCACCAAGCGGCCCCCGGCCGACGCCGGGCGGTCCCCGGTCGGTGCCGCCGCAGCGGTCCCGCAGGCTCCAGCCCCACCGGCCGCAGCGCCCGCACCAGTGGTTCGCCGAGCGTCTGCTCGCGGTCCTCAGCGGCCAGCGCCCGGTGCACTGGATGCTCGGACACACCATCGGCGAGGCCTACGACCAACTCGCCGAACTGGCCCCCAGCACCCCGCTGCGCGCCACCCACGGCAGCCGCCCGGTCCTTCGCCACTGCCGAGGCGCCCAGCCCGCCACGGGGGTGGTCGAGGCGTTCGCCAGCATCGCCGCCGGCGACCGGGTGCGGGCGATGGCGTTCCGGCTGGAACAGGGCGCCGACCAGCGCTGGCGCTGCGCCGCCGTGGAACTGGGCGGCGAACGCCTCACGGCCGGTGCCCCGGGCTGCCGGTGACCCGGCGGACGCGGCAGGGGCCGGACACCGCGTGGTGTCCGGCCCCTGCCGGGGTCCTGCCCCTGCTGCTACTTCTTGCGGCGGCGACCGCCGCCACCGCTCTTCTGGGCCTTGCGGCGCTCCGCACGCGTCAGGCCGTCGGCCGACCGCGTGGCGCCGGAGGCATCGTCGTTGGCGAAGTCGCCCTCGACGACACCGCCCTCGCCGTCCACCGTGGGAGCCGAGAAGTGGAGCCGGTCCGGCCGCTGCGGGGCCTCCAGGCCCTTGGCACGGATCTGCGGGGCAGCGGCGGCGGCCTCCTTCTCCAGGGAGGGACGCTCGGCACCGTCCTGCACCGGAACCTCCTCGACCTGCTGCTCGACCTGGACCTCCAGGTTGAACAGGTAGCCGACGGACTCCTCCTTGATGCCTTCCATCATGGCGTTGAACATGTCGAAGCCCTCACGCTGGTACTCGACCAGCGGGTCCTTCTGCGCCATGGCCCGCAGGCCGATGCCCTCCTGGAGGTAGTCCATCTCGTAGAGGTGCTCGCGCCACTTGCGGTCGAGCACCGAGAGGACGACGCGGCGCTCCAGCTCACGCATGATGTCGGAGCCGAGGGTGTTCTCGCGCTCCTCGTACTGCTCGTGGATGTCGTTCTTGACCGACTCGGCGATGAATTCGGCGGTGACGCCCGCCAGGTCCCCGGCCGCCTCCTCCAGCTCCTCGACGGTGACCTTCACCGGGTAGAGCTGCTTGAAGGCGCCCCACAGCCGGTCCAGGTCCCACTCCTCGGCGAAGCCCTCGGCGGTCTCCTGCCGGATGTAGTCGTCGATCGTGTCGTCCATGAAGTGCCGGATCTGCTCCTGGAGGTCCTCGCCCTCCAGAACGCGGCGGCGCTCGCCGTAGATGACCTCGCGCTGCCGGTTGAGCACCTCGTCGTACTTCAGGACGTTCTTACGCGTCTCGAAGTTCTGCTGCTCGACCTGCGACTGGGCGGAGGCGATGGCTCGGGTGACCATCTTGTTCTCGATCGGGACGTCGTCCGGGACGTTCGCCATCGACATGACGCGCTCGACCATCTGGGCCTTGAACAGGCGCATCAGGTCGTCGCCCAGCGACAGGTAGAACCGGGACTCGCCCGGGTCTCCCTGACGGCCGGAACGACCGCGCAGCTGGTTGTCGATACGGCGCGACTCGTGGCGCTCGGTGCCCAGCACGTAGAGCCCGCCGAGCTCCTTGACCTCTTCGAACTCCGCCTTCACGGCCTGCTCGGCCGCCTCCAGTGCGGCGGGCAGCGCGGCCGCCCACTCCTCGACGTTCTCCACCGGGTCGAGGCCGCGCTGGCGCAGCTCCGCCTCGGCGAGGTCGTCCGGGTTGCCGCCGAGCTTGATGTCGGTGCCTCGTCCGGCCATGTTCGTCGCGACGGTGACGGCGCCCTTGCGGCCCGCCTGGGCGACGATCGTCGCCTCCCGGTCGTGCTGCTTGGCGTTGAGGACCTCGTGCTGGACGCCGCGCTTGGAGAGCTGCTGCGAGAGGTACTCGGACTTCTCGACCGAGGTGGTGCCGACCAGGATCGGCTGGCCCTTCTCGTGCTTCTCGGCGATGTCGTCGACGACCGCGGCGAACTTCGCGACCTCGGTGCGGTAGATCAGGTCCGACTGGTCGGCGCGGACCATCGGCCGGTTCGTCGGGATCGGCACCACGCCGAGCTTGTAGATCTGGTGGAACTCGGCGGCCTCGGTCATCGCCGTACCGGTCATGCCGGAGAGCTTGTCGTAGAGGCGGAAGAAGTTCTGCAGGGTGATCGTGGCGAGGGTCTGGTTCTCGTCCTTGATGTCCACCCCTTCCTTCGCCTCGATCGCCTGGTGCATGCCCTCGTTGTAGCGGCGGCCGGCGAGGATACGGCCGGTGTGCTCGTCGACGATCATGACTTCGCCGTCGATGACGACGTAGTCCTTGTCCTTCTTGAACAGTTCCTTGGCCTTGATGGCGTTGTTCAGATAACCGACGAGCGGGGTGTTCACCGACTCGTAGAGGTTGTCGATGCCGAGCCAGTCCTCGACCTTGGCGACGCCGGACTCGTGGATGGCCACGGTCCGCTTCTTCTCGTCGACCTCGTAGTCGCCGGTCTCCTCGATGCCCTTGAGCTGGTTGCCCGCCTCGCCCTTGGTGAGGCGCGTGACCAGCTTGGCGAAGTCGCCGTACCACTTGGTGGCCTGGTCGGCCGGGCCGGAGATGATCAGCGGCGTACGGGCCTCGTCGACCAGGATCGAGTCGACCTCGTCGACCACGGCGAAGTTGTGGCCGCGCTGGACGAGCTCGTCCTTGGACCACGCCATGTTGTCGCGGAGGTAGTCGAAGCCGAACTCGTTGTTGGTGCCGTACGTGATGTCGCAGGCGTACTGCTCGCGGCGCTGGGCCGGGGTCATGTTGGCGACGATGCAGCCGACGGACAGACCCAGGAACTTGTGGACCCGGCCCATGAGCTCGGAGTCACGCTGGGCAAGGTAGTCGTTGACCGTGATCAGGTGCACGCCCTTGCCGGAGAGCGCGTTCAGATACGTGGGCAGGGTGCCGACGAGGGTCTTGCCCTCACCGGTCTTCATCTCGGCCACATAGCCGAGGTGCAGGGCGGCTCCACCCATGATCTGCACGTCGTAGTGGCGCTGCCCGAGGACACGCTTGGCGGCCTCGCGGATCGTGGCGAACGCTTCGGGAAGCAGGTCGTCCAGGCTCTCGCCGTCCGCGTACCGTTCCTTGTACTCGTCGGTGAGCGCCCGCAGCTCGGCGTCGGAGAGGTTGACGAAGTCCTCTTCGATGGAGCTGACCTGGTCCGCGATGCGGTGCAGTTTGCGCAGGATCTTGCCTTCGCCTGCACGCATGAGCTTGTTGAAGACGGACACTGAGGCTGGTCTCCTTGCCGGTCGGGCCTGGCACTGGGTCGTGTAACGAACTCTGGCGCGGGCACGGCAGGTGGGCCCCACCGCAACGGCCATCGTAAGCGAGGACACCACCGCGTCGGGAGGGCTGCCGTCGCGTGGACCTCGCCGCACCCTTATAGGACAACGGTCCAGAGGCACGGAAGGTGCCGGGAAGCCCGAAAGTGCTCGCATCACGGCGACCGGCTCACGAGAATCGGCGCATGGAGCCGATCATCCTCACCACGGAACGCCTGGTCCTGCGGCCTTTCGGCCCGCATGACACCCACCGGGTGCACACCGCCTGTCAGGACCCGGAGATCCAGCGCTGGACGGTGATCCCCTCCCCGTACCGCCTCACCGACGCGGAACTGTTCACCACGAAGCTCGCCCCGGCGGGCTGGCAGGACGACTCCGCCTACGGCTTCGCCCTGACCCTGCGGGAGAGCGGGACGCTCGTCGGGGCGCTCGGCATCGACCGCCGCAGCCTTCCGGGGACGTACGAGGTGGGCTACTGGTCCACCAAGGAGCACCGCGGCAACGGCTACGTCACCGAGGCGGTGCTCGGCTCCGCCCGCTGGGCCTTCGCCTCGCTCGGGGCGGACCGGCTGGAGTGGCGGGCCGAGATCGGCAATCTCGCCTCGCGGGCCGTCGCCCTGCGGGCGGGGTTCCGGCTGGAGGGCGAACAGCGGTCCGGGCTGCTCAACAAGGGCGTGCGGCGTGACGCCTGGACGGCGGCCCTGCTCCCGTCCGACCTCGGGCTCGCGGGCACCCACCCGTACGTCCCCGGGCGGCACGCGCCCCGGCCCGGCGGAGCCTCGGATTCCGTACGCCGGTCCGTCTGACCCCCGTGATCCAGGGGCGGATTGCGGGGCCGGACTGTCAGTGGCGGCGTCTAGGGTTCGACGTATGACGCCTGTGCCTCCTCCCGCAGTCGAACTCTCCGCCGACCAGGCCCGCCGCATAGCCCTGCGCGCCCAGGGCTTCCTGGGGGCCCCGGACCGCCGGGCAGGGGTGCCGGGGGTGCTGCGCCACCTCGGCGCGGTCCAGCTGGACACGATCTCGGTGCTGGCCCGCTCGCACGAGCTGGTCCCCTACGCCCGGCTCGGCTCGGTGGGCCGCCGCACGGTGGAGGACGCCTACTGGTCGGGCGGCCGCACCTTCGAGTACTGGTCGCACGCCGCGTGCATCCTGCCCGTCGAGGAGTGGCCGCACTTCGCGTTCCGCCGCCGCGCCTACCGCTCCCGCCCGCACTGGCACCACGATCTGCCCGACGGGGTGTACGACACCGTGATCAAGCAGCTGCGCGAGGAGGGCCCGCTGACGGCCACCGAGCTGGGCGGCGCGAAGAACGGCGGCGAGTGGTGGGACTGGTCGGCGTCCAAGGTCGCCGTCGAGCGGGCCCTGATGTACGGCGAGGTGGTGTGCACCGAGCGGCGCGGCTGGAAGCGGATCTACGACCTGGCCGAGCGGGCCGTTCCGGACGCCCTGCTGCACGACGAACTGAGCGACGCCGAGTGCCGGCGGCGGCTGGTCGCGCTGGCGGGCAAATCCCTGGGCGTCGGCACCCGTAGCGACATCGCGGACTACCACCGGCTGAAGGGCGAGGAGTTCGACGCCGTGGTGGCGGACTCGGGGCTGGTCCCGGTCCTGGTGGAGGGCTGGACGAAGCCCGCCTGGGCGGACCCGGAGGCCCTCGCCAAGGAGCCGCGCGGCCGCCACCGTACGACGCTGCTGTCGCCGTTCGACTCCCTGATCTGGGAGCGGGCCCGCACGGAGCGGATCTTCGACTTCACGCATCGGCTGGAGGCCTACGTGCCCAAGCAGAAGCGGATCCACGGCTATTTCGCGATGCCGTTGCTGGCGGGCGGAAAGCTCCAGGGCCGGGTCGACCCGGCGCGCGAGGGCACCACACTGGTCGCCAAGCAGGCGTCGTTGGCCGGCCCGAAGGCGGTGGCCCCGATGGCCGAGGCGCTGGTGGAGGCGGCGGCCTGGGTGGGCTGCACGGACATCCGGGTCGACCGGGTGGACGCGCCGGAGCTGCGCGAGCCGCTCCGGACGGAGATCGGCCACGCGTTCCGGCGCGCCGTTCGCTGACCGGCTACCGGATCTCCAGGATCTTCTCGCGCATGGCATAGACCACGGCTTCCATCCGGGAGTGCAGTTGCAGTTTCTCCAGGATATTGCGGACGTGGTTCTTCACCGTGTTCTCGGAAATGAACAACTCCTTGGCGATATCCCGGTTGTTCATGCCGGTCGCCACGAGTTTCAGCACCTCCAGCTCGCGTTCGGTGAGCCGGGGCGCCGGCACGAGCCGCCGCTCGTCGGTGCGCTGGATCATCGATTTGAACTCGGTGAGCAGCTTGGAGGCCATCGATGGGCTGATCTGGGACTGGCCGTCGGCGACCGCGCGAATGGCCGTGGCGACCTCGTCGGTGGAGATCTCCTTGAGGAGATATCCGGTCGCGCCCGCCTTGATGGCTTCGTAGAGGTCGGCCTCCTCGTCACTGATCGTCAACATGATGATCTTCGCGCTGGGGGCCACCTCCTTGATGGCGGTGCAGGCCTCGATGCCGCCGCGCTTGGGCATCCGGACATCCATCAGAACGATGTCGGGCAGCAGGTCGGCGGCCTTGTCGACCGCCTCGGACCCGTCCCCGGCCTCGCCGATGACCTGGATGTCCTCCTCCTGCGCGAGGACGATCTCCAGACCCCTGCGGAAGAGCGCGTGGTCATCGACCACGAGGACCCTGATGGGTTCCTTGCGTGAAGCGCCGTCCGCGTCGGCGCCGGTGTACGCACCGGTGTCGTCGTCGGAGTCGTTCGCATCACGCACGGGCCCGAAGGTGTCCGCCATCGTTCCTCCCCCTGAAGGCCACGGCCTGAAGTGTCGGTCGTTCGCCAACGGCACCTCACGGAACACCGATTGGCTCGGTCCGCCATGATTCCATGCCCAGGCCCCGGCACGGTGGTCCTGTGCCCGTGCGCGGGTGCCCCCGGTGGCGTGAAACCGCCCCGGGGGCACCCGCGCGATGTGGCCTCAGCCGCCGAGCGCACCGCCCGCGCCGCCTGCCTCGTCCGCGGCGAGCGGGTCGGTCCTCAGGTGGATGACGCCGTAGTCGTAGGCGTGTCGCCGGTAGACGACGCTGGGCTCCTTCGTCTCGGAGTCGACGAACAAGTAGAAGTCGTGGCCGACCAGTTCCATCTCGTAGAGCGCCTGGTCGAGCGACATGGGTGCGGCGGTGTGGGTCTTCTCGCGCATCACGAGCGGCCCTTCGCCCTGCACTTCGAGCGAGCCGATCTTCGTGGTGGGGACGGGCGCCGGCGACTGGTCGCCGACCAGCTCACCGTCCTCGTCGAACGAAGCTACGCCGGGGACGACGTCCCCGACCTCGGCAGCCGACAGACGGCCGTTGCCACGGCGGCTGTAGCGCTTGTCGTGCTGCTTGCGCAGCCGGGCCTCCAGCTTTCCGGTGGCCAGGTCGAGCGCTGCGTAAGGGTCGCCCGCCGCCGCTTCCGCCCGGATGACCGGCCCCCGGGAGCGGAGCGTGATCTCCACCCGGTCGGAACGGTCGGCCTGACGGGGATTCGGCTCCTTGGACACCTCGACGTCGAGGCTGATCACCTTGCCGTCGAACTTCTGGATCTTGTCCAGCTTCAGCTTCTCGGCCACGTGCTTGCGGAAGCGCTCGGGCACCTCGGTCTTGCGGCCCTTGACGACGATGTCCACGCAGAACTCCGTTCCCGGATCGCCCCGCTCGATGGCGGAGCATCTCCCTTTTGCACCAGGCCCCGGAGATCCCCAGGGCCTCGGACTCGGTGGCTTTCGCCTCCTCCTCCCCCGCCGGAGGGGTCGCAACCCCACCGACTTTGCGTGCTTCTCCTACCGGTGAGCTACCTGCCCGAAACCTCATGGTGCATTCATCGAGGCCCGGCATTCACCGTTCCTCACAACCGAACATAGCCTGCGCACCAGGGTCTCGGCACCCGCTACTGGCACGTACCTCCATTCAGGGGGTATTGACCTCTCATTACCTGCAACGATGCGGATTCTCGGTCAGTTCCGGTTTATTTCGAAGGCGGAGGGAGAGGCTGCCACGACCGCCGCCCGGCACCCTCCGTGCACGAAGGACTCCCGATCGGCGCGGCACCCCTCTTCGACCGCCCGTGCCGCCTCCGCCAGCGTCGATCCCGTCGTCAACAGATCGTCGACCAGGACCACCCGGTCGTGACGAAGGAGTCCGCGCCGGAGGAGTCGCTCGCCCGCTGCCGTGAGCTCCAGCGCGCCGGCCAGGTTCACCCGCCGCTGCCGCGCCCCCAGCCCCGACTGGTCGGCGACCGCGCGCCGCTGCCGGAGCGCCGGAAGCACCCGTGCCGGCAGACCCGCGCGCCGCAGCTCGCGCGCGGCCGTGACGGCGATCCTGCGCACCGGATCATGGCCACGCGCAGCGGTCGCGGAACGCGCGGAGGGCACGGGGACCAGAAGCAGAGGCGTCGCAGCCCGGGGGTGCCCTGCCCCGCCGGGCGTCGCCGCACCGCCCCGTTGCCCCGTTCCGGCCCGCACACAGCCCGCCAGGGCCCGTCCGAGCGCCCCCGCCAACCCGAGTGCCCCGCGCTCCTTGTGTGCCAGCAGAACCGCGCGTACGGCGTTCTCGTACGGCGCGGCCGCCCACACCGCCGGAAGCCCCGGCGGTGTGGGCGAGGGGAGGACCCGACGGGCGGGGCCGGCGAGCAGAGCGGCCCCGCAGGCCGCGCACAGCTCGGTGCGCGGTCTGCCGCAGCCGGCGCAGGCCGCCGGCAGAAGCAGACCGGACAGCTCCTGCCACACGTTCCGCATGCCCCCACTGTCCCGCGCCCACCGGGACCGGACCACCCCTGTGGAAAACCCCGGCAACCTGGCCGGAAACCCGGCCGGAGACCCCGACGCGCCACCCGGAATCCCGGGTGAAGACCCACCGGCTCCCGGATCAGCCGGGGTACACCAACGCCTTGCCCTTCTTGAGGACCGTCTGCCAGTTGTCCCCCGGCGAGAGCTTCACGATGCCGTCGTCGACGGTCTCCGCCATCAGCGGAAGCTGTTCGTCGTCCGCCGCGGCGACCGACTGGACCTGATTCACCCCGGGAAGCGCCCCCGAGGCCGACGTGGACCCGTCGGCCTGCACGTAACGCACCTGCTGAACGCCTCCCTCCTCCTTGCCGACCACCACCAGACGGCTGCGTCCCGACCAGGAGATGGCCGAAACGTCCGCGAGCTGCGGTGCGGCCTGGCGCAGATCCTCGACCGAGATCTCGGGTGCCACGGGGGACCCCCGGCGCTCGACCCGGCCGATGTTCAGCGTCGTACGGCCGTCCTTCGTCAGCAGCAGAGCGATCCGCACACCGTCCGCGGACATCCGGAGCTCCTCGATCCGGGCGCCGTCGAGGCCGGGCACCCGGACCTCCTGCGGCTCGCCCGTGCCCCCGGCCAGCCGCAACAGCCTGGGGCCCGCCGGATCGCGGTCGGCGACCCACAGGTCACCGCGGCCGTCCCAGCTCGGCGGCGACAGCCCGTCGGCGGCCTTCTTCGCCCCGCTGGTGACGAGGGGCTCGGCCAGTTCGCCCTCGGTGTCCAGGGAGGACACGTAGAGGTGCTGCCCGGAGGAGGAGACCGCAGCGGCCCGCTCCTCGTCCCGGGCCACCCCGACGGATCCCATCGGGACGGTGCCCGCTCCCAGCGGACCGGTCACGGGCTCGGTCGTCCCGGTGTCACCGGTGGCACCGAGGACCCGCTCCACCTGGCCCTTGTCGTTGATGAAGTACTGGCTGTCGTCGCCTTCGGAGCCACGGTCGGCGGAGAACTCCGGCGCGTCGTCGGCGTCCAGCGCGCAGAGCTTGCCCTCACCGCCCTCCAGCTCCACCCGCTCGACCCGCGCCGAGGTCAGGTCCCGGAGCGTGAACAGCACCTGGGCGGCCATCATCCGGCAGGCGCTCCGGCCCGCCGTGTCCGCCTTCTGGTTGAGCGGCACCTTCAGGACGTTCTGATCGTCCGGCGCCAGCGCGGTGACGCCCTTGCGCAGGGCGGTCCCCGTCGGGAACCGGGAATCGACGACGGGCCGCAGCCAGTTCGTCGGCCCGGCCAGCAGCGTCCTGACGGTCTGCGTCGCGGTGTCCATGCGCGTGACGGGATCCGTACGGTTGCGTACGTAGACGGGGTCGGCGACGAGCGTCGACCGGCCGTTCGTGCCCCCGGTGGCGTAGTAGTACTTGTTCACGGAGCGGTAGAGCCGCTTGAAGTCGGACTGTCCGAGGACCAGGCCGTCCGGCACCACGTCGATGCGCCACTCCTTCTTCCCCTCCGCCACCTGTTCCAGCACCAGGTGCAGGGTCTGGGCGTAGGCGGTGGGCGCCAGCGGCCGGTAGGAACTCTGGGCGTCGACCGTCGCGACCTTGTCGCCGGTCAACGTGTAGGTCGTCTCCCGGTCCCGGGTGGCCCGGTTGTCCTCGTCGTGGAGGAGGGGACCGCTCCGGTTGGGGGCCTGGGCCAGCACCGTGGTGGTCCCGCCCGGCTGCCAGGTGCGCCGGGCATCCGCGCTCAGGTACTTCCGGGTGGTCGCGAACGCGGGATCGTCACTGGTCATCGACTCCAGGAAGCCGTCGACGATCTCGCTGGGGGGCGCGCCTTCCCGGGGCGCCACCGCGTACACCTGCACCTGGGAGTCCCCGGGCTGCGAGGCGTCGACCGCCTTGACGTCCCCGGTCACCGGCATCGAGCCACAGCCGGCCAGCACGACGACGCCGCAGCCGAGCAGCACGGATATCCGCGCCGCCCGCCCATGGCCGCCCTGACGGCGGTCAGTACCCACGAGTGGTGTCCTCCTGGTCGGAATTCTGTACGCCGCCGCCCACGCCACCGGGACGTTCCCGGGCCTGGCGCGCCACGACGCGTGCTCCGTTGCCGGGCAGCGCGGCGGGGTGCACCGACGAGGGCGCGCCGTGACGGACGGCGGGGCCGCGACCGGGCACGGGCAGCGGCGAACGGCCGCCCGCGCCGGGCTGGGGCGGCACGGACATCAGGCGGTGGTCGCCCGACGTACCCGCCCCGGCCTCGTCGCGCTCCCGGTCCTCCCGGTTGCGCCGCGAGTCCTCGGGCTCCAGCGGTATCGGCGAACCGCGCAGGGGCTCGTCCGCCGTACGCGGCAGGGTCAGCCGGAACTGGGAGCCGCCGCCGGGCTCGCCCCAGGCCTGGAGCCAGCCGCCGTGCAGCCGGGCGTCCTCGACCGCGATGGAGAGGCCGAGGCCGGTCCCGCCGGTCGTCCGGGCGCGCGCCGGGTCGGCACGCCAGAACCGATTGAAGACGCGGGTCGCCTCGCCGGGCTTGAGCCCGACCCCGTAGTCCCGGACGGCCACGGCGACCGCGCCCTGTGCCACGCCCATCCGCACCACGACGTCCCGGCCCTCGCCGTGCTCGACGGCGTTGACCACGAGGTTGCGCAGGACGCGTTCGACACGGCGGGCATCGGCCTCGGCGATCACCGGCTGGTCGTCGCCGACCACGAGGATCCGGCTGCCCTTGCGCTCGGCGAGCGGCTCGGCACCGCCGATCACCCGGTGCACCACGGTCCGCAGGTCTATGGGCTCGGCCTCCAGGGCCGCGGCGCCCGCGTCGAAGCGGCTGATCTCCAGCAGATCGGCGAGCAGCGACTCGAACCGGTCGAGCTGGTCGCCCAGCAGCTCGGCGGAGCGTGCGGTGACGGGGTCGAAGTCGGCGCGGGCCTCGTGGATGACATCGGCGGCCATCCGCACGGTCGTGAGGGGGGTCCGCAGCTCGTGCGAGACGTCGGAGACGAAGCGCCGCTGCATCCGGGAGAGCTCCTCCAGCTGCTGGATCTTCAGCTGGAGGTTCTGGGCCATCTTGTTGAAGGCTTCGCCGAGCCGGGCGATGTCGTCCTCGCCGGTGACCTTCATCCGTTCCTGGAGCTTGCCCGCGGAGAGCCGCTCGGCGATACCGGCCGCCATCCGCACCGGGGTGACGACCTGCCGCACCACGAACCATGCGATGGCCCCGAGCAGCACGACGACGAACAGTCCGGCGGTCGCCAGGGTCGTCTTGACCAGGGTCAGGGACTTCTCCTCCTGCGTGAGCGGGAAGAGGTAGTACAGCTCGTAGGGCTGCTGATCGATGTCGTAGAGCCGCTTGCCGACGACGAGCCCCGGTTGCGACTCGTTGCCGTAGGAGTACTGGATCAGGGAGTACGTCTGGTAGGCGCCCTGCCCCTTGCTCACGTTCTGCCGCAGGCGCTCGGGCACGCTGGACGCCTCGACACTGCCGGAACCGCGCGCGGCACGGCTGCTCGCACCCTCGGTGACCGAGTCCACGCTGAGCGCCACCACGTTGAAGGCGTTCTTGCCGCCGCTGGCGAGCTGGTCGACGAGCTCGGTGCGCCAGGAGGTGCTGCCGGTCATGCCGTCGGCACCCTCGCTCCCCTGGCCGCCGGGGGCGAGGGGGGCGTTCGCCTTCTCCTGGGCCGCGGCGAAACCGCCGGCGGCCTGGGTCTGGGCGGCCTTGCCCTTGGCGTCGAGCAGGCCGTTGCGCACCTGGCCGATGACGACGAAGCCGAGCAGCAGCACGACCCCGATCGACATCAGGAGGGTGCCCGCGACGACGCGGAGCTGCAGATTGCGCCGCCACAACCGGACGGCGGGCAGCAACGGACGGCGTACCCACCGCATCAGCAACCGCGGTACGGGCCCGCCGGGCGCCCGGTCCTCGAACAACCGGCCGCCCTGCAGGAAACGGCTCATACGTGACGCCTTCCGGCCCGAGCCGGCAGCCCGCTCCGTACGGACTCCCGGCTCGCCGGGCCTCGGAGCAGCACTGCCTCGGGCCATCTCAGCTCGGTCCGGCCTTGTAGCCGACGCCTCGGACCGTCACCACGATCTCCGGCCGTTCCGGGTCCTTCTCGACCTTGGAACGCAGACGCTGGACATGAACATTCACCAGGCGGGTGTCGGCCGCGTGGCGGTAACCCCACACCTGTTCCAGCAGGACCTCACGGGTGAAGACCTGCCACGGCTTGCGGGCGAGCGCGACCAGCAGGTCGAACTCCAGCGGAGTCAGGGCGATCGACTGCCCCTCCCGCTTCACGGAGTGGCCGGCCACGTCGATGACCAGGTCACCGATGGTCAGCTGCTCCGGCGCGGGCTCTTCGGACCGCCGCAGACGTGCCCTGATCCGGGCGACCAACTCCTTAGGCTTGAACGGCTTGACGATGTAGTCATCGGCCCCGGATTCCAGGCCGACCACGACATCGACGGTGTCGCTCTTGGCAGTGAGCATGACGATCGGCACGCCGGACTCGGCCCTGATCAGCCTGCACACCTCGATGCCGTCCCTACCGGGCAGCATGAGGTCGAGCAGCACCAGGTCCGGCTTGGCCTCACGAAATGCGGCCAGTGCCTTGTCGCCGTCCGCTACGAACGACGGCTCGAAACCTTCTCCACGCAGCACAATCCCGAGCATCTCGGCCAGTGCGGTGTCGTCGTCGACGACAAGGACGCGTCCCTTCATAATCGACATCATCCCATTAGCTAATCGTTACCTGCGATGACCTGGCACACAGCTCGGCCAGTCCGACCCCCGTGACCGGGGAAATTGCGCCCTCCTCGGTGACGATCGCCGTGATCAGTTCCGGCGGTGTGACGTCGAAGGCCGGGTTGTACGCCGGGGCTCCAAGGGGTGCGACGACGATCCCGCCTCCGCCGCCGACCGATACACCCTGCGACAATGTGAGCTCCGTCACTTCTTGACCGGAACGCTGCTCGACGATGATCGATGTGCCGTCCGGGGTCTCCAAATCCACTGTCGTCGTCGGCGCCACCACGATGAAGGGCACGTGGTGGTACTTCGCGAGCACGGCCAGCGGGTAGCTCCCCACCTTGTTGGCCACCGAGCCGTCGGCGGCGATGCGGTCGGCGCCTATGAGCACGGCGTCGACCTCCCCCGCCGCGAACAGGGAACCCGCCGCGTTGTCCGTGAGCAGGCTGTACGCCAGCCCGTTCCTCGCCGCCTCGTACGCGGTCAGCCGCGCCCCCTGGAGCAGCGGCCGCGTCTCGTCCACCCACAGCCGTCGCAGCCGCCCCCGCCGGTGCACCCGCAGCGCCACCGCGAACGCCGTCCCCTCACCTCCCGAGACCAGCGCCCCGGTATTGCAGTGGGTCAGCAGCTGGTACGCCCGGCCCGGCAGCAGCTCCTCCAACAGCGCCTCCCCGTACTCAGCCATACGCCTGCTGGCCTGGGCATCCTCCCGGTGCAGCGCCCGTGCCTCGGCCAACGCCGCCGCGGCGGCAGCTTCAGCGCCCTCCCCCT
>NZ_QWFA01000016.1 GCF_003501885.1 Streptomyces globisporus
CCCTCATTCCACTCCACCAACACCCGCCGACGCTCAACCGCCGGGAAAGCCAGCCGCGAGACCTTCTCCTGCGGGTCGGCGGCGACGGCGGCGAGCAGGGTGGTGTAGTGACCCACCAGACGTCGAATGGTCTCCGGGTCGTACAGGTCGGTGTTGTACTCGACCGTTCCGACGAGCCCGTCCGGTGTTTCCCGCAGGTCGACCGTCACGTCGAACTTGGTGACATCGACATCGAACTCGACCGGCAGGACCTGGAGTTCGCCCAGCCTCTCCTCACGCCCCGTCTGCGCCTCCTGGAGCACGAACATCGTCTGGAAGACCGGCGAATGGGCGAGGCTGCGCTCCATCTGAAGAGCGTCCACGACGGATTCGAAGGGCACGTCCTGGTGGTCGTACGCTGCCACCGCGGTCCTGCGCACCTGGGTCAGCAGGTCGCCGAAAGCGGGGTCGTCGGACAGATCGGCCCGCATCACCAGGGTGTTGGCGAAGAAGCCGATGAGGCCTTCCACCTCACTCCGGTTGCGATTCGCCACCACCGTGCCGACGGCGATGTCGTTCTGCTGCGTGTAGCGGTGCAGCACGACGGTGTAGGCGGCGAGCAAGGTCATGTACAGCGTGGCGTCGTACCGCGCACCGACGGTCCGCAGCCGCTCCAGCAGTTCGGCCGGGCAGCGGAAGACCTCACGGGCTCCGCGGTACGTCTTGACCGGCGGGCGTTCCCGGTCCGTGGGCAGTGACAGCCGCGGATCGACCCCGGTGAGCTGCTTCTTCCAGTACTCCACCTGGCGCGTCCGCACACCGTCGGCGAGCCACTGGCGTTGCCAGAGCGTGTAGTCGGCGTACTGGACGGGCAGCGGCTCCAGTGGGGAGGGCCGCCCCTCGCAGAACGCCTCGTACAGGGCGACGAGATCCCGGAAGAGGACACCGACCGACCAGCCGTCCGAGACGCCGTGGTGCATCGTCACCAGCAGCACGTGCTCCTGCTCGGACTCCCGCAGCAGTCTCGCCCGGAACAGCGGGTCACGCTCCAGGTCGAAGGGGGCGGCCGCCTCCTCCGCACAGATACGGGGCAGATCCGCGGGGTCCGCCAGCTCCTCCGGGCGGACCGCGAAGTCACGGCCGTCACCGATGTGCTGGTACGGAACGCCGTCGCGGTCGACGAATCGGGTGCGCAACGCCTCGTGCCGCTGCACCACGGCTTCCAGCGCGCGTACCAGCGCTGAGCGGTCCAGGCGCCCGCGCAGTCGCACGGCCATCGGGATGTTGTAGGCCGCGCTGGTCCCGTCCAGCTGTGCCAGGAACCACAGGCGCTGCTGGGTGAAGGACAACGGCACCGGCTCGTCTGCCGGCCGGGGCGAGGGCGTCATGAGGTCGAGTGCGGAGAGATCGACGCCCTGTTGCCTGAGGAGGGCTATCAGGGCGCGCTGTCGTACGCCGGACAGGGACCGGATCTTGTCGACCAGGGTCCGCGCGTGGTCTGGAGAGATGGTGCCCATCGTCGTCCCCTTGCCTAGTTCTCGATGAGCAGAGCTTCGAGCTCTTCGGCGCTCATGCTTTCGATACGGGCAATGCTCTGGAGGATTCGCTCCGTATCCCCGGCCCCTGTGTGCCCGGACGGCGTGCGGCGCTCCAGCTCCGCCGCCAGCTCGGCCACCCGGGGAGCGTTGAAGACGGTCTGGACGGGCAGCTCGATGCCCGTCCGCTGCTTGAGCAGGTTGATCAGCCGGGTCGCGAGCAGCGAGTTGCCGCCCAGGGCCAGGAAGTTGCTCGTCGCGCCGAGCTCGTCGACGTCGATCTCCAGCAGCTCCGACCAGACGCCGACCACCGTCCTCTCGCTCTCGGTGAGCGACCGGCCCCGCAACCGCTCGACGCGGTCGTCCTGTGCGGCGCCCTGTGCCGGCGCGGGGTGCTCGCCGTGCCCGGGGTGGCCGAGGGGTGCGGTGCGACCGGCGGCCCCAGGCCTACGACCGACCCAGTAACTGCCCTTCTCGAACTCCGTCGGCGGCAAGGAGATCATTCGGCGGCTCCCGTGGTGGAGCCCGCTCCAGGGCACGGAGACACCACGCACCCACAGCTGGGCGAGGTGGTCGAGGTCACCATCCGCGACGAGACCGGCGACGAACTGTTCGCCCCTCAAGCCGGAGAGCACCATGCCCAGCGGTCCCGCGCCGTCCTCCGTGTTGCCGTGGTGAACCCCTACGGCAGAGAACACGCCGCTGTCGGCCTCGGAGCCGGCCGACAGGTGCCGCGCGAGCACCCGCTTCAAGTCGTCCAGGGAACCCGCCACCACGGCGAGTCGCTCGGGCAGCGGTTCGCGGCCCAGCTGCGAGCTGTATGCGACATCGGTCAGGCTGACCGAGCCGTCGCGGTCCAGGAAGTCGGACAGCCGCCGCACCGCCGTCCGCAGCCGGTCAGAGTTCCTGGCGGACACCAGGACCAGCTGAGGGCCCGTGTCCTGCGAGCTCCGGGTGTCCGCCTCGGTACGCGGCGGCGCCTCGACCACCAGACTGACATGGCTGCCGCCCGCCGCCGCCGAGTTGATCAGCGCGCGGCGGGGCGCGATGGGGTCATCCGTACCCGATGCGCCGCGCGGCTCCCAGGCGCTCAGCCGGTCGCAGAGCGTCAGTGCGCTGCCCTCGAAGTCGAGGGCGGGGTTGGGGGAGCCCACCTCTACCAGGGGAGCGAGCTGCTGGTGCTGCAGTTGCAGGACGACCTTGGTCAGCTGAGCGATGCCCGAAGCCGCCTCGGGATGGCCCATGTTCGACTTCACGGACCCGAGGGCCACGGGTTCCGTGACGCCCTCGAACACCTCGCGCAGGGCACGCAACTCGACGGCGTCGGAGAGCCGTGTCCCGCTGGCCGCGGACTCGACGTACCCGATGGAGTCCGGGGTGACGCCGGCCCGGTCCAGCGCCTGCCGCATGACCTTCGTCTGCGCGCGGTGGCTCGGTGTCATGAAACCGTTGGACCGGCCGGAGTGCACGGATGATGTGCCCTTGACGACGGCGAGGATCCGGTCGCCGTCGCGCAGCGCCGCGTCCAGGGGCTTGAGGAGCACGGCGCCAACGGCTTCGGCGGGCAGATATCCGTCCCCGTCGCGGAAGCTGCGGCTGCCCGGATGGGTGCCGAGCAGTTGCAGCTCGGCCAGTGCCACGTACTTGTCCGGGTGGACCGTGAGGTTGACGCCTCCGGCGACGGCCAGATCGCTCGCGCCGCTCCGCAGGTCGGCACAGGCCAGGTGGATGGCCATCGCCGACGACGCGCACATGCTGTCCACGGCGAGACTGGGCCCCTCCAGCCCGAAGTAGTGGGAGACACGGTTGGCGATCATGTTGTAGGAAGCCGCGGAGGTGAGCGCCGCGAGGGCGGGGTCCTCCTCGCCCGCGCGGTAGAGCTGGTAGGCAGCGCCCACGTAGACGCCGACGCGCCGTCCGTAACGGTGCTCGATGACCTCCTGGGTCATGCCGCTCTGCTCCAGCAGATGCCACACGGTCTCCATGAACAGCCGCTGCTGCGGGTCCATCGCCGCGGCCTCACGGGGGGAGATGCCGAAGTGCACCGGGTCGAACCGGTCGATCCCGTCCAGGAACCCGCCGAACGTGCCGGTCTTCCTGGCCTCGACACCCACGTCGGTGCCGAGCCCCGCATCGTGATCCCACCGTTCGGCCGGGATTTCGGTGACGCAGTCCTTGCCGTCGCGGAGGTTCGCCCACAGCTCTTCGAGATCGCCGGCCTGCGGGTAGCGGCCGCTGACGCCGATGATGGCGATGTCGCCATCGCCGCCGGCCCGGTTGTGCGCGCGCCGCTCCGGCGTGCTCCCACGGGGCGCCGCGTTCCCGGCGCCTGCGTTCCGGCTCTCCGTGTGCGCGGGCGGCGGGAGGTCCGCCGGAGCCACCGATGCCGATGAGGTGTCCGAGGCCGGCAGCGGCGCCGCGGGTTCTCCGAACAGCGTGCGCAGAGCCGGTTGGTGATCGGTCACGAAGTACCGCGCCAGGTCGCGGATCGTGTCGTACTCGAAGAGGAGGGTGCGCGACAGCGGGCCGAACGACTCCTCCAGCTGGGAAACGGCCTGCACCGCTATGACGGAGTCCATGCCGTACTGCTCCAGCGCCGTGTCCACGGCGAGGCGTTCCGGGTCGAGCTTGAGGGACGACGCCAGCACTCGCCGCAGGTGTCCGGAGACCCGCTCCTCCAGAACCCGGGCGGCATCGCCGTCGAGGGACCCGGGAGTGGATGCGTCGCGCTGAACCGGCGCCACTCCACCGCCACCGGTGAGCTGGGCCGGCATCCTGTCGCGACGGCCGACGACGACGAGCAGCCTGCCGTCCGTGGTGCCGGAGTCCGCCGGGGTGAGCGCCTGGCGCAATGCCTCCAGGCCGCTGGACGTGTCCAGAGTCGTGAGGCCGACGCCCCGCAGATTCTCCTTGACCGCGTCATCCCCCATGCCGCCCTCGTCCCACAGCGGCCAGTTGACCGACACGGTCCTGCCGTGGCGCAGCCCGTCGTCGACGAGGCGGTTGCGATAGACGGCGTAGGCGTCCATGAAGGCGTTTCCGGCGGCGTAGTCGGCCTGGCCGGCATTGCCGAAGGCGCCGGCTATCGACGAGAAGCACACGAACGTCTCCAACGGCTGCTCCCGGCTCAGCTCGTCGAGGTGGACCAGCCCGGCGACCTTGGGGGCCAGTACGCGCGCCAGCACCTCGGTGCTCTTGCGCAGGAGCAAGGCGTCGTCGATCACTCCGGCGCTGTGCACGATGCCGGTCAGCGGCCCGTGGTTGTCCGCCACATGCGCCAGCGTGCGAGCGACGGAAGCCCGGTCGGACACATCCGCGCGCTGGTAGTCCACCGTCAGCCCCGCCGCGCGCAGGGCCTCCAACGAGCCGCGCTTCTCCTCGCTCAGCGGCGACCGGCCGGTGAGAACCACCGTGGCGTGGCCGACCGACGCCGCGATGTCCCTCGCCACGATCAGGCCGAGTCCCCCGGCGCCCCCGGTGATGAGGTAGACGCCACCGTCCCGCCACGGTACGGCGGCGCGCCGACCGGACGGTATCTCCTCCCACCGGCCGACGTGGCGCCGACCGTCCCGGTGGCGTACCTCCGGCTCGGGACCGGGCACGGTCTCGGAGCTCAGGCGGGCGGCAACAGCGGCCGGTGGGGCACCGTCGAGGCACTCGACGTACTGCGTGCGCAGCAATGGGTGTTCCAGGCCGGCCGTCCTCAGCAGACCCGCGAGTCCACCGAAACATGCCAGACGTTCCCGTTCGGCGTCCGAGGCGGCGGAGCCGACCAGCACGACCTGGAGCAGCACCGGTTCCCGCAGGCCGCCTTCGAGGATCTGCCGTACCAGCGTCAGCACGCGCTCCGTGACCTCGGCGAACTGGCGGTCCAGCGAACCGTCCGCGATGTCCGCGTCGTGACAGACGACACCGGTGGGCAGGGCCGATCGCACGGCATCGCGCGCGGAGTCCGTGAGGGACCCGATCAGCACGACGTGGTGGGCCGAGAAACTCTCCGCCCGGGCGGCACCGGCGCGTGCGTCGGCGGGTGCTCCTTCCTCGACGACCCAGGAGGGACGCAGCAGGAGCATCTCGTCCTCGACCTCGGCTGCTCCTGCCCTTGGGGACTCCGGCGCGACGGGGGCCGAGGAGGCGGGGAGGAGCGACTCCCGCGCGGCATCGTGGGGGTCGAGGTCGAACCAGCACCGCTCACGGGCGAAGGGATATCCGGGGAGACTGACGCGCCGCGCCGACGCCGTGAGCGTGGTCCAGTCCACCGTGGCTCCCTCGGTCCACAGGCTTCGAAGCCGGTCGTGGGCGCCGTGTTCGGCCCACTCGGACACGGCGGTCCGCAGCGCGGGATCGTCGGCCCCGGCAGCCATGTCACGGCCCCGGCGGGCGGTGCCGCGCGCCCATGTGCCCGGGCGCCGGGGAGCGGCGGCAAAGGCTTCCAGCTGGGCCCTGGCGTCAGCCAGTGACGTCGCGGCGAGGGCGAGCCGCTCGTCCAGCCCCATGCGCCCGACCTGGAGGGTCCATGCGACATCGAAGAGGGAGTCGTCGGGCAGGTCCGCCAGACGGGTGTGGAGTCGCCGGGCCTGTTCGACGAGCTGGTCCTCGCTCCGTGCGGAGAGCACAAGCAGGGCCGGGCGGTGATCCGCCGCGGGCGGTGCCGGGAGCGCGGCGGGCGGCTCGTACTCGGCGATGATGACATGGGCGTTCGAGCCCCCCGCGCCGAAGCCGGAGACTCCTGCGAGCCGCGGGAAGGTGTGTCGTACTCCGTCGGTCTCCAGCGTCGGGCGGTGCCACGGCTCCGTGCGCTGCTGCACCCGCAGCGGCGTCCCCTCGGTGGCGAGGTGCGGATTGAGGGTCTCGGAGTGCAGGCTCGGCGCCAGTTCCCGGTGGCGCAGCTGCAACAGCACCTTGGTGACACCGGCGATTCCGGCCGCGCCTTCACAGTGCCCGATGTTCGACTTGACCGAGCCGATCGGAAGATCCGCCGGCGCGCCGCCCAGGGCATGAAGCGCCTTCTTCAAGCCGCTGATCTCGATCGGGTCGCCCAGCGCCGTGCCGGTGCCGTGCGCCTCGAGGTAGCTCAGGGAACGCGGGTCGACGCCCGCGTCGGCGAGCGCCTCGGTGATGACGTCCCCCTGCGCCGCCGGGGAGGGGACGGAGTAGCCCGAGGTGCGACCGCCGTGGTTCAGCGCGGTCCCCTTGATCACACCGTAGATGTGGTCGCCGTCCGCCACAGCCCGTTCCAGGGGCTTGAGCAGAACCGCGCCGACCCCCTCGCCGGGTACGTAGCCGTCGCCCCCCACGCCGAAACTACGGCAGCGGCCGTCGCCGGAGAGGAAGCGGCGCTGGCTCAGCATCAGGAATTTGTTGGGATGCGAGTGAAGATTGACCCCGCCGGCCAACGCCGTCTCGCACTGGCCGCTCCTGATGGCCTCGCAGGCCAGGTGGATGGCTGTCAACGAGGATGAGCACATGGTGTCGACGGTCATGCTCGGGCCGGTGAAGTCGTAGAAGTACGACACCCGATTGGCGATGCTGGCGGCGCTTCCCGACAGGGCGACCGGTCGGCCGGCGTACTGGGCCTGCGCCCCGTAGAGCTGGTACTCCTCGTACATCACTCCGGCGAAGACGCCCACCTTGCCCGGCACGCCTCCGGCGTATCCGGCGTCCTCCAGCGTGTGGTGGGCGCACTGGAGGAACAGCCGCTCCTGGGGATCGAGTAGTTCGGCCTCGTGCAGCGAGATCTGGAAGAAGAGCGGGTCGAACCGGTCGATCTCGTCGAGGAAGCCCCCCATGCCCCCGAGGAGGAACCTCCGGCGTCGGCGTACCGCCGGTGGTCCCAGCGCTCGGAGGGCACTTCCTGGATGCAGTCCCGGCCGGAGCGCAGGTTCTGCCAGAACTCGTCGAGGCCGGCCGCCTGCGGATAGCGTCCGCTGAGTCCGATGACAGCGATGTCGGTTGCGGCGTGGGCCGGAGCGTCAGGCCGGTTCTCGCCCGTCCGCGCGGAACGGTGTACGTCTCGCGGAACCCGGTCCTCCGCCACCGGGGGGTCCACCAGGGCACGTGTGCTCAGCCCGGTCAGCTCCGCACACACCTGTCCGCTCTCGTCGAACACGGTGACGTCCAGCCGCTCCGGAGCGGCGTCGCGCTCGCTCCCCGGCTGATGCCTGAGCCAGGCATATGCCGAGGCCGACGTCTCGGCCACCGCCTCCATCCCCTGCAGGGCGAACGGCAGGGCCGGGCGGGCATCCTCTCCATCCGACAGCCGCGCCGCCGGCAGGAGGCCGATGGTGGCCTGGAGGGCACCGTCGATGATGCTCGGGTGCAGTCGGTACCGGTCCGCGCGGTCCGCTGCCGCGGGCAGGCGCAGCTCGGCCAGTACCTGAGGCCGTCCTTCCTCGTCCGAGCCCACCCCCAGCTCCACCAGGGACTGCTGTGCGGGCCCGTACTCCATGCCCGCGCGGGCATACAGCTCGTACACGTCCGAGCCCTGGAGCGTCCGATCGGCACAGGCGGCGCGCAGCTCGGCAAGGCGCACACGGTCCGGAGCGTCGCCTTCCAGGAGCCTCGCACGCCCTTGGCCGCACAGGGTGCGTTCGCCGTCTCCGCCGACGCTGTGAATCGTGTACTCCCAGCCGTACCCGTGCAGTGATCGCACGTCCAAAGAGAGCTCCAGCCCGTCGGGGCCGCAGATGGCGGGGCGCAACCAGACGATGTCGTCGAGGCGCACACGTGCCGCGTGCGCTTCGCCGAGAAGACGTTCGACCGCCGCGTATGCCATCTCCAACTGCGCTACCGCAGGCAGCACGCGGGAGCTGTGGATGCGGTGATCTCGCAGGAACGGCTCCGTGCCGTCGAACCGCGTCCGACAGACGATGCCGTCGCCACTTCGCACGGCGTGGTGCAGCATCGGGTGCGGGCGTTCGACCGTCTCTCCCACCGGCGCCCGGGAGTCGTCCGCGGCCGCCGCCCCGCCGCGGGCGGCGGCAACGTACTCGGCCACGGCCTGCACGGTGCGGTAATCCGAGAAGACGGCGGGCGCGAGTGCCACTCCGAAGCGCTCGCCCAGCCGGGCGGCCAGCTGAGCCAGAGTGGTCCAGTCGCATCCGAAGTCGGTGAACTCGCCGTGGGGATCCACGTCCCCGGTCGGCACCTTCAGGAGTGCGGACAGCTCTTCGAGGAGCCCGTCACGGATGTCGTCCAGTGGGGCGGTGGGTCCCCTGCCGCTCTGTCGCACAGGCATCGACGGCGACACGGAGTGCGCGGGTGTCTCGTCCGACGGGGCATCGGGGAGAGACGCCCCCCGGCGTTCCGCGACGCGCTCTTCCAGCCAGACCGAGAGAGCCGCGACCGACCGGTACTCGAACATGATCGTGGGCGAGAGGGAGAGCGAGAGCCGGTCCTCCAGGGCGGGTACCAGCGACACGAGGTCCACCGAGACGAGGCCCAGTTCGTAGAACCCGCACTCGACGTCGACCTTGGTCTCCGGCACCTTCAGACGCTCGGCGATCAACGTCCGCAGGAGGCCGGAGACGTCCGGTCCTGTGTCTGCCGGATCAGCGGTCGGCCCGGGCGTGGGGCGCCCTGGGAGGGCCGCGTTCGGGTGGCCCGTCGAAGACTCGTTCCGAGCGTCGAGAGCCGACACGTCACGGACCCGCTTGGCCACGAGCCGGCCGACCTCCGCGATCTTGAGACCCTCGGCGTCGTAGAACTCCACCGACAGCCGCATGAGTTCGTCGTCCCGCTGCGTCGATGCCGCCGGGACGCGGACGTAACAGCGATCGCCCAGTGGGGCGGCGGCGCGGAACGACTCGAAGACCAGCGGCAGATAGAGCCCCTCGCCCTCACTGCCCTCGTAGAGCATGTGGTTGCCGACGCTGCCGCCGAGCAAACCCGCCTCGAACAGGGCCGGATGGAAGAGGAAGGAGTTCGCGCTGTCGCGGTACGCCGAGGCGAGATCCAGTTCGACCACCCAGTCGTCGTGGCGCCGGTGCACCACCCCCTCGGACCGCATCAGGCCCGAGTGCACCAGATCGTTCCGCCGGAGCCAGGTGTAGATCTCGTCCAGCGTGGCGATCCGCTCCCCCACGCCAACGGGTAAGGACAGCCGTTCCTGGAAGGTAGCCGGTGGACACGCGTGTGCCGTCACCACCGCGTGCAGCACGGGCCCCGAGTCCGGCCGACGCCGGCTGCGCACCTCGATCCGCTGCCCCCCGGCCGGCGCGGGCCGCCCCTCGATGGTGGTCAGAACCTGCTCACCGGGCGCCGCGACGAGCGGCGCCAGAATGGTGAGGTTGCGCAGTTCGACCTCCGCCATGGCGATGCCCTGGCGGGCGAGGACCTGTAGGACAAGATCCACGTAGCCGACGCCGGGAAGCAGGTGGAGGCCGTGCACGACATGACCCCGCAGCAACGGGTTGTCGGTCGTCACGGTATAAGTCTCGGTAAAAGTCGCGGAGTTGGCCATCGGATTCCCCAGTCGATCGGTAACCAGCGCAGGACAGCGCCCTGACGGCGGTGATGCGCGCAGTCGGAACCGACAACGGGAAGGTCCGGGACAAGTGAAAGAACCTCGGCGTCGCATTGCCGCGCACCGGCGCGAAAAGAATGAGAACGGATATCCGTCAACCCTGCACAGGCATGCACACAAGTAAGGCAGGGAGGTTGGTGTTGACTACACGAAGGAAATGATCAGGCCTGGACGTCGGCCAAGAGGCGCGAGAGCGCCGTCGAAATGTCGAGTGAGGCCCGCATAAATCGCAACAACCCATTGAAATCCACCCCCGTGGCCCGCTGTTTGCAGCTCGGTCCGATCCGCCTGAGGGCGGTCCACGCGATCCGAATGAACGTCGCGCTGCACTTCGCTGCTCCGCACGCTACCCGAACACCGGAAGGAAGATCAAGGAACACAGTGTGACGACCTCCCTCGGGAATGAGAGCGGAGCGTGACGCACCGGCCGGCCAGGACCGTTTTCTTCCCTTCATCCGCACATAGACTTCCATGAACCACCGGCTCAAGAATTCCGTGGATCGATCGTCGCGCACAACAGCCGGCATCGGTAAGGTGCTTCCGGTGCGCGCTCCCCAGGAATCCGGCACAGCAGTACGACGGGGAAGTGTCCGTCATACCGGGACGCACATGACGCTTACCGGCCACCCGCCGCCGGTGGCCAATCCTGGGTCTCTTCAGATGAAATCGCGGCCGTGGCCGATGTCACACATCACTCAGCCGCCTGCCCGCCACCGGCCCACCGGGGCGGGAGGTCGCGGCAATTCGTGCAGCCCTTTACAGAACAGGAACAACACGTGCGGATCGAAGGAAACGTCGCACTGGTCACCGGCGGAGCATCCGGCCTCGGGCTGGCGACGGTCAGGGAGCTCCGGAACCGCGGAGCGTCGGTGGTCATTCTGGGCCGTTCCTCGCGCGGCAAGGAGGTCGCGGAGGAACTGGGCGAGCGTGTCGCGTTCTCTCCCGGAACCGTGACGAGCGAGGAGGACGTCACCGCCGCGATCGACCTCGCATCGAGCATGGGGCCTCTCCGCATCGCCGTGAGCTGCGCCGGAATCGGCAACGCCATGAAGACAGTCGGTAAGAACCGCCCGTTCCCGCTGGCCGCGTTCGCCGAGGTCGTCCAGGTCAACCTCGTCGGAACCTTCAACGTCATCCGCCTGGCCGCGGCGCGGATGGACCAGGCCGACGACGACGGCGAGGAACGTGGCGTCATCATCAACACCTCCTCGGCGGCAGCCTTCGACGGACAGACCGGGCAGGCCGCCTATGCGGCCTCCAAGGCGGGCATCGTGGGCATGACCCTGCCCATCGCCCGCGACCTGGCCCAGTCGAGGATCCGCGTGGTCACGGTCGCGCCGGGGCTCTTCCGCACCCCGATGTTCGACTCACTCCCGAAGTCCGCACTCGATACGCTCGGCCGGCAGGTGCCCCATCCGGCCCGGCTCGGCGACCCTGCGGAATTCGCCTCGCTCGTCGCACACATCGTGGACAACCCCATGCTCAACGGGGAGACGATCCGGCTCGACGGCGCCCTGAGGATGGCTCCGCGATAGCAGGACTTCGCCATGCGTTTTCAGCCAAGTATCGTGCCGTCACCTGAAGCTGTGGCCCGTTCACTGCCGGTGGCCTCGAAAGGCTTTCCTGCCCCGGCTCCCGGGAGCAGTCGCATTTCCGACACACCCCTACCCAGGAGGAGAAGTACCCCATGACCAACGAGCTCTCCACAGGAAGTCGTCTACCGTCGCTGACGAGTCTGCGGTTCTTTCTGGCTTTGGTGGTGGTGTGGTACCACGTGAGCTTCGTCTCGGGATTATTCGACGGTGCCCTTCAGCAGGGCCTCGGCGCCGCCTCGCCATTCGCCGCTGGGGCGGTGAGCGGATTCTTCGTCCTGTCCGGATTCGTACTGACCTGGGCACACAGACCGAGCGACCGGTTCCGCGCATTCTGGCGGCGCCGTTTCTGGAAACTCTTCCCCAACCATCTGCTGGCCTGGACAGCGGTGCTGGTCTTCTTCGCCGTGACCACCGCCGACGTTCCCATGACGTCACCCCCCGGAGACAGTGCGGGCGCAGCCATCGCGAATCTGCTGCTGGTCCAGGTATGGATACCGTACGCAAGTATATTCTCCGGCTTCAACACACCGGCGTGGTCGATCGCCGTTGAGCTGTTCTTCTACGCGCTCTTCCCCGCCCTCCTCATAGTCGCCCGCAGGATTCCCACACACCGACTGCGCGGCGCGTGGACCGCGCTGGCGCTGTTGATCGTTCTCATGCCACTGGTTGCCACGACCGTCCCCGGGCCGAAGATGTACGACTGGCTCCCCCTCAACGAACGCAGTCTCTGGTTCATCTACGTCTTCCCGCCTGTCCGGCTGCTGGAGTTCATGCTGGGCATCGTGACCGCCCGTCTCCTTCAGACCGGCACCTGGCCTCGCGTCAACCGCCTTGTGGTGGCCGCGGCCTTCCTGGTGTTCCTGGCCGTGCTGCCGGCGTTGCCCCCGCAGTACGCGATGGGCTCGGCGATCGCTCCGGCGCTCGCCGCGGTCATCGCGAAGACCGCACTGGCCGATCTCGAAGGCCGCGCCCGGTTGCTGCCCCGCCCCTCACTCATCGCTCTGGGCGAGGCCTCCTATGCCCTGTACATCACACACTTCCCCGTGATGATGGCCATCCGCCACCTGATCGGGACCGACCCGAACCTGACCGTCGGAGCGCGCTTCGCGATCGTCCTCGTGGTCATCGGCCTCTCGGTGGCGCTGTCCCTCCTCGTGTTCCGCTACTTCGAGCGCCCTCTGATGCGTCGCTGGTCCAGCGGCCGGAACACCTCGCGGCCGCAGGCGGCCGACTCCGTACCCGCCTCCGCCTCCTGAGTACCGCCCCGGTACCGGCCACAGGTCACCGTGCTGTCCGGGCTTCCGTCGAGGACCCGGACAGCACGGCCCTCAGGCTCTCCCGCAGTTGCCGCATGGATACCGCGTCTGGCGTGAAGCGGTCCATGGCGGACGCCGCCCGGTAGTCGGGCCCATAGCCGTACTTGAGGAGGGTGACGAAGGAGCCGCTGGGGCTGAGATCGACGAAGTAGTGACGCTCCGGCGCTCGGAACGAGGCGGCCATCAGTTCGTCGAATCGGGCCCGTCCCCGGATCACGTCCCAGAGGTACGTGTCCCAGTGGTTCACCATGTCGTCCGGCAACGGCCCGGCACAGGCGGCCGAGTAGACCGGCATACCGGGCCTGCTCACCGCGACGGCACGACCCATGATCCGGCACTCGTGCCGGACGTCGTCGAGGAGCGGCGAGTGGAAACCGTACCGGACGGGCAACTGGACGGCCGTCACACCCTCTTCGCCCAGCGCGGCCCGCACTTCGGTCAGCCGCTCACTCGTTCCGCTCACGACGAAGTGCCCCGACGTACGGCTCGCGCAGTTGACGCCCGCCAGGTACAGATCGCCGAACAACTCCCGGCGCCGACGGTAGAGATCCGGGTCGGCGAGGACTCCGAGCATGCCACCGGGACGGCAGTGCCGCTTCATCAGGTAGGCCTGTTTCATGACGAGGTCCAGGCCGTCCTCGGGGGACATCGCTCCGGCGACAGTGGCGGCGACGTACTCGCCCAGACCATGGCCGAGCACCGCGTCGGGACGGAAGCCCTCTTCGCGCAGTGCCTCGGTGAGACTCCAGCCGGTGGCGTAGAGCGCGGCCTGTGTCTGGAGGAGGCCGTCGAAGTCCTGTCCGCGGCGGGTTTCGTCCTGGATCACGGCCACCAGTGAGGCACCGCAGGCCGCCTCGTAGAGAGCGCTGCACCGGTCCATGGCCGCCCGGAACGCCGGGTTCTCGTCGTACAGCTCGCGGCCCATCCCGTAGGACTGGGTTCCCTGCCCCCCGTACATGAAGACGATCTCGGGCCGTAGCGGGGCACGGGGCGGAGCAGGGGGCTTCTCCCGCACCGGCAAGGGCTCTCGTCGGATCTTGTCGGTGAGTTTGGTCAGGACGGTGCCCGGCCCGATCTCCACGAAGTCCTGATGTCCCTGACTCATGAGCCAGGAGATCGATTCGTACCACTTCACGGGGCTCGATATCTGCCGGATCAGCAAGTCCGCGTAGTCGGTTGCCGGATAGAGACGGGCGGTGCGGTTGGCGACCACCGGGATGCGGAGTTCTCCGAGTTCGACACCGGAGAGGTGGCGGGCGAACTCCTCCTCCACGCCGTTCATACAGCGCGAGTGGAACGCCGCGCTCACGTTGAGCGGGACGAGGGCACCGCCGGCTTCCTTGCAGGCGGCGCGGAGCTCGGGTGCGTGGATCTCGTCGTGGAGTCCGGAGAGGACGCACTGCTTCCGGGCGTTGATGTTGGCGATGTCGATGCTCTGGTGCGGCAGCCCGGCAAGGACCTCCCGCACGTGCTCCACGTCCAGGCCGACCACGGCGGCCATGGCACCGGACGGGGCCCGGCTCATCAGCTCACCACGCTTGCGGACGAGGTCGAGCCCGGTGGCGAAGTCGAACGCCCCGGCGGCGAAGAGCGCGCTGTACTCCCCCAGGCTGTGCCCGGCGACCACTGCGGGCAGCTCTCCACCCGCATCGACGCGGTCGAGGTAGTGCAGTGCGCTGACCGCGTAGAGAGCGGGCTGGGTGTACTCCGTACGGCTCAGAAGGCGGTCGGGGTCGTCGGAGCAGAGCGTCTGGAGCGAGTAGCCGAGCACATCGTCGGCCTGCCGGACCAGTTCCGGGAACTTGGCGAACAGTTCGTTGCCCATGCCCCTGTGCTGTGAGCCCTGTCCGGGGAACACGTACACCGATGTCATGTGATCACTCAGTCGTTGTCGTCGCGGGGATCGGAGCGCCGTAGGCCGAGCCGCTGTTTCGGGCGGTGGTCCTGTATCCCGCTCGGCGCGGCGGGTCGCTCGGGGAGGGGCCGGGCCGGACCCGGCCGGGCCCCTCCCCGATGTCGTCGACGTGATGTGCCGGTCTAGCCCTGGGTGTTGTCCAACGCTGCCCGGCGCAGCTGCGCGAGGCTCGCTCCGGGCTGCGTCACGATCTTCAGCAGCAAGCGCTCAAAGGTCCTGGCCATGGTCTCGACCGTCGTCCTGGTGAACAGGTCGGTGCTGTACTCCAGATAGCCGGCCAGGCCTGCGGGGGTTTCCCCGACGGTCAGGTTGAGGTCGAACTTCGCCACCTCCGTTTCGCCGGGCAGCGGCACGGAGGCCAGATCGGCGACGACCGTGTCGCCCTGGGATGCCGGGCCGGCCGGAGGTACGAGGTTGAACATGACCTGGAAGAGCGGAGAGTGGGCCGGGTCCGGCTTTGGTACGAGCTCTGCCGCCAGACGGGTGAACGGGACGTCCTTGCGTCGATGAGCGGCGGCGCTGACCAGCTGGGCCTGGGTCAGGAGCTCGTCGAATCCCTGGTCCGCGGTCACCTCCAGGCGCATCACCAGCAGGTTGACGAAGTACCCGACGAGTGGTTCGAGCTCGGGACGGGGACGGTTGGTCACCGGCGAACCGATAGCCAGTTCACGGTCGTGGCTGTACTCGCCGAGCAGAGTCGCGAAGGCCGACAGAAGCGTCATGTACAACGTGCCGCCGCGCTCCTGGCTGAAACGGCGGAGCTGTCCGAGTACCTCCGAAGGCACCGCCAGTTCGACCGAAGACCCCCGGTACGACTTGACCGCCGGCCGTTCGTAGTCGGTGTCCAGCGATATGCACGACGGTAGCCCGGCCAGCTGCGCGCGCCAGTAGGCCAGTTGCTGCTCGCGGGCCGCTTCGTTCACGGCACTCCGTTGCCAGCGCGCGAAGTCGGTGTACTGGACGGGGAGTTCAGGCAGCGACGGCTCCGTTCCCCGGCTCAGCGCCCGGTAGAACAGGTCGAGTTCGGACAGGTAGACGCCGGCCGACCATCCGTCGAAGATGCCCCAGGGCCGGGTCACCACGACGATGTGCTCGTACTCCGACAGCCGCAGGACGTGCACGCGCAGCATGTACCGGTCGTCCGGACGGAACGGCCGGGCCCGTTCGGCTCGGCGCCATTCGGTGACGGCGCTGTCGCCGCTCACGTCCGTGAAGGCGACCGTGAAGCCGGCGGCATCGTTCACCCGCTGAACGACGGCGGAATCGGCGTCGAGCACATAGCTCGTGCGCAGGATCGCATGACGCTCGACGAGCGCCGCGTGTGCTCGCGCGTACGCCTGGCGGTCCAGTCGGCCGATGATCCGCTGGGCCCACTGGACATTGTCGTACGACGTCCCCACGTGCTCGATCGGGTTGAGGAACCACAGTTCGCCCTGCTGGAAGGCGAGCGGGACGTCGGTGCCGTCGGCGGTACCGGGCAGCAACGGAACCTCGGGAGCTGCGGTGCTCAGGGGATCCGTCTCCAGGGCCTTGGCCATCTCGCCGATGGTCGCCCCGGCGAGCATCATCTGCAGGGACAGTTCCCTGCCGATCTCCTGCTTCACGCGGATCGTGAGCCGGGTCGCGAGCAGGGAGTGGCCACCGAGGTCGAAGAAGCCGTCCTGGAGGCCGACGCGATCCAGTTCGAGGACCTCTTGCACCAGTCGGCACAGGGCCACTTCCATGGGGCTCCGGGGCGCGTCGTAGCTCGCTCTGTGGACATCGGCCTCGTCCGGCGCCGGCAACGCCTTCTTGTCGACCTTGCCGTTGGGCGTGAGCGGCAACTCTTCGAGCGCCACGAACACATTGGGCACCATGTACTCGGGCACCTTGGTCGCCAGGTACTCCTTGAGGGTGCGGGTCAGCTCCCTGCCGGTCTCCGCGATCTGGGGCACGTTCGCCACGTGAGACCGGCGGTAGGGGGCGCGGGCCTGTGCGCGCGGCGGTTCCCCCTTGGCGAAGACCAGGTCGAGCCCGTCCAGCCGGTGCTGGGACCAGGTCATCGCGACGTGGTACCCCAGTTCCTCGGCGTACTGGAGCACGGCTTCGAGTTCCCGCACGCGCGCCGCCCCGTCGCGGGAGAGGCGGTGGTCGCCGGTGATCGGTTCCACCTGCCGCTGGGCGGGCCATCGGGCCAGGCCCTGGCTCACCAGCACGTCATCGGCGATCCTCGGGTTGGTCAGGCCACTCGCCCCGAATCGACGGTGCCGGCCATCGGTGAGGAGAGTCCGCAGTTCGTCCACGGTTCCGACGTCCAGCCACGGCAGGTCGTCCGGTTCGGCCGCGGCGCCCAGGGTCAGCACCACGTCGTAGCGATAGCTGAGCATCTCGTTGTCGCCCGTGCCACGCTTGACGGCGATGTCCACCGAGCCGATCCGGCCCAGCCTCTCGGGCAGCCGGACGAAGTACGAGGGGCTGAGCAGCAGTTCGGTCTCCTGCTGACGTCGGCGCTGCACCTCTCGGTCGAGCGTGCCCGCAGGTATCCGCGCGGACAGGCGGCTGCGCTCGACAGCGCACAGATGGGCGGAGTGGAGGTCGAGATTCCTCACATCGCCGAGCAGGATGCGTCCGCCGTCGGCGACGAGGGGCAGCAACCGCTCGATCACCTCCTCCAAGTAGAGCCGGTTGGGGAAGTACTGCACGACGGAGTTGATGACGACGGTGTCGAACTTCTCCGTGTCGGGCGGTACGGCGACCGAGCGGGCGTCACCCTGGGCGAGGGTCACATGCTTCCAGCCCCTGCGGTCGACGCCACGGCGGACACCGGCCAGGGCCGAGGCGGAAATGTCGAAGGCGTGCACCTCCTCGCAGGAGGCCGCGTAGCGGAAGAGCAGAAGCCCGGTACCGCAGCCGATCTCAAGGAGCCGCCTGGGGCGCAGTTCCTCGATGCTCCGGACCGTGCCGTCGATCCACTCGCGCATCTCCTCCTCGGGGATGCTCCCGCCGGTGTAACTGCTGTTCCATCCACTGATGTTGAGGTCGTCAGCGGCGTCGGTGTCCACGGTCCGGCTCGCTGCGGCCGGGTCCGGCTCGTCGGAGTACTGGTCCTCGAAGAGGTCCTGCCACTGCCGCAGGCGCTCGGTGTTCTGCTCCCTCGCGATGCCGTCCAGCCAGTTCGACGTCGGCCGGACGTAGGCGATCAGCTGCTTGGACTCGCCGGCCGACCGTGTGGTGACCACAGCGCTGTGCACCGACGGATGGGCGTGCAGCACCGCCTCGATCTCGCCGGGCTCGACTCGGTGCCCACGGACCTTGACCTGGTTGTCGATCCTGCCGTGGAACTCCAAGGTGCCGTCGGGCAGCCATCGCGCCATGTCGCCGGTGCGGTACAGCCGTGCACCGGCGTCGCCGGTGAAGGGGTCGCGGACGAACCGCTCGGCCGTCAGGTCCGGGGCATTGAGGTAGCCGCGTGCCACGCCGGCCCCGCCGAGGCACAGTTCACCCACCACCCCGCGCGGGACCGGTCGCAGGTTCCGGTCGAGCACATACGCGGTCGACTGGGGAATCGGCCTGCCGATCGGGATGGCCGCGCCCTCGGCGATGTCCCGCGGGATGACGTGGTGGGTGGCGGCGATGCTGTTCTCCGTGGGGCCGTACCCGTTGACCACGGTCAGGCCGGGGTGTTCCGCGTACAGTCGACGGACGTCCCCGGCCGAGAAGGTGTCACCCACGACGGCCAGGTAGCGCAGCGGCAGATCCCGGCCGGCCGCGGAGTCCACGAACGCCGGCAGGAAGGCGGACGACAGCAGCATCTTGCTGACGCCGGTCCGCTCGACGCAGTCCAGAAGCTGTCCGGGGTCCTTCGAGTCGCCGTCGTGCAGGACCAGGCGACCGCCGGATACCAGCGGGGTGAGCACCTCCAGCGAGCCGGCGTCGAACGAGATCGATGAGTGGTGCAGTACCACGGTGTTCTCGTCGGCGGAGAAGAACTCCCGGTTGCACACGAGCCGGACCACACCGCGGTGCTCCATCAGTACGCCCTTGGGCCGGCCTGTGGACCCGGAGGTGAAGATGGTGCACGCGAGATGGTCGGGCATCAGGCCGATCTCCGCCCGGGACAGGTCGTGTTCCGGCTGAACGGCCAGCACCTGGGTGGCGGGCCCGGTCCCGTCCTCGGCGCGCTCGCCGGTGTCCAGGTGAATCACCTGGGGGCGTCCGCCGTCGGCCGGGCTGCCGAGGAGAGAGTCCGGCAGCTGGGACTGGCCGAGGATGAGGTCGACGCCCGACGCCTCGCGGAGAGCACGGATGCGTTCGCTGGGGTAGTCGGGATCGATGGGGACATAGGCCCCGCCTGCCTTGAGAATGCCGAGCAGGCCGATCACCGTCTCCGGCGAGCGCCGGACGGACAGTCCGACGAGGGTGTCGGGCCCCACCCCCTGACTGCGAAGGTAGTGCGCCACGCGGTTGGCCCGGGCGTTCGTCTGCGCATAGGTCAGCCGCTCGTCCCCGTGCTCGACGGCGACCGCTTGAGGCCGCGCCCTGACCTGCTCCTCGAACAGATCGGGCAGACACCGGTCGTCGGGGTAGGGCGTGGCCGTGTCGTTCCACTCGATCAGCAGGCGGTCGCGTTCGGCCGGGGGCACGATGTCGATGTCGAGCGCCGGGGTGCCCGCTCCGTCGTCCAGAGCAAGGGCGGCCAGCATCCCCGACAGCGCCGCCTCCACGTAGTCGAGCACGGCATCCGGCGACAGGGCCTCGTCGACCTGGGCGTTCAGGGACAGCTGGGTTCCGGTGTCGTCGACCGACACGCCGACCGGGTAATTGGTCCGGTCCAGCCACCCGAGCTGAACGAGGCCCAGGCTCTCCAGGCTCACCGCGGGGTCCTGGCCGCTCCGGGGCTCGACGTAGCGGTAGTTGATCAGGGAGCTGAACAGCGTGGCGTCGCTGTCGAGTCCGCTGCACCCCTGGGCGAGGGTCAGGGCGTTCTGCTCATGGCTGATCAGATTCCTCAGGCCGGCCTCGACCTCGGTGATGAGGTCCTGGACGCTCCGGTCGCGCAACCGCACCCGTAGGGGGAGGGAGTTGATGAAGTTGCCGAGCATGCGCTCGATGTCGGGAACACCCTGGAGCCGTCCGGACAGGACGGTGCCGAAGACCACGTCGTCGCGCCCGCTGCTGGCCGCGGTCACCAGCGCCCACGCGGCGTGGAAGAGCGTGGCCGGGCTGATGTGCAGACGCTGGGCCTGTTCGCGCAACTCGTTCGTCAGCTCGGCCGGGAGCGGGCGGTGCACATGGCGGGTTCGGCCGGCGTCACCGTGCACATCGACGAGTTGGAACGGCGTGGTCGGTTCCGTGACGTCCCCCAGCTCCGCACGGAAGAACGTCTCCGCGTCGTCGGACGCGAGCTGGTGCAGGGTGTGGCTGACGAAGTCGCGGTAGGCGGCGGGCGGGGCCAGCCGGTCCTGGAGGCCGGCCATATGGTTGGCCAGCTCGTCGAAGATGAGCCGCAGCGAGGTGGCGTCCTCGATGAGATGGTGCACGCTGAGCAGCAGGAAGTGACCATCGGAGTGCGGATCGGCGGCGACCACCAGCCGCAGCAGCGGCGCGCGGTCCAGAGGGATGCCGCCGGGCTCGGTCAGCCAGGCGCGGGCCTGCCGCTCGGGGTCCTCGCCGATCTCCAGGGTGCGCCGCTCCACTTCGAGGGGTACCTGGCGCAGGACGACCTGCACCGCCTCCGCCAGCCCCTCGGTGATCACGGCGGTGCGCATGACGTCGTGCCGGTCCATCAGCGCCTGGACGGCGGCGACGAAGTCGTCACAGACCTCCTGGTCCGGGGCGCGGAACAGGATGGGGATGACGTACGGGTCCTTCTCCGGGTCCATCAGGTGATGGAAGAGGATCCCTTCCTGGGACGGCACGAGCGGATAGATGTCCTGCACATTGGGGGCGCCGCCGGACACCTGGCCCACGATGGAGTCGATCTCGCGCTGGGTGAGGCGGACCAGCGGCAGCATGTCCGGGGTGATGCGCTCACACAGTGGAGGCACGAGATTGGCCGGGACCTCGTGGTGCGGGACGGTGGAGGACTCACCGCGGTCCATCCGGGCCGCGAGGGTGGCCAGGGTCGGGCTGTCGAAGACGCCGCGCACGGTGGCGTGGAGTCCGCGTTCCTTGAGCCGCGCGATCAGAAGGGCGATCAGAAGCGAGTGCCCGCCCAGTTCGAAGAAGTTGTCGTCCGCGCCGATGCCGGTTTCATCGAGCCCCAGCAGGTCCGCCCAGGCGGCGGCGACGATCCGTTCGGTGGGTGTGCTCAGTGCCGTGCGGGGGCCTTGGGCGTAGGCGTCGGCTCCCGGCGCCGGCAGGGCCTTGCGGTCGAGCTTGCCGTTGCCGGTGACCGGCAGCTGATCCAGCACGACGTAGGCGCTGGGGACCATGTACTCGGGCAGAGTCCGCCGCAGATGGCGGACCACTTCGGCGCGCGGGACCGCGCCCCGGGGCGTCCCGTCGGGACCCTCGGCCCCTCCGTCCGGCACGACATAGGCCACCAACTGCTTCTCGCCGGGCTGGTCCGCCCGTGCCAGGACGGCGCAGGAGCCGACAGCGGGATGTTCGGCGAGGCGTGCCTCGATCTCACCGAGCTCGATGCGGAAGCCCCTGATCTTGACCTGGTCGTCATTGCGGCCCAGGTACTCCAGTGAGCCGTCCGGCAGCCACCGCGCCAGGTCGCCGGTCCGGTACATGCGCGCCCCGGGTTCACCACAGAAGTCGTCCTCGACGAAACGTTCCGCCGTCAGCTCCGGGCGGTTCACGTACCCCCGTGCCACACCCGCGCCGCCGATGTACAGCTCGCCCACCGCCCCGACCGGTACGGGTCGGCGGTGCCGGTCCAGGACATAGGTCCGCAGATCGGGGATCCGGACACCGATCGGGCTCCCCGGCCGCTCTACGTCCGCCGGCGACAGCGGCCGATACGTCACGTGCACCGTCGTCTCGGTGATCCCGTACATGTTGACCAGCTCGACCGACCGGTTGACCGCGCGTCCCATCCACGGCTTCAGCGACGTCACATCCAGCGCCTCGCCGCCGAACACCACCAGCCGCAAGCTGTGGGGCTCCGCGTCCTCCCCCTGTGCCGCGATCAACTGCCGGAACGCGCTGGGCGTCTGGTTCAGCACCGTCACCCCGGACGTGCGCAGGAGCCGGTGGAACGCGTCCTGATCGCGCGTCGTCTCCTGCGGCACGATCACCAGCCGACCGCCGTACAACAGCGCGCCCCACATCTCCCACACGGAGAAGTCGAAGGCGAAGGAGTGGAACAGTGTCCACACGTCGTGCTCGTCGAAACCGAACCACGGGGCAGTGGAGGTGAACAGGCGTGTCACATTGCGGTGTTCGACCACGACGCCCTTCGGCACCCCCGTCGAGCCCGACGTGTAGATCACATACGCCGCGTCCGTCTCCGACGCTCCCGACCCCGGCAGATCCTCCGCGGCGAGCTCCGACCACAGGGCCGCGTCCGCCGCGATATCCACGACGGGGGCGGACGGCGCCCTCAGCTCCGTGGGCAGTCCGCCCTCCGTCACGACCACACCCGGGTCGCTGTCCTTCAGCACGAACGCGAGCCTCTCGGCCGGCGAGGCCGGGTCCAGAGGCACATAGGCACCGCCGGCCTTCAACACCGCCAGCACGCACACCACCAGCTGCTCACTGCGCGGCAGACACAGGGCGACCAGGACTTCGGGCCCCACTCCCATGCCGCGCAGATGCCGTGCCAGGCGATTCGCGCGGGCGTTCAGTTCACCGTACGAGACGGTACGTCCCTCGTACTCCAGGGCCACCGCACCCGGTGTCCCCGCGGCCACCTTCTCGAACCTCTCGTGCACACGGCCGGGGGTGCGCTCCAGAGCCGGGACGGTGTTCCACTCCTGGAGCACCGTGCGCCGCTCGGCTGCGTCGAGGGCGTCGACCCGGGAGATCCGCTCGTGCGGTTCGGCGACGAGGGCGCGCAGCAGGGCCGCGTAGTTGCGTGCCAGCAGCCGTACGGATTCGCGGTCGAACATGCCGGTGTCGTACGTGACGGCGCCCACCAGTCCGTCTGCCGTCTCGCGCAGGTTGAGCGAGAGGTCCGAACCGGCCGGCGCGAAGTCGAACTCGGTACGGGAGAAGCTCAGGTTTCCCGCCCGTGCACAGCCGTCGGTCTCCGGTCCCCGAAGGGCGAACGCCACCCGGAAGGCGGGCGGGTGGCCGGGCCCGCGCCGCAGGCCGAGCGCGGTCACCACGTCTTCGAAGGGCACGTCGCGATAGCCGTGCGCCTGGCGGACGACCTCCTTCATCCTCCCGAGCAGTTCGGCGAAGGTCGGGTCGCCGGAGAGGTCGGCGCGCATGACCAGTGTGTTGGCGAGCGGGCCGATGAGGCCCTCGGACCCGGGGCTGTCCCGGTGGGCGTCGGTGGTGCCGATGGTGATGTCCACCAGCTCGCTGTATCGGTGCAGCAGCACCGCGTAGGCCGAGAGCAGTACCGTGTGAAGTGTGTCGTGACGGTCGGCGCAGAGTGCTCTGAGCCGTCCCAGGAGGTCCTGCGGCAGGTGGAGCCACTCGTACGCCTCCTGGTCCGTCCTGTTCACGGGCCGGGACCGGTCGGTCGGCAGGGGCACGTGGGGATCGATCCCGTCGAGCTGCTTCTTCCAGTAGCCGATCTCCCGGGCGCGGGCCTCCTGGGACAGCTTCCGGCCCTGCTCATGGGCGTAGTCCGTGTACTGGAGGGGCAGCGGTTCGAGGGTCGGGGGCCGGCCCTCGCCGTACGCGGCGTAGAGAGCGACCGTCTCGCGGAAGAAGACGTCGAGCGACCCTGCGTCGGACACCCGGTGGTGCAGAGTGACGAGCAGGATGTGCTCGTGCGCCGAGATGCGCAGAAGGCTGACCCGGATCGGAGCTTCCCGGGCGGGGTCGAAGGGGGCGGCGGCCTCCTTCTCGTACACCGAACGCAGCCGGCCCAGGTCGGTCAGCTCCGCCTCGTGGAGGGTGAGTTCCGCGTGATCGCCCATGACCTCGTGAGGGACGCCGTCCCGCTCGACGACACGCGTCCGCAGGATGTCGTGGCGCTGGACAAGGGTCTTTAGGGCCCGCAGGAGAGCCGCACGATCGAGGGGGCCCTCCAGCCGGATCGCCATAGCGCTGTTGCGGCGGGCGCTGTCGCCGTCCTGCCGGGCCGGGAGCGAACCGCCGGGCCGGGACAGGCGCGTCAGGGCAGGGGGCTCGAACCGCTCCGGCAAGGGAAGGTCCGTCAGGGCCTTCCCTGCTTCGTCGCACACAGCCGCCAGGACGCGGACCAGATGCTCCGCAAGCCTCTCGACGAAGCTCCGGCTGTACAGCTCGGGCTGGTACGTCCAGTACAGGGTGAGGGCTTCCCCGCTGTTCCACACCTCCAGCGACAGTTCGTACTCGCCCTCCTGGTGCAGCTCGTCGACGAGCCGGTAGGGCCGGTGGGGGCCCTCGATGCCATCGAGCACGTCCTGGTAGACGAACGCCGTCTGGAAGAGCAGAGAGCGGCCGGGGGAGGCCTCCGAGGCCAACTCCCGGACCAGCGCCGAGAGAGGAAGGCTGTGCAGCATGTCGTCGGCGACGTTCCGCTGGGTGCCGACGACCAGCTCAGCGAACGACGACGATGCCGGAACCGTCACACGGACCGGCACCATGTTGACCAACGGGCCCATGGTGTCGGCAAGTTTTTCACTGCGGCGCTCGTTCACCGCGATGCCGACGACCACTTCGTCCTGGTCGGCGTACGAGGCCAGAGCCGCCGTGTAGGCGGTGAGCAGCGCGGAGGAGAGGAAGACGCGCTGTTCGTCCGCGAGTTGCCTGATCCGCGCGACGAGCTCCGCGGGCACCCGGCAGATGTGGGTGGCGCCGGCGAACGGCTCCTCCACCTCCTGGTGCGGACGGTCGGTGGGCAGGCCGAGAACGGGCAGCGGCCCGGCGAGCCGGTCGCGCCAGTACGGCAGGAGTGCGCGGCTCCGTTCCGGCAGCGTGCGCCGTTCCTCGTCCACGAAGTCGTGGAACTCCGCACTGCCCGCGACACGGTCGGTCGGCGCCGGACGGCGTCCGGCCACCAGGGCCTCGTACGCCTCGAACAGCGAGTTCATCAGCAGCGTCGCAGAGTTGCCGTCGAAGATGACGTGATGAACGGTGATCAGGACGATCGACTCGTTCAGCGGACGGTCGAACACCCTGACCCGGAAAAGACTCTCCGCGTCGTGCGCCGAAGTGGCGTCCATGGCGAACGGGCGCTTGCTCTCACGCCGGATGACGTCCAGCGCCTCCGCGTCGTCCGAGGCACCCGTCAGGTCCACGCGAGCGAAGTCGGGTTCCCGAGCGGGGTCGATCGACTGCTGGGGCGTGTTCCCCTCCCGGTGGATCACGGTGCTGAGCACCGGGTGTCGTGCGACCAGAGCCCGGCACGCCTCCTGGAAGACCGACGGGTCCAGGTCCATGACACGGAAGCACAGAGGCACGTTGTATGCGGCCATGTCCGGGTACGCCCGCTGGAGTCCCCATAAGCCGGCCTGTGCGTCCGAGAGCGGGTAGGCCCGGGCAGCGGTGCCGGGCGGAACCTGCGGCTTGGGCATCTGACGCTGCAACGCGCGCAGCCGGTCGGCGACCTCACTGTCGCTGATCCCGCCCGCCTGGTACTCCGCGATGAGGGCGTCGATCCTGTGCTTCACTTTTCGTTCCTGTCTGTGTCGAGGAGCGCGATGGCGTCTTCCAGGGGCAGCTCACCGGTGTGCAGGTCTCCCAGAACCGCCAGGACCTCCGCCCGCACGCTCTCGGCGTGTTCGGAACGGGGCGGTTCCTCGGCCGTGACGGCAACCAGGCGGGCCAGCGCGGCCGAGCGCCGGGCGGTCAGATGGGCCGCCACCTCCGCGATGGTGGTGTGCTCGAAGAGCACGCTGGGCAGAAACGCCGGGTCGACGGTCGCGGTCAGTTCTTCCGTGAGGCCGACGGCGCCCAGTGAGGTCAGCCCCAGCTCGATCAGGCCGGTGTGCAGGCCGATCTCATCGGCCGCCCGTCCCAGACGTGCGGCGACCAGCTGCCGCAGAAAGCCTCGCGCCCTCTCTTCGGGCGAGAACCGCGAGCCTGCCGGCTCCGATGTCCCCGGCTCTGTGGGCAGTGGCTCGCTCTCCGGTACGTACCGCCAGTGGAGGGCGCCGAGGCGCGGCTGTCCGGAGACCGAGGTGCCGGGAGCGGCTGATGGCCCGGGCTCGGGAGTGACGCTCTCACCGGGTGCCCCCACCCAGTGCGGCCGCCTGGCGAACGGATACGTGGGCAGGTGCAGCCGACGCGGCGTCGTCTCCGCGTACAGGGGACGCCAGTCCACGGCGTACCCCCCGGTCCAGAGCTCGGCGATCTTGTCCCAGGCACCCTGGGCCGCCCAACGGGCGACCAGTTCCGTGCGCAGGTCGTCCTCGTCGAGCAACCGCGACTCCGGAACCTGTCCTCCCTCCCGGCTCCGCCACACGTTGCCGACGCCGGAATCGGTACCGCGCGCGAGGGCGCCAAGGGCGTCCTTCACCTCGTCCAGGTCGTACGCGAGGATCACCGCGCGCTCCGCCAACGCCACACGGCCCGTCTGGAGGGTGTGGGCCAGCGCCGACGCGTCCACCGCCATGCCGTCCTTCGACTCCAGGAAGCGCAGCAGCTTCTCGGCGTAGGCACGGAGGCGTTCGCCGTCCGTCGCGGACAGCGGTACGAGCACGGGTCCCGGTGCGCCGTTTCCGTACCCCGGCACGCCGGCCTTCCGAGGCGCTTCCTCCAGGAGGACGTGGGCGTTGGCGCCCGTGGCGCCGAAGGCGCTCACCCCGGCCCGACGCGGCGCCGCCGCCGGCCCGGTCACGTCCACCGTCCACTCCTCCAGATCGGTCTGGAGGCGGAACGGCGAGTCGTCCAGGTCGAGGTACGGGTTGGGCCGCTCCGCGCGCACCATGGGGGTCAGTGTCGCGTGGTGGAGCTGGAGCGTTGCCTTCGTGAGAGCGCTGATCCCGGCGGCAGCCTCCGCATGGCCGATGGCGGATTTGACCGAGCCGAGCGCGCAGAACCGCTTGGCGTCCGTTCGCTCCTCGAACACCTTGCGCAGCGCCTGGATCTCGATCAGGTCGCCGATCTCCGTGCCCGTGCCGTGGGCTTCGAGGTAGCCGAGCGAGGCGGGGTCGATCCCGGCGCGGTCCAGGCAATCCTCGATGAGGGCCGCCTGTGCGGCCACTGACGGAGTCCGCAGTCCGGGGGTCCTGCCGGAGTGGTTGACCGCGGTTCCCTTGATGACCGCGTAGATGTCGTCGCCGTCCGCGATGGCCGAGCTCAGCGGCTTGAGGAGCACAGCCCCCACGGCCTCGGCCGGAACGTAGCCGTCGGCACCGGCGCCGAACGACCGGGCGGGCGTGTCGCTCGCGAGCAGCTCCAGCGCTCCGTACGCACGGTACTTGGCCGGGTGCAGTGAGAGGTTCACGCCGCCCGCGAGTGCGGCGTGGCATTCGCCGCGCCGCAGGCTCTCCACGGCCAGGTGCAGGGCGCTGAGCGAGGAGGCGCAGACCGTGTCGACGGCCATGGAGGGGCCGTTGAAGTCGCAGAAGTGCGAGACCCGGTGAGCGATGGACGCGGAGTTGAGCGACAGCGGGGCGGGCCCCACCCCGTCGGCGGCGTCGTGCTGCACCAGGACGTAGTCCTTGTGCATGACCCCGACAAAGACGCCGACCGCTCTGCGCGGTCCGCGGACCGTGGTCCCGGTGAGGCCGGCCGGGGTGTACCCGGCGTCCTCGATGGCCTCCCAGCACACCTCCAGGAACATCCGTTCCTGCGGGTCGAGCTGGGCGGCCTCGTCCGCCGGAACACCGAAGAAGTCGGCATCGAAGCAGTCGACATCGTCAAGGAACCCGCCCCACGAGGCCATCGTCCGCCCGGACGGGGTGCGCTTCCCCCGGAAGGTGTCACGGGGCCAGCGGTTCTCGGGAACCTCGGTGACACAGTCGCGTCCCGCCTTCAGGTTCTCCCAGAACTCGGTGACATCGCCCGCCTTCGGGTACCGGCCTCCGAGCCCGACGATGGCGATGTCTCCCGGACCGGTTTCCCGGGCCGGTGCGGCGGATCGCTCGGCGACCTGAGCACCGGGCACGGACGGTTCGTCGTGAACCGCCCGTCCGGGCGACGGGTCCGGCGCCTCCACGGCCGGGACGGCCGGGCCGTGGAGCTCCACGATGTGGGCGGCCAGCCCGGCCACTGTCGGGTGTTCGAACAGCGACGTCGGTGACAGCTTCGCGCCCAGCCGCGACCCGATCTCCGATGCCATCTGCAGCAGGGTGGCCGAGTCCAGACCTAGCTCGTAGTAGCTCGTGTGGGTGTCGACCTGCTCCGCCGGAACCCCGATCCGGGCGGCGACGACCGAGGCGACGACTCCAGCCGTCTCCCCGGCCGAGACCACGTCGGCATGGGCTTGTGCGCCGCCCGCGGGCGGGGCGGGTTCGACCGGTGCCTCGCCGAAGCGCACGGGGTCGATGTGTCGGGTGTCCCTCACCGCCTTCGTGACAAGGTTCCTCAGCTCGCCGGTCCTGCGCCCCTCGGAGTCGAAGAACTCCATGGCCAGGGTGAACAGTTCGTCCCGATGTGTGACCGAGTCACGCCGTACTCGCGTGTAGCAGGAACGCCCCAGCCGCGCGCCGGCCCGGAAGGGACCGTAGTGGATCGGGAGGAACAGGCGCCGGTCGCCGCTCTCCGAGTCGTCGTCGGCCCTCACCTCGCGGAGCGCCATCCCGCTCGCGGCCACGGCACTGCCGTCGATGAGGGCGGGATGGAACAGCCGATGCGGGCCGTCGTCCGCCGCGCGCTCGTCGAGGGCCACTCGCAGCCAGACGTCCTCGGGCGTGACGTAGGCCGCGCCGACCGTCTTCATGAGGTTCGAGTGGACGAGTCCGTCGGCACGGAAGGCCCGATAGACCTCTTCCAGGTCGCGGGACCGCCCGTCGTCGGCGCGCAGCACTTCCAGTACCTCGGCCGGGATCTTCGTGGCGTCGACGGCGGCGCGTCCCGTCCGCCGCATCTCGGCCGTGATGTACGGCAACGGAGCCGGTTCGGAGCCGTGGGACGCCACAGCGGTCACGGTGATCCGCCAGCTCGCCGCCCCGTCGGCACGGGCCTCGACCTGGATGTCCACCGCACGGCCGGCATCCACGGACAGCGGTCGGTAGATCGTCAGCTCCTGGAGAGTCAGCTCGGTGTACGGCACATCGGGGGCGAACTCCTCGAAGCAGCCGTACAGCAGGTCGATCCACGCCAGCCCGGGCAGCAGGCGTCGGCCGTGGACGCGGTGACCGTCGACCACCGCGTCCCCTGCGTCGATGTGCCGGGTCAGCACCAGCGGCTGTGCGACACCGCCGAGAGAGATGCCTGTCCGTTGGTCGCGGCGCTCGAGTCCGGGAAGCGGCACCGGGCCGCGCAGCCCGGGGCGGCCACGTCCGAGGACCACGTGCGCGTTCGTACCGCCGTCGGCGAAGCTGCTCAGCGAGGCGTAGCGCAGGTCCACCGGCGCGTAGGCCCGGGGGAAGGCCAGATGCTCGGGGTCGATCGTGTGGTGCTCCATGGGTTCTTCGCCGGACAGGAACGGCACCGTCCGCTGGTGGTGCAGCATGAGAACGACCTTGATGAACGCCGCGATGCCTTCGGCGCACAGCGGGTGGCCGATGTTGGGCTTCATCGAGCCGAGGCCCAGCGGAGAGGTCCGGTGCTCGCAGTAGACCGCCTCGATGGCCTTGAGTTCGAGGAGGTCGGTTATCTCGGAGCCCGAACCATTGACGTCCAGGTGTCCGACCTCGTTCGGCCGGACACCCGCCCGCCGCAGCGCTTCGCCCATGACCTGCTTCTGCGCTGCCAGGTTCGGGGTCGCGGGCCCGGCGGTGCGGCCGTCGTTGTTGAGAGCCATGCCCTCGATCACGGCGTAGACCGTGTCGCCGTCCCGCTCGGCCCGGTCCAGTGGCTTGAGGACGACGACGCCGGCGCCCTCCCCCAGGACGACACCGTCGGCACGGCGGTCGAAGACGTGGAACTCCCCGTTCTCACGCAGCAGTCCGCGGCGGCGGAACAGCTCGTGGGCAAAGGTGTCCGTCAGCAGACTGACGCCCGCCACCAGCGCCAGGTCGGCCGAGCCCGTCGCCAGCGCGTCGGAGGCCGTCCGCATCGCCACCAGGGAGGAGGAGCACGCCGTGTCGATGACCATGGCGGGACCGTGCCAGTTGAAGAACTGGGAGACGTTGGCCGCGAGGTAGTTCTGTCCGACCGTCATGATCGGGTTGCGGGCCCCGTCCACGAGTGCGTCGTCCGTCCGGTGGGAACCACGTGCACCGACGTACACACCCGTGCGGGTGCCCTCCAGCTCCTGGGGGCGGTAGCCGGCGTGGTGGAGCGCCTTCAGACTCTCCTCGAGCAGCACCAGTGCCTGCGGATCCATGGCGCGGACGTCCTCGGGACGCAGCTTGAAGTATCCGCCGTCGAAGCCGAAGACATCGTCGACCAGTCCTGCGTGGGCACCGTCCGGGAGCGTCCAACGGCTGTCGGGAACCTCGCGGATGGCCGAGCGGCCCTGGCTGAGCAGCTCCCAGTAGGAGTCGATGTCCGGGGCGCCGGGCAGCCGGGCGGCCATGCCGATGACGGCGACGGCCTTGTCACGCCCGTGGCCACCACCCGCGGTCGCCGCGGGCCGCTCGGACGGCCTGGCAGGGTGTGAGGAGTCGGCGGACGGTGTGTCCCGCGCGTTGGCCATCGCCGCGCCCTCGGCCTCGGCCGGTTGCGGCTCAGCTCCGAACCGTGCAGCGACCACCGCGGGGTCCGCGCTCAGCAACCGCGCCGCGAGTTCGCTCAGGGTCGGGTACTCGAGCAGGGTCGCGGGGTCGAGGGTGATGTCCAGGTGCTGCTGGATCCGCTGGAGGAACTGGGCGAGCAGGACGGAGTCGGCCCCGTAGTCCGCGTACGCGGTGTCCTCGTCCAGCTTCCCCGGTTCGAGCCCGAGCTGGCCTTCGAGAGTACTGCTGAGGAAGGCGACGAGCCTTCCCCGCGTCTCTCCGTCGTTCCGCGACGGCTCGGGCGTCACGGGGGCGGCGGGCGCGGGCGTCACCACCTCACCGGTCCGTGCCGCGCCCGCCGGCCGGCGGGCGTCGAGGAGCGAACCGGGTTCAAAGCGGCCGGCGTCGACGCGGACCGGCATGACGACGGGGCCGCGCGGCGTGGTGAGGATGTCGTCAAGGAACATCGTGCCTTCGTCATCCGTGATGCTGAGCAGCCCGGTGTCGGTGTATGCCTGGCTTCTGACCTCACCGAAGCCGGTCTCGCGCCAGCTCGGCCACTGGATGCTCGTCATCGGCAGGTCCGCGCCATACGCCTGTGCGAAGTAGTCCATGAACGCGTTGCCCATCGCGTAGTCGCTCTGGCCGACACCCAGTGCGGGGATCGCGGCGGCGACCGAGGAGAACAGGAGGACGAATTTCAGCGCCCGCCGGTCCAGAGCGGCAAGCAGATTCCTGGTGCCGTCGATCTTCGGTGAGACGACCCGGGCGATGTCATCGACGGGCTTGCGGACGAACGCGGGGTTGCGTGTGTCGACCAGGCCCGCGGCATGGATGACCCCGGTGATCCGTCCGAGCGTCGACTCGACCGTCGCTATACCGGCGATGACCTCGTCGGCGCGGTCCAGAGGCAGCGCGAGGACTCGTACCTCGACACCCGCCGCCTCCAGCTCCAGGACTGCGGCGATCTTGTCGCGTACCGAGGGCGGGCAGGCGTCGGGGGTGGCCCACAGATGGCGTGGAGGCAGCGGCTCCCGGCCTGTGAGGACCAGTCGCCGTACGCCGTAGTGGTCGACCAAGTGCCTGGCGCACAGCAGCCCGAGGCCGCGTGTGCCTCCGGTCACCAGGAGGACCTCGTCGGGAGCGAAGACCGGCCGGGCCGTCCGCGCCGCTCGCACTGCCGCCTCGGCCAGTACGGGGGTCAGGCGGACTCCGGCGCGGTAGCAGACCTCCACGTCACCGGCGTCGTCCGTGAGCTCGCGATGGATGACAGCCGCGTCCTCGGCATCGCTGCGCACGGCGGGGTCCAGGTCGACGTGGCGCGAGGTGAGACCCCGGTACTCGCTGCCGAGCATCCGGTGGAGCGCCGCCCGCGCTCCGGCAGCGGGGTTCACCTGGTGACCGGCATACTCCCGGCCGTGGGTGTCCGGTGATTCCAGGCCACGCGTCACGAACAGCAGGCGGATGTCACGGGACGCCTTGTCCTCAAGGGCGCTCTGCAGGAGGGACACCGCGACACGACCGGACGCCTCGGGTTCGGCGAGCGAGTCGGTGCCCGCGTCGTCGGCTATTCCGGTGAGATCGATCCAGGCGGTACAGGTTCCGATGTGGCGTTCGAGGACCGCCTGGGCGTCGGGGGCGGATGTGTCCAGCAGCGTGGCGTCGTCGAACCGCTGCGCAAGTTCCCCGGCGAGCCCCGTCGTCGCCCCGTTGTGCAGGACGATGACGGAGAAGTGCCGTGTCCGTCCGGCGCCCGGCACAGTCTCCTGCCACCGCTTGGTCAGGAACAGCGTCGTACCGGACCCGGTCCGGCGCTCCGGCCCGGCCTCCGTCCGCGGCGTTCCCGCCGGGGCGGCCGGGGGTGTGGGAGCGGCCGAGGCAGCCGGGGCCAACTCGGGTACCCAGTGCCGGTCACGGGCGAAGGGATAGGTCGGCGCACTGATCCTGCGGGGCATGGGGCCCGTGCGGGCGTACAGTTCGCGCCAGTCCGGTGCCGCACCGCGCGACCACAGTTCGGCGAGCCTGTCCAGACCGCCGTGCTCCATCGGTCCATCGGCGGGCGCCGCTGCCGGCATCGGCGGCAACGTGGCGTTGCCCTTGCCCTGTTTGGCATGGCCCCGGTACAGCCCATCGACGGACTCGTCACCCGCTACATACCGCTCCAGCTTCTCGGCGAGCGTCCGGAAGGAGTCCGCGACGACACCGAGGCGCTCCGTCATGGCCTCGCGCCCGCTCTGAAGCGTGTAGGCAAGGTCCGCTGGAGTGGTCCTCCGCCTGGTCACGGCGGTCTCCGACTCCTTTTCGCGTGCGAACCGCAGAAGTTCACCCGCGTACGCCCGCAGGCGATCCTCGCTCTTGGCGGAGAGCGTGAACAGCAGGGGCTCGTGCGCGACCACGGCCGGTTCCGGACGCCGGTCCACGTACTCGGCCACTACCAGATGGGCGTTGGACCCACCGGCGCCGAACGACGAGACTCCGGCGATCCGGGGGTGGGTACGCCCGTCCAGCACGGGCCGTTCCCAGTTCCGCAGCTCCTGGTTGACGACGAACGGCGTACGGGTGAAGTCGATGTTCGGGTTCAACGTCGCGGAGTGCAGTGAAGGGGCGATCTGGCCATGCTCCATCTGGAGCAGCACCTTGGTGAGCCCGGCGATCCCGGCCGCGCTCTCACAGTGGCCGATGTTGGACTTGGCCGAACCGAGGTAGCAGAACTGGCTGTCGCCCTCCTCGGTACCACCGGCGGCAGTCCTGAACGCTTGGGTCAGCCCGGTGACCTCGATGGGGTCGCCGAGAGTGGTTCCGGTGCCATGCGCCTCGACGTAACTGACGGTCCTGGGATCGACCTCGGCCTCGCGCAGCGCACTGTGGATCGCGGCCTGCTGAGCACGGGGGTTGGGCACGGTGTAGCCATTCGTGCGCCCGCCGTGCGACATGGCGCTGCCCTTGATCACCCCGTAGATGTGGTCGCCGTCGCGCTCCGCGTCGTGCAGCGGCTTCAACAGGGCGACACCCACGCCCTCGCCGGGGATGTAGCCGTCCCCACCGATGCCGAAGCTATTGCAGTGCCCCTTGCTGGAGATGAACTGCCCAGCGCTGAGGGCCAGATACTTGTTCGGGTGCACGGTCACGTTCACACCGCCGGCGAACGCCAGCTTGGTACGGCCCTGGCGCAGATCACGGCAGGCCAGATCCACCGCGGTGAGCGAGCCGGAGCACATGGTGTCCACGGTCATGCTGGGCCCGTGCAGGTTCATCACGAAGGAGACGCGGTTGGCGATGCTCGCGTAATTGCTGCCGAGCGGACTGGGGTTCCCTCCTGCGGACCCGGCATCCGGGAACAGCAGCTGGTACTGCCCCCACATCACACTCGCGTAGACACCGATCTGGCCCTCGCCGGCCTCGTGGTCCGTACGCCGCAGCCGCTCGCGCGTGTACCCGGCGTCCTCCATCGCTGTCCAGGCGTGTTCCAGGAACAGCCGCTCCTGAGGATCCAGGTGCTTGGCCTCACTCGGCGATATGTTGAAGAACAGCGGATCGAAGCGGTCGACCTCGGCGATGAATCCGCCCCACCGGCTGTAGTGGCGGCCGGGCACCGTGCGATCGCCGGAGTAGTACGCACGCCAGTCCCACCGGTCTTCGGGAACCTCGACGACGCAGTCGCGCCCCTCTCGCAGGTTCTGCCAGTACTCGCGCAGGTCACGGGATTCGGGATAGCGCCCGGACAGACCGATGATCGCGATGTCCAGCGCGGTGGACGAGCCCCGTGCGGGAACAGGCACGGGCACGGACACCCTGGTGTCCTCGGCGGCCTTCTCCGCCTCGGATGCCACGACGGGCAGCACGACGCCCACGGCGGCGGGGGCCGCCACGGAGGCGGGGGTGACGGCCGACCCCTCGGACGGCGCGAACATCGCGTCCAGCGAGGACCGGTGCTGCGCGATGAAGTATGCCCCCAGCTCCGCGAGGGTGTGGTATTCGAACAGCAAGGTCTTGGAAAGCGAGCCGAACGACCTCTCCAACACGGCGGTCAGCTCGGTCGCCAGTATCGAGTCCATACCGTAGGAGCCGAGCGGCTCGTCCACGTCGATGTCGCTCGCCGGCATCTCGGTGACCCGCGAGAACTTCTCCTGGAGGAAGGCCATGGTCCGTGCTTCCAGGCCGCGATCATCGCGCTCGGGCACGCGCTCAGGCTCGCGTCCGTCACCGTTGGATCCACGCGGCACGCCGGCGGCCGATGCCTGCCAGTCCTGGTCGAGCTCCAGGAGGGCGCGCATGCGCTCCGCCTCCCCCGCCGCCACGACCACGCGGGGCTCGCCGCTGTCGAGAGCCCGGTGGAAGGCCCGAATGCCGTCCTCGGTCGTCATGGGGAGCAGCCCACTGCGCACGCGCAGGGCGCGCTGGGTGGCCGCGTCGGTGCCCATGCCACCGCTCTGCCACAGCGGCCAGCCGATGGCGACCGTACGGCCGCTGCGCCGACCCGCCTCGACGAGTGCTCCGCGATGCCGCGCGAACTCGTCGAGGAAGGCGTTGGCGACGGCGTAGTCGCCCTGTCCCACACTGCCGGTCGCGCCCACGATGGAAGAGAACAGCACGAAGAAGTCCAGTTCCGTGCCCTTGGTCGCCCGGTCCAGACTGTGGCACCCGGCGAGCTTCGGCGTCAGCACGCGACGGAACTCCGCTACGGGCTTCTTCACCAGGAAGCTGTCGTGGATCACGCCCGCGGAGTGGATGACACCGTGCAGCCCGCCGTGGCGCCGCGTCAGTTCGGCGACGAGTTCCTCGGTCGCGCGCTCGTCGGAGGCGTCCAGGGAGTGGTACTCGGCTTTCGCGCCCAGGGCACGCAGGGATGCCAGCCCCGTCTCCTGGGCCGGACCGTGGAAGGACCGGCCGGTCAGGCAGATCACCGCGTCCTTCACCCGGCGGGCGATCTCCTCGGCGAAGATCAACCCCAGGCCGCCGGCACCACCGGTGATGAGGTAGACACCTCCGGTGCGCCACGGTGCCGGCCGCGCCGCCGCCTCGGCGAGTGGTTCCCAGCCGAGGACCCTGCGACGGCCGTCCCCGTAGCTGATCTGCCGGTCCTCCGGCGCGCGACTGTCCTCCTCCAGCCTCTCGATCAGGTACGAGGCAGGGGAGTCGGCGGGTACCGCGAGAACCTGTCCGACGAAAGCCGGGTTCTCCAGCTGAGCCGTCCTCAGCAGTCCGGAAAGGGCCTGGTGCAGGGCCGACTCGCCGTGCGAGGGCGTCAGGACCTGAAGGAGCACCGAGCCCTCGGACCTGTCGAGCAGGAGGCCCTTGAACACACGGAGCAGCTCCAGCGCCTGGGTCGTGACGGCCTCGGCTCCCGGTGCGGCGGTGGCGATGTCCTCGGGCGGCTCCAGGAAGGTGAGGTGAGGTGCGCGTGTGCGCAGGTCCTCCAGCCGATCCTCGAAGCCGCAGGCGAGAACCAGGCGCAGCGTGCGCCCCCGGCCCGCGCCCGGTGACGGCGCGCCGGAGGTATCGGTCGGCTTCTCCCTCCATACCGGCTGGAACAGCGTCACCTCCTCCGCGGCCGCGGTTCTGGATGATTCCGTGGTCTTCCGCATGGAGTAGCCCCGTAGAGTCGCGAAGATGTTGCCCTGCTCGTCGCAGAGGTCGAGGTCCCACCGCCGTACCGGGCTCGCTGGACCGGGAACCTCACGGATCCATGCGTAGGCCGACGCAGGAGTGGCGCCGAAGACTTCCAGACGGTCGAGCGCAAAGGGCAGGGATGTGTTCCAGGGCCCGTTCCCCCGGGCCGCCCGGGCCTCGGAGGCCAGCGTCGCCTGAAGCGCGCCGTCGAGCATGCTGGGGTGCAGAACGAAGTCCTGTCGGGTGTCCGCCACGGCGTCCGGGAGTACGAGGGAGGCCAACAACTCACCGTCGCCCAGTCGGATGTCGCGGAGGGTCCGGTGTGTATCGCCGTAGTCCAGTCCGGCCTCGTGCAATGTCTCGTAGTACTCCTCGACGGTGAAATCAGCCCTCTCCGTACGAGACTTGAGCGCCGCGATGTCCAGCAGCGGCGGCGGGGCCGCCGCACGCCCGCGCGATCCCCTGCCCCGTGAATGGATCACGTGCGTTCCCGCAGAGGTCTGGCCGGTGCTCACCTCGTAGGTCACCCGCTGGTCAGCGCTGTTCCCCTCGCGCTCGGGGGCAGCCTCTTCCCGCGTCAGAACTGTGCGTACCGTGCGGTCCTCGGCACCGACGACGATGGGCCGCGCCCATACGACGTTCTCCAGACACAGCGTCGCGTTCGGATCGTCCGTTCCTGGCAGCGTGCGGTCGACGGCTGCGCGCGCCATCTCAAGGTAGGCGACCGCGGGCAGCACGTGCTTGCCCCTCACCTTGTGGTCGCGCAGAAAGAAGTCGCAGGCTCCGAACTCGGATTCGAAGGCGAGGTGGCCCGCACCGGGGTTCACCGGCGAGGAGCCGGACTCGCGCGGGAGCAGCGGATGCCTCCTGCGCTCGCGGGTCCCGTCGGCGTCGGCCGTTTCGAGGTCGAGCCAGTAGGGCTTCCTGGCGAAGGCGTAGGCGGGCAGCGGCACGCGCCGCGGCCGTGCGACGCCTGCGTAGAGCCGGTCCCAGTCCACCTCCTCGCCCCGAACCCAGGCGACCGCCAACTGTTCGGCGTCGGCGGCCGTGGTGACGGCCGGAGCCCTCTCGCCCTTCCTCCATGCTCGCCTACGGCCGCGCAGGACGGTGGGCGGCAGCGGAACGGCACGTGATGCGGCGCCCTCCAGGAGTGACGCGAGCGAAGCCACGTCCGTCGGCATCAGGCACAGCCGCTCGGTCAGCGCCTCCCGGCCCACCTGGGTCGTGTACGCCAGGTCCATGAGGTCGGCGTCGGTGAGCGGGCGGCCGGCGGCCCCCTCGGATCGCAGATGGGCCAGGAGGAGCTCCGCCTGCGTGGCGAGTTGGGCTTCGCTCTCCGCCGAGAGGACGACCACGGGCCTGGGGCCGCCGGTGAGCGGGGCGGGCTCCCCGTCCTCGGCGGTCCTCAGTCGGTGTCCGACGGCCGGAGGCTCGGCGACGATGACATGGGCGTTACTGCCGCCCGATCCGAAACTGCTGACTCCGGCAAGGCGTATCGGCCGGTTGCCGGGGTCCCAGTCGCTGAGCCGGTCCACCACGGAGAAGGGCGTGCCGTCCAGGGCGATCTGAGGGTTGCGCCGCGTGTAGTGCAGTGTGGCGGGCAGCTTTCCGTGCCGGATGGACAGCACGGTCTTGACCAGTCCGGTGATGCCCGCGGCTGCTTCCAGGTGGCCCAGGTTCGTCTTGACGGATCCGATGGCACAGGGCGCGACGCTGCCGGCGAAGGCCCGGGTCAGACCCTGGAGCTCGATCGGATCGCCGAGTGGGGTGCCGGTGCCGTGCGCCTCGACGTAGCTGATGTCGGACGGGGTCACCCGGGCGTCGGCCAGCGCCGCCTCGACCAGGCTCGCCTGCATGGCGGCGCTGGGTACGGTCAGCCCGCCTGCCTGGCCACCGTGGTTGGTGGCGCTCCCCTTGAGGACCGCGTACACGTGGTCGCCTTCGGCGAGTGCCGTGGCCAGCGGCTTGAGCAGCAGGACGGCACCGCCCTCGGAGCGCACGTAGCCGTTGGCCGACTCGTCGAACGTCTTGCAGAGACCGTCCGGCGACAACATGCCCGCCCGGTGATAGGCGATGCTGTTAGCGGGATGGCACAGGACGTTGACACCGCCGACCAGGGCTGTCTCGCACTCCCCCGAGCGCAGCGCGCGCACGGCGGTGTGAACAGCCACCAGAGAGCTGGAGCACGCCGTGTCCAGCTGGGCACTCGGGCCGCGCAGGTCGAAGAAGTACGAGACGCGATTGGCGATCACGGCCATGGCCGTGGCCGCTCCGCTCTGCGCGCGCGGGATGATGCGCTCGGTGTCCAACACTCGCTGGTAGTCCGAACCGCTGGCGCCGACGAACACTCCCATCGGTGCTCCCGCGACCTTGCTCGGTGGATATCCCGCGTCCTCCAGACAGGCCCAGGACAGTTCCAGCATCCATCGCTGTTGCGGGTCCATGAGGTGTGCTTCGCGCGGGGTGATACGGAACAGGGCCGCGTCGAAGCGCCTTGCGTCGGTGACGAAGCCGCCGCGGTCGATGCCCGGGTGTGTGCTCGGACCGATCCCGTCGGGCCACCGCCAACGGCCTTCGGGCAGCGTCCCGACCGCGCTGCCGCCCCCTTCGAGGAGCCGCCAGAAACTGGTGGCGTCCTCGATGCCGCCGGGTAGCCGGCAGGCCATGCCGATGATCGCGATATCGCGGGAGTCTTCGTCGCCTTGCGCTGCACCACGCTCTTCACCTGGCCCTGCCGCGGGGGCGGGGAGCGCGGTGGCGGACTGGATCGGTGGGGATTCCTCATCCCTCAGGCCGTCAAGATGGCCGACGATCCGGGCGCCTGTGTTGTGCTCGAAGAAGAAGAGTGGTTCGACGGATATTCCGTACCGACTCTGGATCTTCTCCTGCAGGTCCAGGAGGCTCGCAGAGTCAAATCCCAGCTCGAAAAGCGGACTCTCTAATAAATGCTGGACTTCTTCACAGACCTGGCCGCCGAGTATGTCACGAAAGAACTCATGCATATCGTCGGCCAGCTGATCCGCCGCAGGGATGTCCGAAACCATGCCGGAGGCGTCCTGAAGAATTTCCTGGATCCGTTTCGCACGGTGCGGCAGATCGTATGCGACAAGGACACCGTTACCACCGTTGACGAGATCAGCGGGCCGATACCCCGGTACGAGGTGCCGGATGTGCGCCCCGTGCAGCTGATGCATACGTAAAACGGTGTCCAGACAGCGCCCCTGCGCATTGGTGGCCCGTATGTAAGCCCGGAGTTCCATGTCCGGGTATCGCCCGAAATCCCGGCAGCGAGTGACCCCGACGGCTGTCTCCATCGATTCGCTTTCCTGACACCAGGTCAGCAGATGCTCCAGCAGCATGTCTCCGTAACCGAGACTCTGCTCACCGGGGTCGACGTTCAGGGAGAGCACATGAGCGACGGGCCCGTCCGGCCGGTGCAGCCGGTCCACCGTGTCGAAGCTCAAGGAGAGCAGGTCATCCGCACTGTCGATGCGCTGCGAGTAGACAACACCTCGAACAGCTCCCTCGGCTTCGACGACCAAATGCCCCACGGAGTTCACCAGTAGCCGCTGCCTGATCGTCTCTTCGGGGACTCGTAAGAGCTCGGGCCAGCATAACTCTTCCAACTCCATGAGTCGGGGCATGTCAGAGAGACGGGCATGACGAATGACAGCGTGGTGCGCGTGCAGCATAAGCCTGGTCAGACCTTCCCCCGCGTCCAGCACCTGCCGGTTGCCGGACGAAATCTGATTCCGCACTCAGAGCAGCGCGGTAAGAAAATTTGATGCGGCAGCCCGAATTCGCCCGAACTCACGCACAGTCGTACGCTGCCTTCAAGAAACCGAATCGGACTCGCAGAACCCCCTCCCATCGAACCCAAGGTTCACGATCCACGCAACAGAATCACGTAGCCGTCGGCAACGCTACCCGAGACATGTGCCTAGATCAACAAGCAGATGACGGTGATTCGATCAAGCCACCAAACGGAACATTGAACTCAGGGCAATGAGAGAGGATCACAGTCCGGACAGTGCACAAGTTGGCGCACCAGACCGGCGGCAATACCACCACATGCACCGCACACGTACCCAACTGGGATATCACCCATCATCATCTGGCGAGCTCGTGCATGGTTGGCGGTAGCGCGTCGAGACCTTGTCGAGCACGGCATCAGCCATCTGAAGAACTGGCGATCCCTCGCGCGGCACCACGGCCGCCGAGAACACATGAGCGGCATCATCCAGACCGTCGCCGGACTGCTCTCCCACCAGCAGGCCGCCACGATGGCCGGCGGTCGGACCTGGTCGTGCGCTGCTGACCCGGCCGCGGGGCCGACGCGCGGGCGAGCATCAGGAGCTGTCCACGGCCGAGCAGGCCGCCGTGCGGCAGGCTGATCTTCAAGCGGTACGGAGTCCGCTTCACCGATCCCCGGAGTCGGCACGTACCTCAAGCGCCGGGGGCTGACACTCCAGTGGCCCGGCAACCGGCCCGTCGAGCAGGAACCGTGGGCCGACCCGACCGGCGCGCAGCTGACCTTCTCCTCGCCCGGCACGGACCCGAGTCATCGCTCGGTCCCGCTGCGCGAGAAGTGATCACCGACTGCTGCCGGGCGGGCAGGACCCGGCTACTGCCCGCCCGGCAGCAGCGTCCCCGGTTCGGCCGGGGCGACCCCGACCGCTCTGGTCTTCAGGTTGCGCCGCTGCCGCTTGGCCACCCAGGTGGCGAACCACGAGAGCAGCATGCACATCCCGATGTAGATCGGCGAGATCACCATCACGACGGGGATGAAGGGAAGATCGTAGTCGAGATTCGACGCGATCAGCTTTCCGGCGTGGAGGAACTCCTCGTAGGTGATCAGATAGCCCAGTGAGGTGTCCTTCAGCGCGACCACCAGCTGGCTGATGATGGTCGGCAGCATCGCGCGTACGGCCTGGGGCGCCAGGACGTAGGTGGTGACCTGGGTCTTGCGCATGCCGAGCGCGTACGCCGCCTCGCGCTGGCCCCGGTCCACGGCGTTGATCCCGGTGCGGAACACCTCCGCGAGGACCGAGCCGTTGTACAGGGTCAGCCCGGCGACGAGGGCGGGCAGCGGCTGGACCTTCAGCGCCACGAAGATGAAGAAGATCATCACGAGCACGGGCATGGCCCGGAAGAACTCGACCAGCAGGGTGGAGATCCAGCGCAGCACCCGGTGTTCGGAGAGCCGGCCGACGGCGAGGACCGCGCCGAGCGCGAGTGAGAGGACCGCCGCGTACGCGAACGCCTTGAGGGTGTTGCCGAGCCCGCGCAGCAGCAGTTCCTGAATGCCCTTGTACTCGAAGGGCGTCCACTTCTGCGCGGTGAACTGGTCGGTGTCGAACAGCAGATAGACGATCCAGCCGAACAGCGCCAGGATCACCACCGTGGAGGCGATCCCGTACATCAGGTGCCGCCTGCGGGTCACCGGTCCGGGGATGTCGTAGAGCGCGGTGGCCTCGGGCGCCGAAGCCCGGGACGGCTTGCGGGTGAGGGTCTTGGTCATCGGGCGACTCCCCAGCGCTTCTCCATCACGTTGAACACCGCGCTGATGGTCAGAGTGATGATCAGGTAGCCGACGGCGATCCAGATGAAGGACCAGATGATGCTGTAGCCCAGTTCGTTGAGCGTCTTGTAGGTGCCGAGGAGTTCGGTGACGCTGAACGCCCCGGCGATGGCGGAGTTCTTCGCCAGCGCGATCAGGGTCGAGCCGACCGGCGGGATCACCGACCGGAACGCCTGCGGCAGGACCACGGTGCTCAGGGTCTGGCCGAAGTTCATGCCGAGGCTGCGGGCGGCCTCGCCCTGGCCCTTGGGCACGGTGTTGATGCCGGAACGCAACACCTCGCAGATGAACGCGGAGGTGTAGCAGCCGAGGGCGATGACGGCGAAGAGCTGGAACGGCAGGACGAGCCCGAAGCGGGGCAGGCCGAGCAGGACCGCGAAGAACAGCAGCGTCAGGGGGGTGTTGCGGAGCACGGTGACCCAGACCGTGCCCAGCACCCGGAAGGAGCCGACGGGCGCGACCCGGAAGGACGCCATCAGGAAGCCGAGGACGAGCGCCAGCGCCGAGGCGTAGACGGTCAGTTCGACGGTGCCGAGGAAGCCCTTGCCGTAGAGGGAGAAGTTCTCTGTCAGTACGTCCATGGGTGAGGCGCGTCCCCTCAGGTCGCCGGGTAGCGGTCGATGGGCGGCGGGGTCGGCGCGGGCGCTCCGGAGAGCCCCAGCGTCGCTTCGTACGCCTTCTTCCAGTTGCCGTTCTTCTCGTTGGCCTCCAGGGCGTCGTTGAGCGCGTTGCGCAGGGCGTTGTCGCTGCGCGGTACGCCGATGCCGTACGGCTCCTCCGAGAAGGGTTTGCCGACGACCTTCATCTCGTCGGGCGCCTTGGCCGCGAAGCCCAGCAGGATCGCGTCGTCGGTGGTGACGGCGTCGACCTGGTAGGTGAGGAGGTTGTCGACGCAGATCGAGTACGTGTCGTACGCGACGAGGGTCGCCTTGGGGTAGTCGGCGGCGATGCGCTGGTAGGGCGTGGAGCCGGCCGCGGAGCAGACGGTCTTGCCCGCCAGGTCCCGGGGCCCGTTGATGTCGTTCTCGTCGGTGCGCACCAGCAGTCCCTGGCCGGCCATGTAGTAGGGGCCGGCGAAGCCGACGAGCTTCTTGCGCATGTCGTTGATGGTGTAGGTGCCGACGTAGTAGTCGATCTGGCCGTTCTGCAGGGCCGTCTCGCGGTTGGCGGAGGCGATCGTGCGGAAGCGGATCGTCTTCGGTTCGAAGCCGAGCGAGGCCGCCATCATGCGCGCGATCTCGATGTCGAACCCGGAGTAGATCCCGCTCGCGGGGTCCTTCTCCCCCAGGTAGGGCTGGTCCTCCTTGGCGCCGACGATCAGATGGCCGCGCCGCTTCGCCTTGGTCCAGGTGCGGGAGTCGGGCAGTTCGAAGCCGGTGTCGACCTGGTACACGGGCAGGGCCTCGGCCTTGGGACCCTTGACCGGCGGGCTGCCGTCCTTGCCGCAGCCCGCGGCGAGTGCGGCGAGCAGGAGACCGGCCACGAGGGCGGCGGCCCTGCCCGTACGCGTGTTCCTCGTACGCAACATGGAATCCCCCCTCAGTGCTTGAGGATCTTGGACAGGAAGTCCTTGGCGCGGTCGCTCGACGGGGCCGTGAAGAAGTCCTCCGGGACGCGGTCCTCGACGACGCAGCCGTCGGCCATGAACACCACACGGTTGGCGGCGGAGCGGGCGAAGCCCATCTCGTGGGTGACGACGATCATCGTCATGCCGTCCCGGGCCAGTTGCTGCATGACCTCCAGGACCTCGTTGATCATCTCCGGGTCGAGCGCCGAGGTCGGCTCGTCGAACAGGAGTGCCTTGGGGTCCATGGCCAGGGCGCGGGCGATGGCCACGCGCTGCTGCTGGCCGCCGGAGAGCTGGGCGGGGAACTTCTCCGCGTGGGCGGCCAGGCCGACGCGGTCCAGCAGCTCCCGGGAGCGCTTGTCGGCCTCGTCCTTCTTGCGCTTGCGGACCTTGAGCTGCGCCAGCGAGACGTTGTCCAACACGGTCTTGTGGGCGAAGAGGTTGAACGACTGGAAGACCATGCCGACTTCGGCACGGAGCTGGGCCAGGCCCTTGCCCTCCTCGGGGAGGGGTCTGCCGTCGATCGTGATGCTGCCGGACTCGATCGTCTCCAGCCGGTTGATCGCCCGGCACAGGGTGGATTTCCCTGAGCCGGAGGGGCCGATGACCACCACCACCTCCCCGCGGCCGACGGTGAGATTGATGTCCTGAAGTACGTGCAACTCCCCGAAGTGTTTGTTGACGTCCCTCAGTTCGATCAAAGGATCGACGGCCATGCGCTGCCCTACCCACTTGTCGCTGTGTCGAGGTCAGCGCAAACTATCCATCGCGAAAAGGGACTTCGCACCCGACACGCGTAAATGGCGCAAAAGGCTTTTTAACTGGATTAGGCGAGGGGAGCGGGCAGCTCACCGGCGCCCCGCTCAGTTCTCGGCGGACTCCGCGTACACCTGGGAGAGCTCCGGGCTGCCCGCCATCGCCCAGTCGAGCCCCGCCGAGACGACGTCGATCTCCCGGCCGGACTCCAGCCGCACCACGGGCTGACCGCTCGGCCAGATGTCCCACGCGGCGCCAGGCACCGTCCGCACGATCACCGTGCCGAGGTAGAGGCCGGCGTCGTTGCCGAGCCAGGGCAGTTCCTCGGGGTCGTCGCGCCAGCGGGGCGGCAGCTGGTCGAGCGCCACCAACGAGGCGGGGGTGTCGTCGAGTTCGAGTCCTTGCTGCCCCGCCCGGACGCGCAGCAGCTCGCATTCGGCGAGCAGCTCGGCCACGCCGTCGGGGTCCGTCTCGACGGCGGCGGCGAGCGTGCTCGACTGCGTACCACCCTGACGCTTACGCCAGTTGTCCAAGAAAGGGATGTTCATACCACTAGGGTCCCATCCCGGCCAGGTTCCGCACCACAGGGCGCGCGGCGTTCACCGGTCCCCCACCCCGCCCCGACCGGAGAGCCGAGCGCATATCTAAAGTGCGTACATGAGTGCACAGACCTACGTCTCGGAACTGTTCTCGCTGGAAGGCCGGGTGGCGGTGGTCACCGGAGGCAGCTCCGGCATCGGCCGGGCGATCACCGGCGCCCTGGCCCGGGCCGGCGCGAGCGTCGTCGTGGTGGCCCGCCGGGAGGCCGAGCTGCGGGCGACCGTGGACGAGCTGACCGCGGAGGGCTGCCGGGCGGCCTGGGTGAGCGCGGACCTGAGCACCGCCGAGGGGGTCCGCGTGGGGGCGGAGGAGGCCGCGGCGGCGTTCGGGGAGCCGGACATCCTGGTGAACTGCGCCGGAGTCAATCTCCGCCCGCCGATGACCGAGCTCGGCGAGGACGTCTGGGACACCACGATGGCGGTGAACCTGAAGGCGCCGTTCCTGCTCGGGCAGCGGTTCGGGCCGGGCATGGCCGAGCGGGGGTACGGGCGGATCATCCACATCACGTCGCAGCAGGCGCACCGGGCCTTCGTGAGCAGCGGCGCCTACGGGGTGTCCAAGGGCGGCCTGGAGTCGCTGACCCGGTCGCAGGCCGAGGCATGGTCGCCGCACGGCGTCACCGTGAACAGCCTGGTGCCCGGGTTCGTCCTGACTCCGCTGAACGCGCGCCTCCAGTCGGATCCGGAGAAGGTGGCGTCGCTGGCCGCCCGGACGATGGTCGGCCGCAACGGGCTCGCGGAGGACTTCGCCGGGGCCGCGGTGTTCCTCGCGGGGCGCTCCTCGGCGTACGTCACCGGGCAGTCGTTGTTCGTGGACGGCGGATTCTCGGTGCACTGAGACCGCCGTCCACGTGGCGCGGGGCCGCGGTGGAGCTCAGGGGTTCTGCTGGCGGAGGGCCTGGGCCGCCTCGCCCACCGCCCGCTCCACCGCGGCGGACGCGGCCTCCTTGTCCAGGCCGAGGCCGGTCAGCACGCCGGAGCCGTCCTCGAACTCCAGCAGGGCCAGCAGGACGTGCTCGGTGCCCACGTAGTTGTGGCCGAGCCGCAAGGCCTCGCGGAAGGTCAGCTCCAGGACCTTGCGGGAGTCCGGGTCGTACGGGATGAGCTCGGGCACCTCGCCCACCGGGGCGGGCAGCGCCGCGGTCGCCGCCGCCCGCAGGGCGTCCGGCTCCACTCCCTGCCCGACGAGGACACGAGCGGCGATGGCCTCGGGCTCGGCGAGCAGACCGAGGATCAGGTGGGCGGGGACGATCTCGGCGTTCCGGGCGGCCTGGGCCTCGCTGTGGGAGGCGACCACCACGTTGCGGGCGCGCGGGGTGAAGCGGTTGAAGCCCTCGTTCGGGTCGAGGTCCGATGAGCCCTCGGCCTTCTTGGGCACGAAGCGCTTCTGGGCGGCCTGCCGGGTGACGCCCATGCTCCGGCCGATGTCGGTCCAGGAGGCGCCGGAGCGGCGGGCCTGGTCCACGAAGTGGCCGATGAGGTGGTCGGCCACGTCGCCGAGGTGGTCGGCGGCGAGGACCGCGCCGGAGAGCTGCTCCAGTGCGTCGTCGTTGGTCTTCTTGATGGCCTCGATCAGATCGTCGAGGCGTACGGAAGGGGTGACGGGAAGAGGCTGCGTCATGTGACAACCGTAGGTTGACACTCAGGGAGTGTCAACCTTGGGTTGTCACGCCGTCCGCAGCCTCTCGCCCGCCGTGCTCCACCCTGCTCAGAGGTCGAGGTCGACGACCACCGGGGCGTGGTCGGACGCACCTTTGCCCTTGCGCTCCTCACGGTCGACGTAACTGTCCTTGACGGCGGCGGTGAACGGGGCGTTGCCGAAGGTCAGGTCGATCCGCATGCCCTTGTTCTTGGGGAACCGCAGCTCGCGGTAGTCCCAGAAGGTGTAGGCGCGGTCGTACTTGAGAGGGCGGGGGTGGACCTCGCTCAGGCCCTCCGCCTCCAGGGCCGCGAGGGCGGCGCGCTCGGCGGGCGTCACATGCGTGGCGCCCTCGAACAGCGCCGGGTCCCAGACGTCCTCGTCGGTCGGCGCCACGTTGAAGTCGCCGAGGACCGCGAAGGGCAGGGCACCCGCGGCGTCCGCCGCCACGGCCTTCCGCAGGGCCTCCAGCCAGCGCAGCTTGTACGCGTAGTGCTCGTGCTCGACCTCGCGGCCGTTGGGCACGTACACCGACCAGAGGCGCAGCGGGCCGCAGGTCGCCGAGATCGCGCGGGGCTCCTGCACGCCGTCGTAGTCCGGGCCGCCCGGCAGCCCGGTGACGACGTCGGTGAGGCCGACGCGGGAGAGCAGCGCGACCCCGTTCCACCGGCCCGTGGCGTTGACGGCGGATTCGTAACCCGCCTCGCGCAGGGCTTCGGCGGGGAACTGCTCCGCCGTGCACTTGGTCTCCTGGATGCACAGCACATCGGTGCCGCTGCTCTCCAGCCAGGCCAGAAGCCTCGGCAGCCGGGCGGTGATCGAATTGACGTTATAGGTGGCGATGCGCATGGCAGCCAACCTAGCCGCTCCCACTGACAGCGGCCGCCGGGCTCACAGCTCGGTGGTGCCGCCCGGGGCCAGCCGGTCGTGGTCCGCGCCACCCAGGGCCCCGATCTGGTTGTCGTAGATCGGGCGGGCCAGATCGGTCAGCAGGGCGTCGTGGACGTCGATGGCGCGCCGCGGCTTCACCTCGCGTACGTAGTCGATGACCTCGGAGATCTTGCTCCAGGGGGCCATCACCGGCAGCAGCAGCGTGTCCACGGGGCGCTCGGGGACGGTGAGCGCGTCGCCGGGGTGGAAGACCGAACCGTCCACGAGGAAGCCGACGTTGGTGATCCTCGGGATGTCCGGGTGGATCACCGCGTGCAGCTCGCCGTGCACGGTGACGTCGAATCCGGCGGCGGAGAACGCGTCGCCGTCACCCACGGTGTGCACCCGGCCCGGGAAGGCGGCCGAGAGCTGCTCGGCGACGCTGCGCAGCGTCCAGATCTCGGCCGCCGGGTTGGCCTCCAGGCCCGCGCGCAGCCTCGCCTCGTTGAAGTGGTCCGGGTGCTCGTGCGTCACCAGCATGACGTCCGCGCCGAGCGCCGCGTCGTCTTCGGAGAAACCCCCGGGGTCGATGACCAGGATGCGCCCCTCCTTCTCGATCCGGACGCAGGAGTGGGTCTTCTTCGTGAGGGTGAGTGCCCCGGGCGATGCGTTCATGGCCCCATCCTGCTACGCGGGCGGCATGGTTTCCTCCTGGATCACCTTCTGCGCCACGGCGAAGGCGGCTCCGGCGGCCGGGATGCCGGAGTAGACGGCGGTCTGGAGGAGAACTTCCTTGATCTCGGCGGGCGTCAGACCGTTGCGCAGGGCTGCCCGGGTGTGCGCGGCCAGGCCCTCCAGGTGGCCGGAGGTGACGAGCGCGGTGAGCGTGATGACGCTGCGGGTGCGGCGGTCGAGGCCGTCGCGGCTCCAGACCTCGCCCCAGGCGTACCGGGTGACCAGCTCCTGGAAGTCCTCGGTGAAGGCGTCGGCCGTGTCGTTCACCGCGTCGACATGGGCGTCCCCCAGGACTTCACGGCGGACCTTCGTACCCTGCGCGTGCCGGTCGTCCGAGGTCGGCGCGAGGGTGTCGGGCGTAGCGGCGGCCGGGGCGATCTCGGCCACCGGGACGAACGGCGTGCTGGGGGCGGCGGGCGCGGTGACGTGGGGCAGCACGGGGATCGCGGCCGAGGTGTCCTGCTGCCAGGCGCTGGAGAAGTGCATCAGCAGCAGGTCGCTGACGGCGGCGGGCTGCTCGACGGGCGCGAGGTGGGAGGCGCCGGGGACGAGCGCGAGGCGGGCGTCCGGTATCCCGGCGACCAGCGTGCGGGCCTCGGCGGGCCCGGTGACCTGGTCCTCCGCCCCGACCAGCACCAGGGTGGGGACGCCGATCCGGCCGAGGGCGCCGCGGATGTCGAACGCCGCGAGTGCCTCGCAGGCGGCGATGTAGCAGCCGGGGTCGGTGGTGCGGACCATCTGCACGGCCCATTCCACGATGGCGGGCTGTGCGGCGGCGAAGCCGGGGGTGAACCAGCGCTCGGGCGCGGTGCGGGCCATCGGCTCCAGGCCGTTGGTGCGGACGATCACCCCGCGCCGGCGGAACTCGTCGGCCGTGCCGAACCGGGGCGAGGAGGCGACGAGCGCCAGCGAGGCGACCCGGTGCGGGTGGCGCAGGGCCAGGTCCGCGCCGATCGCCCCGCCGATGGAGCAGCCCGCGTAGCCGAAGCGCTGGACGCCCAGACCGTCCAGCGTCGCGAGCAAGCGGTCGCCCAGCTCGGCGACGGAAGCGGCGGCGTGGGCGGGCGCGCCGCCGTGGCCGGGCAGGTCGTACCGGAAGATCCGCCAGTGCTGGGACAGCTCGGGGATCTGGCGGTCCCACATGTGCCACGTCGTGCCGAGCGAGGGCCCGATGACCAGGACCGGGGCGTCCTCGGGCCCGTCGAAGCGGTACTGAAGGGTCCGCGGGGCGGCTGCCGCCGCCTGCACGCTCTGCGGGGCGGACGGCGCCTGCGGACCGGGGGAGGCGGCGTGCCGACCGGGGTCGGCCTGCGCGGCCTGGGGTACGGGGGTGGCGTGCGGGCCGAGTGCGGCGGCCGGAGCTGCCTGCGGGCCGGGGACGGTCTGCGGGCCGGGACCCGGCCGGCCGGCCTCGGCGGACTGCGGCGCGGAGGCGGTGTGCGGCGGCTGCGGGGCGAACGGGCCCTGCGGGGCCGGCGGGGCGAGCGGCGTCCTGTCCGGTTGCGCGGCCTCCGGGAAACCGGGGGCTCCGCCGCCGAGCGGCGGGTAGGGGTCCGGGAAGGAACCCGGGGCGCCCGGCACGGGCACGGCGTCCGGTCCCTGGTGCGGGGCCGGAACCGCCTGGTGAGGCGCTCCGGGATGCGGGGCGGGCCCACCGGGGTGGGGGGCCTGCACGGGCTGCGGGG
>NZ_QWFA01000160.1 GCF_003501885.1 Streptomyces globisporus
GGGGCGGGGGCCCGGCACCTGTGCCGGGCCCCCGCGCCTTTCCCGCAAGAGAACGCCGTGAATTCCGGGGTCCGCCCCGGACCCGCGATGGAAGGTCAGCCACGTGTCTGCCGCTGATACCAAGGCCGCCGGGCCGCCGGTCCCCGTACCACCCGACCCGCAGGCGATCGGGAAGTCGTCCCCCGACGACGATGCGCCCCGGGTACAGAAGAGGAAGCGGAAGAAGGGTGAACTTCTCCCCTACTTCCTGATCCTCCCGGCGATCGTGGCGATCGCCGCCGTCTACCTCTACCCCCTCGGCAAGACGGTCGTCATGTCCTTCCAGGACATGGGCCGCCGCGAGCTGTGGTCCGGAGAGCCGGCTCCCTGGGTCGGCTTCGAGCAGTTCACCAACATCCTGGGCGACCCCGAGTTCTGGTGGGTCACCTTCCGCACGGTCGTCTTCATGGCGATCTGCGTGACCCTGACCATGGGCATCGGCCTGCTGGTCGCCCTGCTCATGCGCAGGCTCTCCACCTGGGTCCGGCTGGTGCTCACCGCCTGCCTCATCGCCGCCTGGTCGATGCCGCTGATGGTCGCCGCCTCGATCTTCCGCTTCATGGCCGACTCCGACTACGGCCTGATCAACACCCTGATCGCCAAGGTCGTCGGCGAGGACTGGCTCGGACACAACTGGTACCTCAACCCCGTCCAGGGCTTCGGCATCATCACGCTGCTGGTCGTCTGGGGCGCCATCCCGTTCGTCGTCGTCACCCTGTACGCCGCCCTCACCCAGGTCCCCCAGGAACTGGAGGAGGCCGCCGCGCTCGACGGCGCCAGCGCCTACGGCATCTACAAGTTCGTCACCTGGCCGGTCATCAAGCCGGTCTTCACCATGGTCGCCACCCTCTCGGTGATCTGGGACTTCAACGTCTTCGGCCAGATCTGGCTGCTGCGCGGCAACAAGCCCGAGCCGGAGTACGAGACCCTCGGCCTCTACTCCTACTCCAAGGCGTTCGAGTCCACCTCCTTCAGCCAGGGCACCGCCATCGCTCTGATCACGGTGCTGCTGCTGTCCGGCGTGGCCGTGTACTACCTGCGCCAGCTCATGAAGACGGGAGAGGTCGAATGAGCAGCACGACCCAGACGACACAGGCGCTGCGGCCCGATCGCAAGAAGAGCCGGCTCCACTTCGACCTGCTCGGCCTCGGCATCGCCCTGGTCATGGTCTTCCCGGTCTACTGGCTGGTCATCAGCGCCCTGCGGCCCAACCGGGAGATCCGCAGCTACGACCAGACGCTCTGGCCCACGTCGATCACCTTCGACAACTTCGTCCGGGCCACCGAGCAGCCGAACTTCGGCACCGCCATCCAGTCCAGCCTGATCGTCGCGGTCACCGCGGTGGTCGGCGGCATGATCATCGCGACGCTGGCGGCCCTGGCGATCGGCCGGTTCCGGTTCTTCGGCCGCAAGGCCCTGGTCCTGATCATGATCCTGGTCCAGATGCTGCCGCCGACGGCGATGCTCATTCCCATCTACGCCCAGCTCAACGCGATGGGCGGGATCGACGAGTACTGGGGCCTGATCGTCGTCTACCTCGTCTCCACGCTGCCCTTCGCCACCATCATGATCCGCGGCTTCGTCGTGAACATCCCGGTGGAGCTGGAGGAGTCCGCGATGGTGGACGGCTGCACCCGCTTCCAGGCCTTCCGCCGGGTGATCTTCCCGCTGCTCGCCCCCGGACTCGCCGCCGCGTCGATCTTCGCCCTGGTGAACGCGTGGAACGAGTACCTCTTCGCCTACATCCTGATCAACGACAACTCCAAGTACACGCTGAACGTCTGGCTGATGACGTTCACGACCGAGCGCGGAACGGACTACGGAGCCCTCATGGCCGCATCGACCATGATCGCCCTCCCCGTCGTCGTGTTCTTCATGATCATCCAGAAGAAGATGGCCGCAGGCCTCACTTCCGGCGCCGTGAAGGGATAGTGCGGGCCCATGACCACCCTCGTCTCCACCACGGACACGGTGACGCGCGACGCGCTCGCCGTGCTCCAGCCCGGATTCACCGGAACCACCGCACCGGACTGGCTGCTGCGCCGCGTCGGTGAGGGCCTCGCCTCCGTCGGCCTGTTCGGCCGCAACATCACCTCGCCCGAGCAGCTCACCGCGCTCACCGCGCGGCTGCGCGCCGAGCGGGACGACGTCCTCGTCGCGATCGACGAGGAGGGCGGCGACGTGACCCGCCTGGAGGTCACGCACGGCTCCTCGTTCCCCGGCAACTTCGCGCTCGGCTCGGTGGACGACGTCCACCTCACCCGGGCCGTCGCCCAGGAGCTCGGCCGCCGGCTCGCCGAGTGCGGCGTCAACCTCAACTGGGCGCCCTCCGCCGACGTCAACTCCAACCCGGGCAACCCGGTCATCGGCGTACGCTCCTTCGGTGCCGACACCCGGCTGGCCGCCCGGCACACCGCCGCGTACATCGAGGGGCTCCAGGCCGCCGGCGTCGCCGCCTGCACCAAGCACTTCCCCGGACACGGCGACACCGCGGTCGACTCGCACCTCGCGATGCCCCGCATCGATGTGGACCTCGACACCTTGCACGCCCGTGAGCTGGTCCCCTTCCGGGCGGCCATCGCCGCGGGTTCCAAATCGGTGATGAGCGCGCATATCCTGCTTCCCGCACTCGATCCGGACCGCCCGGCGACCCTGAGCCCGCAGATCCTCACCGGTCTGCTGCGCCAGGAGCTGGGCTACGACGGCCTGATCGTCACGGACGCCGTGGAGATGGACGCCATCGCCGGTGCGTACGGCATCGAGCGCGGGTCCGTCCTCGCCCTCGCGGCGGGCGCCGACGCCATCTGTGTGGGCGGCGGCCTGGCCGACGAGGAGACGGTGCTGCGGCTGCGCGACGCCCTCGTCGCGGCCGTGCGCAGCGGGGAACTGACCGAGGAGCGGCTCGCCGACGCGGCCGCCCGTGTACGAGCCCTGGCGTCCTGGACGCAGAGGGTTCGGGGGGACATCCGGGAGTCGGGCGCGGCAGTGCAGGAGGGGACCGCGCCCGGCACCGGAGTCAGCTCCGACATCGGTCTGATCGCCGCCCGCCGCGCGGTCCGGGTGACCGGCTCCGGCGACCGGCTGACCGAGGCGGCGTACGTGGCCTCGTTCGGCGCGGAGGCGAACATCGCGGTCGGCGACGAGACCCCGTGGGGCATCGCCGCCGAGCTGGAGCGGATCCTGCCCGGCACCGGCACGGACACCTACACCGCCGGGACCACCGCTGTGGTGGACGCGATCCTGGCGGCGGCGGGGGAGCGGCGCATCGTCGCCGTGGTCCGCGACGAGCACCGCCACCCCTGGATGGGCGCGGCGCTCGACACCCTGCTGGCGGCCCGCCCCGACACGGTCGTGGTCGAGATGGGCCTGCCCCAGTCGGACCCCAGGGGCGCGCTGTACATAGCGACCCATGGGGCGGCAAGGGTCTGCGGCCAGGCAGCAGCGGAAGCGCTGACGAGGACATAGACCCAGCCCGTCCGGCGTTCGAGGACCGGGCCTGGGGCCGGTGGGCCCGCAGTCGAAGCCCCGGGCCGGCCAAAATCAAGCCCGTCCGGCGATTGAGGACAAAGCCTCCCGCCGGACGGGCTGCACCATTCAGCACACCGCACCACACGGCTCAGGGCCGGGACACCACGACGGCGTCCCGGCCCTGAGCCGTACAGGAACAAGGAATCAAGGGGCGAGGGGCAAGGCCCTACAGCCCCTGCCACCCCGGCTTCGCCGCATACGTGGCCCGGAAGTACTCCGCCAGCTTCAGCTTCGACGCCGCAGCCTCGTCCACCACCACCGTCGCGTGCGGATGCAGCTGGAGCGCGGAGGCGGGCACGATCGAGGCGACCGGACCCTCCACCGTCTGGGCGACGGCCTCCGCCTTGCCCTCGCCGGTGGCCAGCAGGATCGGGTGCCGGGCGTCCAGGATCGTCCCGATGCCCTGCGTGATCACGTGGTGCGGCACCTGCTCGATGTCGTCGTCGAAGAAGCGCGCGTTGTCCACCCGGGTCTGCTCGGTCAGCGTCTTGATCCGGGTGCGCGAGGCGAGCGAGGAGCACGGCTCGTTGAAGCCGATGTGCCCGTCCGTGCCGATGCCCAGCAGCTGGAGGTCGACGCCGCCCGCCTCCGCCAGCGCCCGGTCGTACGCCTCGCAGGCCGCCTGGACGTCCTCGGCCGCGCCGTCGGGGCCCATGAAGGAGGCCTCGGAGAGCCCGAGCGGCTCGACGACCTCGCGCAGCACCACGGAGCGGTACGACTCCGGGTGGCCCGCGGGCAGCCCGACGTACTCGTCGAGCTGGCAGATCCGGGCGCGCGAGGCGTCGACCGCGCCGGAGGCGACCTTCGACGCGAGCGCGCGGTAGATGGGCAGCGGGGTCGAGCCGGTGGCAACGCCGAGCAGGGCGTCGGGCTTGCGGCGGAGCAGCGCGGCGATGGCCTCCGCGATCAGTTCGCCGCCTGCCGTGGCGTCCGGGACGATGACAACTTCCACGCTGTGCCTGCCGATCTGACTAGAGGTGGAGGTGGTATAGACCAATCAAACTCCAATTTAGCAGAATCGGGCAGCCGTACGGAGAAGAGTCCACGCACCGGCGGCCCCCTCCCGCCCCGGCCCGCTGGCGGCCCACGGAATTGCCTGGTCGACTTGTCCGGTACGGCGACACCGCAGCCGACAGCGCAGGGAGGCCCTCACATGTCCGCCACCTTTCCGGTCGACCCGGGCGGCCGGGGCGACGAGCCCGGCCGCATCATGTCCGGCGAGATGGCCGAGCAGCCCGCGATGCTGCGCCGCATCCTCGACCGGGGCGCGCCCCGCATCCGCGAGGTCGCCGCCGAGATCGCCGCCAGGAAACCCCGCTTCGTCCTGCTCACCGCGCGCGGCACCTCCGACAACGCGGCGCTCTACGCCAAGTACCTGCTGGAGATCCGCCTCGGCCTGCCCTGCGGCCTCGCCTCGATGTCCACCACGACGGCGTACGGGGCCAAGCCGGACCTGCGGGACGTCCTCGTGGTCACCGTCAGCCAGTCGGGCGGCTCACCGGACCTGGTGGCCTCCACGAGGGCCGCCCGGGAGGCCGGGGCCATCACCCTCGCCGTCACCAACAACCCGGACTCCGCGCTCGCCGCCGTGTCCGAGTACCACATCGACATCCTGGCGGGCCCGGAGAAGGCGCTCCCGGCCACCAAGACGTACACCGCGTCCCTGCTCTCCCTGTACCTCTTCGTGGAGGGCCTGGGCGGCCGCGACGGCACCGAGGCCGCCGCGGGCCTGCCCGACCTCGCGGGCGCGATCCTGGGCCGCCGGACCGAGGTGAAGGCGCTGGCCTCCCGCTACCGCTTCGCCGAACGCATGGTGATCACCTCGCGCGGCTACGGCTATCCGACCGCCAAGGAAGCGGCCCTGAAGCTCATGGAGACCAGCTACATGCCCGCTCTCTCCTACTCCGGCGCGGATCTGCTGCACGGTCCGCTGGCGATGGTCGACAACATCTCCCCGGTGATCGCCGTGGTCACCGACGGCCGGGGCGGCGAGGCCCTCCAGCCGGTGCTGGACCGGCTGCGCGGCCGCGGCGCGGATCTCTTCGTGGTCGGCCCCAAGGCCCAGGTGGAGGCGGCGTCGGCCGGCTTCTCACTGCCCACGGCGGGCGTCCCGGAGGAGTTGCAGCCGATCCTGGAGATCCTGCCGCTGCAGATGCTGGCGTACGAGGTGACGATCGCCCGGGGTCAGGACCCGGACGCGCCCCGCGCCCTGGCGAAGGTCACCGAGACCCGCTGAGCAGTCGGCCGGCCCTGAAACACCCGCGGGCCGCGGCGCCGGGATGGGACCCTCAGCCCATCCGGCACCGCAGCCCGGAGCTACCTGGCCGGCGGTGTGCGGTGCCCCCGGCCACTGGAGGCACCGGCGCGGTCAGGGCAGAGAGCGCCGGGTGCCTCGGTCCACTCTCCTGTGCGGGGAGAGCGGAGGTCTTGATGAACATTGTGGACTAGACCAATACTCGTGTCCATCCGTGTGCACGACATTCTCGGGCCGGCCGCCCCGCCTGTCCATCGTCGTACCTCCGTACACCTGCACGGCTCATCGGGCCGAGTGGTTCGAACACCTTCGGTAACCCCAGGTACGCTCCACACGTGCCCTCCATGAACGACCTCGTCCGCCAGCACACCGCTCTGAGCGACACCGACCTCGAGTGGCTCCATCTGCTGGTCTCGGAGTGGCAACTGCTCTCCGACCTGTCCTTCGCCGACCTCGTGCTGTGGGTGCCCACCCGCGACGGCACGCGGTACGTCTCCGTCGCCCAGATGCGCCCCAACACCGGGCCCACCTCCTACCAGGACGACATGGTCGGCCACCTGGTGCCGCGCGGCCGCCGCCCGCTGCTCGACGCGGCCCTGGACGAGGGCCGGATCGTGCGCGAGGGCGACCCGGAGTGGCGCGAGGAGGTGCCCGTACGGGTCGAGTCCATCCCCGTACGCCGCGACGGCCGGGTGCTCGGCGTGATCGCCCGCAACACCAACCTGCTCACCGTGCGCACCCCCTCCCGGCTGGAGCTCACCTACCTCCAGTCCGCCTCCGACCTGGCCCAGATGATCGCCGCCGGGTCCTTCCCGTTCCCCGGTCAGCAGGTCGACATGGACGCCTCCCCGCGCGTGGGTGACGGCCTGATCCGGCTCGACGCCGACGGGATCGTCCAGTACGCCAGCCCCAACGGCCTCTCCGCCTACCATCGTCTCGGTCTCGCCTCCGACCTGGTCGGCCACCACCTCGGTACCGTCACCGCCGAACTGGCCCCGTCACGGGGGCCGGTGGACGAGGCCCTGGTCAAGGTGGCCAGCGGTTACGCGCCCCGCGAGTTCGAGGTGGAGTGCGCGGGCGGGGTGATCCAGCTGCGGGCCATCCCGCTCAAGCCCAAGGGCGTCCGGATCGGCTCTCTGGTCCTCCTCCGGGACGTCACCGAACTGCGCCGCCGCGAGCGCGAGTTGATCACCAAGGACGCGACCATCCGGGAGATCCACCACCGGGTGAAGAACAACCTCCAGACAGTGGCCGCCCTGTTGCGCCTCCAGTCCCGCCGGATGGACTCCGAGCAGGGCCGCGAGGCTCTCAACGAGGCGGTCCGGCGCGTCGGTTCGATCGCCATCGTCCATGAGACGCTTTCCCAGAATCTGGACGAGAGGGTCGAGTTCGACGAGATCGCCGACCGGGTCATCGCGATGGTGTCGGAGATCTCGCCGGGCAAGGTGACCTGCCGGCGCACCGGGCGCTTCGGCATCCTCGACGCCGAGGTCGCCACCCCGCTCTCCATGGTGCTGACCGAAGTGCTGCAGAACGCCCTGGAACACGCCTTCACCCTGGCCGACCACGGCACGGTCGAGGTCTCGGCCGTGCGCGGCGGATCGCCCACCGAGGGGCGGTTGCTGATCACCGTCACCGACGACGGGCGCGGCCTGCCCGATGGGTTCGACCCGAAGCAGGCGGGCAACCTCGGGCTCCAGATCGTACGGACGCTGGTGGAGGGGGAGTTGGGCGGCACGTTCGGTATGGTCCCGGCCCCCGAGCGCGGCACCCAGGTGGTGCTGGACCTCCCGGTGCAGGGTCTCAAGTAACCGGGCGCACACAGCAGAGCGGGCCCGGACCGTGGTGACGGTCCGGGCCCGCGCCGTGATGCTCACGTTGCGATGCGCTTCGGGGTACTGCGCGCTGCGACTCGAAGGCGGGGCTGTGCGTACGCTCTGTACGCGCCGCCGGGCTGAGGCTTGGTGCGGGGGGTCGCTCAGGCGCTGGCGTTACGCGCCCGGTTGCGAGCGGCGCGGCGCTTCATCGCGCGGCGCTCGTCCTCGCTGAGGCCACCCCAGACGCCGGAGTCCTGGCCGGACTCGAGCGCCCACTGCAGGCACTGCTCCATGACGGGGCAGCGGCGGCAGACAGCCTTGGCTTCCTCGATCTGCAGCAGCGCAGGACCGGTGTTGCCGATGGGGAAGAACAGCTCGGGGTCTTCCTCACGACAAACGGCGTTGTGACGCCAGTCCATGGCTGCTACCTCTCCTTGGTATTACACGCTTGTTGCTTGTGAATGTGAACGCTTTCACGAATCCCCCCGCAGATGACGGGCCGACCCCCAGATGGACTGGGTGTGGTCTGTGATGGTGAGGAGGGGTTCTGGCTCTCAGTGGAGGCCGGTGTTGCGGGCCGTCCCGATCGCCATGAAGAGATTCCCAAACCTCAGCGACGGATACAACCCCTTCTGGAAAGTTTTTTTTGATTCCTCGGTGTCGACTAGGTCACAGGCGCACTTCTTGGGGGTGGGACCCAGTCCAAACGTTCGAGTTAAAGGACTTTCGGCCCTTCTACTCACACAATCACACGCAGTGCACGGCGTACGCCTGTGAACGTCACGCTCGTACGCAGTCCCAGGTGGTCACCGTCCATCTGGAAGGGCAGTGGGACCTTTGAATGCAAGGTGAAGTCCGTGAGGTCATGCCGTGAAACGGCATGCTTCCCGCGGGGCCCCTTCTCGGGGCTCGAAGTGAGCAGCTGGGTGCCGTACAGGGCCACCGCCGGGGTGGACAGACGCTTCAGTCCGAGGACGTCCAGTGCGGTGTCGAAGGAGGCCTTCGGGGAGGCGTAGACCGGGCGATTGCCCAGGTAGGTCCAGGGGGCGGTGTTGCAGATTATGGAGAGCGCGAGGTCGGTCACCGGGTCCTGGCCGGGCACGTCGAGCGTGATCGTTCCGTGCCGGCGGTGGGCCTCGTTCAGGAACTGCCGCACCACCTGGCGTACGTACAGGGCGTGCGTCGAACGCTTGCCGCCCTCGCGTTTCTGTTCGACCCGGCCGACCACTCCCGCGTCGAATCCGAGTCCGGCACAGAAAGTGAACCAGCGTTCGGGAACGGACTCGTCCTCGGTGCCCGGGGTGCCGGCGGCCAGGCCCAGACCAACCGTGCGTTCGGTCCGGTTCTCCAGGGCGTCCAGGATCGCGCCGGTCGCCTCCACCGCGTCGTTCGGCAGCCCCAGGGCGCGCGCGAAGACATTGGTGGACCCGCCGGGGACCACGGCGAGCTTCGGAAGGTTGTCCACGTCCGGGCCCCGGTGCAGCAGCCCGTTCACGACCTCGTTCACCGTGCCGTCGCCGCCGAGGGCGACCACCAGATCGATGTCGTCGCTGTCCGCGGCCCGCCGCCCCAGATCCCGCGCGTGCCCCCGGTACTCCGTGGTCACCGCCTCCAGCTTCATCTCGCTGGCCAGCGCGTGGATGAGCACGTCACGGGTGCGGGCACTGGTGGTGGTAGCAGCTGGATTGACCACGAGGAGTGCGCGCATGACGGCCAGCCTACCTACCGGGCGGTTCGGCCCTGAAGTCCCGGTTCGCTGCGCTCGGGCCCGGTGACGGAGCGTGACGCCCCGGCCCGGTCCACCGCCGAACGGGCGTGGCCCCGCGCACCCCGGCTTCACTTCCGGGCCCCGGGGATGCCAACCTGAAAGGCGTGAGCACTCAGCAGACACCGTCCACGCCGTCGCCCTCCACCGCGGAGCGCCCGACCAGGATCACCGTCCTCGCCGGGGTCAACGCCCTCGAAGGCGTGGCTCTCGCCGTCGGCGGGATCTACCTGCTGATCATGGGGCTGCTCGGGAAGCTGGAAAGCACGCAGCAGGCGGAGACGGTCGGGATCACCCTGGTCGCGCTCGGCGCCATCCCGCTGATCGCCGCCCGGGGGCTGCTGATGCTGCGCAGCTGGAGCCGGGGGCCCGCGCTGATCACCCAGATCATGGCGCTGCCGGTGGCCTGGACGCTGCTGCGCTCGCAGGGTGCGCTGATCCCCACCGGCATCGTTCTCGCGGTGGTCGCCGTCACCGGCCTCGTGCTCGTCCTGAACCCGGCGACCACCCAGGACCTGGGCATCCGCCGGGGGCCGAGGACGACCCCCGACGCCTGAGCCGCTCGGCCCCGCTCCTCGGCTCACTCACTCCTCGACGAGCAGCCGCTCGCGGAGCTGCGCAAGGGTGCGGGCCAGCAGCCGCGAGACGTGCATCTGCGAGATGCCGACCTCCTGGGCGATCTGCGACTGGGTCATGTTCCCGAAGAAGCGCAGCAGTAGGATCCGCTTCTCGCGCGGCGGCAGGTCCTCCAGGAGCGGCTTGAGCGACTCCCGGTACTCCACGCCCTCCAGCGCCTCGTCCTCCGAGCCCAGCGTGTCCGCCACGGCCGGCGACTCGTCGTCCGTGTCCGGCACGTCCAGCGAGAGCGTGCTGTACGCGTTGGCCGACTCCAGGCCCTCCAGCACCTCCTCCTCGGAGATGCCGAGCCGCTCCGCCAGCTCGTGCACGGTCGGCGAACGGCCGTGCTGCTGGGAGAGCTCCGCGGTGGCCGTGGTCAGCGAGAGACGCAGCTCCTGGAGACGCCGCGGCACCCGCACCGCCCAGCCCTTGTCCCGGAAGTGGCGCTTGATCTCGCCGACCACCGTCGGAGTGGCGTACGTCGAGAACTCCACGCCCCGGTCCGGGTCGAACCGGTCCACGGACTTGATAAGACCGATCGTGGCGACCTGCGTCAGATCGTCCAGCGGCTCGCCGCGGTTGCGGAACCGGCGGGCCAGGTGCTCCACCAGCGGCAGATGCATGCGCACCAGCCGGTTGCGCAGCTCGGCCTTCTCCGGGGAACCGTCGGGCAGCTCCCGCAGCTCGAAGAACAGGGCCCGGGCCCCGCTGCGGTCGTGTGGATCGTGGTGCCCGTGCTCGCTCATCTGGCCCGCCCGCTCTGCCTGCGACTGCTGCTCCACCGCGACGTCGAAGCCCTCGGGCCCGTCCGCTCCGTCCTCCGGATGCGGCCGGGCCTGTTGCTCCGGGATGCCTGCTGGGCGCACCACCCCGGATCGGATCGTCTCGTCCCGCACAGGACCGTCCCCGTTCCCGTCGCTCACGCCGGCCCGGGGCCCGCGCCGCGCTGTTTGTAGAGGCTGATGCTGACCGTACGGTCGTCCGCGACAGTGGAGTCGACCTTGCCGGCCAGCGCGGAGAGCACCGTCCAGGCGAAGGTGTCGCGCTCGGGTGCCCGGCCGTCGGTGGTGGGCGCCGACACCGTCACTTCGAGGGAGTCGTCGACGAGACGGAAGACGCAGCTGAGGACGGAGCCCGGCACGGCCTGCTGGAGCAGGATCGCGCAGGCCTCGTCGACCGCGATGCGAAGATCCTCGATCTCGTCGAGAGTGAAGTCCAAACGCGCTGCGAGACCGGCCGTGGCCGTTCGCAGCACCGACAGGTAGGCACCCGCAGCGGGCAGCCGGACTTCCACGAAGTCCTGATTCCCGGGCTCGCCTGCGATCTGGGACACCCTCACCTCCAAGGTGGCACAAACTCTTTCGAGGTTCCGGGAAGGGTGGCCCGGAGCCATGCGGTCCGTCGACGGTTCTTCGGCTCGGCGACGTTATCGGATCCATGATGCCGTGTCGTACGGACCCCACACCGCGACCGTCACTCATGGTAAGTCCATGAGTACGGAAAGTGGCTAGGGGTCTGCGGCGTCCAATTACGAAGAACCGGCGCCGCATTGACGTACCCAGACGTCAGACGATCGAACCGTCCTCGAAGCACCAGCGCCAGCTCTCGCCCGGCTCGAAGCTCCGGATCACGGGGTGACCGGTCGCCCGGAAGTGTCCGGTGGCGTGCCGCAGCGGCGACGAATCGCAGCAGCCGACGTGCCCGCAGGTCAGACAGAGCCGCAGCTGTACGGGGTGGGTGCCCGCCTCCAGGCACTCGGGACACGTCTCGCCGAGCGGCACGGGCTCGGGGCGTGGCAGATCCGCTACATGCGCACACTCGCTCATGATGGGCAGGTTACGACGGATCGAGGACGGTGGGATGGACGCGCTGCCGCTGATCGCCCTGGTCGCCGTGAGTGCGGCGGTGGCCGGCGCGGCCCGCCGCACCCCGGTGCCCGCCCCGCTCGTGCTCGTCGCGGTGGGGCTCGTGGCCGGCTACCTGCCGGGCGTTCCGACGTACCACCTGGACGCCCATGTCGTCCTCCCGCTGCTGCTTCCGCCGTTGCTCCACACGGCGGCCCTGGACAGCTCCTACTTGGATCTGCGGGCCAACATCCGGCCGGTCGCCCTGCTCTCCGTCGGTTACACCCTGTTCGCGACCGTGGCGGTGGGCTGGCTGGCGTACCGGCTCATCCCGGACCTGCCGCTGACCGCCGCGCTGGTCCTGGGGGCGGTCGTCGCCCCGCCGGACGCCGTGACGGCCGCCGCGATCGCCCGCCGGGTCGGGCTGCCCGCCCGGGTGACCACGATCCTCCAGGGCGAGTCCCTGGTGAACGACGCCACGGCGATCACCGCCTTCCGGGTGGCGCTGGCCGCGGCGGTGGGGGAGGGGATGAGCTGGGGCGCCGGAATCGGCGAGTTCCTGCTCGCCGCGATCGGCGGGGTCGGTGTCGGGCTGCTGCTCATGGTGCCGCTCCACTGGCTGCGCACCCACCTCAAGGAAGCGCTCCTCCAGAACACGCTGTCCCTCCTGATCCCCTTCGTGGCGTACGCGGCGGCCGAACGGGTGCACGCCTCCGGTGTCCTCGCCGTGGTCGTCGTCGCCCTCTATCTGGGCCACCGTTCCTGGCAGGTCGACTTCGCCACCCGGCTCCAGGAAGCGGCCGTCTGGAAGATGGTGGCGTTCATCCTGGAGTCCGCGGTGTTCGCGCTGATCGGCCTCCAGCTGCCGTTCGTCCTGAAGGAGCTCGGCCCGTTCGGCGTCGAGGAGGCCATCGGTTACGCGGCCGCGGTCTTCGTGGCCGTCGTCGTGGTCCGCTTCGTCTGGGTCTACCCGGCCACCTATCTGCCCCGGTGGCTCTCGCGGCGGGTCCGGGAGCGCGAGCCCGGCACCGACTGGACCGCGCCGCTCATCGTGGGCTGGGCCGGGATGCGCGGGGTCGTCTCGCTCGCCGTCGCGTTCTCCATTCCGCTGGTCACGCAGGACGGTGAACCGTTCCCGGCCCGCAGCCTGGTGCTGTTCCTGACCTTCACCACCGTCATCGGGACGCTGGTGATCCAGGGCCTGACCCTGCCCGTCCTCGTCCGCGTACTGAAGCTGCCGCGCCCCGACCCGCAGACCGTCACACTCATCGAGGCGCAGGCCCAGAGCGAGGCGTCCGAGGCGGCGGAGGCCCGGCTGCGGGAACTGCTCGACGACCCGCACAACAGCCTCCCGCCGCCGCTGGCCGACCGGCTGCGCACTGTGCTGGAGCGCCGCCGCAACGCCGTCTGGGAGCGGCTGGGCGCTGCCGACCCGGTCACCGGCGAATCGGCGGACGACACCTACCGGCGGCTCTCGCGGGAGATGATCGAGGCCGAGCGCGAGGTCTTCGTCCGGCTGCGGGACGAGCGGCGGATCGACGACGAGATGATGCGTACGCTGCTGCGCCGGCTGGACCTGGAGGAGGCGGCCGCCTACCGGGAGACGGACGACTCCTGAGGCGGCGCGTCCGGGGTGCCGGTGATCACGGCGGCCACCCGGGTGCCCGGCGCGAACGCCCCCTCGTCGGCCAGTGCGGTCAGCGCGAACAGCAGCTTGGCGACGTAGACCCGCTCCACGGGCAGCCCGTGCCGGTCCTCGAAGCCGTCGGCGAAGGCGTCCAGTTCCGGGGTCGTACGGGCGTAGCCGCCGAAGGTGAAGCGCTCCTCCAGCGACCAGTCCCCGGCCGGGCCGCCGAACGCCTCGCGCTGGAGCCTCGCCACATCCTCGGCCAGGAAGCCGCCGCCGACCACGGGCACGCCCAGGGCCCGCTGCCCGGGGTCCAGCCCGGCCGCGAGCCCGGCCAGGGTGCCGCCCGTCCCGCAGGCCACGGCCGCCACATCGACCTCTCCGGCCAACTCGCGCCCCAGCGCCGTACAGCCCTGTGCGGCCAGGGCGTTGCTGCCGCCCTCCGGGATGACCTCCACGTCCCCGAACCGGCTCAGCAGCCCCGCCAGAACCTCGGGGGAGGCCTTCGCCCGGTAGGTCGTACGGTCCACGAAGTGCAGCCGCATCCCGTCGGCCGCGCACCGGGCCAGCGAGGGGTTCAGCGGCCGGTGCGCCAACTCGTCGCCGCGGACGACACCGACGGTCCCGAAGCCCAGCAGCCGCCCGGCCGCGGCGGTGGCCCGGAGATGATTGGAGTACGCACCGCCGAACGTGAGCACGGTGCGCCCGGCGGCGGCCTCCAGAGTGAGGGCGAGTTTGCGCCACTTGTTGCCCGGCAGATCGGGATGGATCAGATCGTCCCGCTTGAGGAACAGCCGCACCCCATGGCGCGCGAAGTGCTCGTCCCGGACCTCCCGCAGGGGGGAGGGGAGCCGGGGGCGGAGGAGGGCGTCGAGGC
>NZ_QWFA01000161.1 GCF_003501885.1 Streptomyces globisporus
GGGCCCGATGGGGCGTGCGGGCGGGGCGGGGCGGGCGGGGCTGCGAAAGGAAGAAGCCGTTGAGGGACGACCGGATCGCGGTGATCGGGACGGCGCTGAGGTTTCCCGGGGCTGACACCCCCGAGGCGTACTGGCGCGACATCCGGGCGGGCGCGAGCCGCGTACGCCGTTTCACCCGGGCCGAGTTCGCCGCGGCGGGGGTCCCGGCGGCGGAGTACGAGCGGCCGGGGTTCGGCGGGGCGAGCGCGCCCCTGGCGGACGTGGACGGTTTCGACGCCGGGTTCTTCGGGATGAGCGGGCGGGAGGCGGAGCTCACCGATCCGCAGCAGCGGCTGTTCCTGGAGTGCTGCTTCCACGCGCTGGAGGACGGGGGGTACGCGGGCGGCGGAAGCGGGCACGCGGGCTCCGGAAGTCGTTACGCGGGCCACGACGGCGGTTCCGTACGGATCGGGGTGTACGGCAGTTCCGGCTACCGCCTGTACTCGCTGCACAGCTATCTGGCCCACCACCTCGCCGCGGAGGCCGGCTCGGGCGACTGGATGACCGCCAAGCAGGTCCAGGTCGGCAACTACACCGACTTCACGGCCACCCGGGCCGCCTTCCGGCTCGGGCTTACCGGGCCCGCGCTCACCGTGTCCACGGCCTGCTCCAGCGCCCTGGTCTCGGTGCACCTGGCCTGCCAGGCGCTGCGCGCAGGGGACGCGGACCTGATGCTGGTGGGCTCGGCTGCCCTGCATCTGCCGCAGGTCAGCGGCCATGTCCCGGTGAAGGGCTCCACGCTCTCCCCCACCGGCACGGTCCGGGCGTTCGACGCGGACGCGGACGGCACGGTCGGCGGGAACGGGGCCGCCGCCGTCCTCCTGAAACCGCTGGCGAGGGCGCTGGCCGACGGCGACACCGTGCACGCGGTGATCCTGGGCTCGGCGGTCACCAACGACGGCGCGGACAAGCGGGGCTTCGCCGCTCCCGGGATCGCCGGGCAGCGGGACGCGGTGCTCGGGGCGCTGCGCGCGGCGGACGTGGACGCGGCGTCGATCGGCTATGTGGAGGCGCACGGTACGGGCACGCCGAAGGGCGACCCGATCGAGTTCGCCGCCCTCACCGAGGCGTTCCGCGCGCACACGGACCGGACCGGGTTCTGCGCGCTCGGCTCGACGAAGCCGGCCATCGGCCATCTGGACAGTGCGGCGGGGCTTGCGGGGCTGATCAAGGCCGTCGAGGTGCTGCGGCACGGGATCGTCCCGCCGCTGGTGAACTTCGCCCGGCCCAACCCGGCGCTGGCGGTGGACGACAGCCCGTTCCTGCTGCCGGTACGGGAGCGGGCCTGGCCGCTGGCGGGGGTGCGGCGAGCCGGTGTGCACTCCATCGGCATGGGCGGTACGAACGCTCACGTGATCCTGGAACAGGCGCCGGAGGCCGTACCCGCCTCCGCCGCACCGACGGCGGCCCCCGTGCCCGCGCTGCTGCCGCTGTCGGCCGCCGACGGGGACGCGCTGCGGGCGTACGCCACCGCCCTGCGGGACCACCTGGCGGGCGGGGCTCGCCCGTCCCCCGCCGATCTGCTGACCACGACCGCGCTCGGGCGGCGGCTCCTGCCGCACCGGCTGGTGGTCACGGCGGCGGACCCGGTGGCCGGGCTGGAGGCGTTCCTGTCCGGGGTCCCGGCGGGCGAGGCGTTCACGACCGGGGTCGCCGACGGCGTACGGGATCCGGCACCGGTGTTCCTGTTCAGCGGGCAGGGCGGCGGCCACCCGGGCATGGGCGCCGAACTCGCCGCGCGCTTCCCGGTGGTGGCCGAGGTGCTGGAGTCCTGCGCCCGGGTGTACGCGAAGGAGTCCGGCCGGGACGACTTCCTGGACCGGATCGTCGGCGGGCAGGGCCCCGCACGGTGGGACACCGCGTTCGCGCAGCCCGCCCTGTTCGCCCTCCAGCTCGCCCAGGCCCGGCTGTGGGAGCGGCTCGGGGTCACCCCCGCCCGGGTCGCCGGGCACAGCGTCGGCGCGTACGCGGCGCTCTGTGTGGCCGGGGCGCTGGACACCGAGGACGCGATGCGGCTGGTGTGCGGGCGCGGGCGGCTGATGCAGGAACGGTCCGCCCCGGGCGCGATGGTCTCCGCGTTCGTCCCCCGGGCCCGGGTGCGGGAGCTGCTGGCCGCCGTCCCCGGCCTTGAGCTCGCCGTGGTCAACGGTGCCACGCACCAGGTGCTGGGCGGCTCCCCGGAGGCGGTGGACGCGGTACGGGCGCTGCTGGCGGCGCGCGGTGAGGCGCATGAAGTGCTCGCCGTGGACCGGGCGTTCCACACGGCGCTGCTCGATCCGGCGCTGGAGGAGTTCCGCGTCCTGGCCGACAAGACGGAACCGCGCCCGCTGCGCACGGAGTTCGTCGACGGGATCGACGGCACGGTCCGGCCCGCCGGGTGGCGGCCGGACGCCGCGTACCTGGTCGCGCAGGCCCGCCGGACGGCCGACTTCGCCGCCGTGCTGGCGGAGTTGGGCACCTCGCCCCTGCTGCTGGAGCTGGGCCCGTCCGCCGTGCTGACGGGCCTGGTCCGCCGGGCGTTGCCGGGCGCGGTCTGCGTACCGACGCGGGACTGGGAGCGGGCGGTGGCCGCGCTGCACTGCTCCGGGGCCGGGGTGGACTGGGCGCCGCTGCTCGACGGCTGCGGCGGCCGGCGCGTCCGGCTGCCCACGTACCCCTTCCAGCGGCGCTCCCACTGGCGGGGCCCCGCACCCCACGTTCACCCATCCCCACGCTCCACGGAGGACCGCATGACCGAACAGGCCGTACTGGACAGGGTGCTGGAGCTGACCGCGCGCCATCTCGGCCACCGGTCGGACGAGGTCTCCGCCGACCGCACGTTCGTCGGGCTCGGCGCCGACTCGCTCCAGCTCATCGGGATGGTGCGGCAGTTGGAGGCCGAGTTCGGCACGGAGATCAGCATGCAGGAGGTCCTGGAGGAGGCGGGCACGCCCCGGCTGACGGCGGCGCTGATAGCGGGGCGGAAGATTGCCCCGGCGGCCATGGTTGCTCCCGAGACCGCAGCGGTGGCGGCACCCGTGGCCGACGAGCCCGTGTACGCCACCCGGGCCGAGGTCGCCGCCCTGTCCGAGCAGATACGCCAACTGGCCGAGACCCAGGCGGCGATGCTCACCCAACTCTCCGACGCCATCGCCCTGCTGACGGCCCGCACCGACGGGACGGACGCGCGATGAGCGCGGAGATATCCGGATCCGCCGAGGCTGTGGCCCGGGCGGCGGAGCTGTCGCGGACACTCACGGCCCAGCTCACGGCCGCCCGCGCGCAGATCGAGAAGCCTCGGCCCGCCGAGGAGCGCGCGCACGGCCCCCGCCTCGTCGTGGACGCGGCGGGCGGGATGGCCGGGGCGGGGGCCGACGAGGCCCAGCGGGCCCACACCGCTTCGCTGATCCGGCGTTTCACCGAGCGCACCCGCACCTCCAAGGAGCTGGCCCAGCAGCACCGTTCGGTGCTGGCCGACAGCCGGGCCGTCGTGGGGTTCCGGGACGCCACCAAGGAGATGCTGTACCCGGTCGCGGCCCGCTCGGCGCACGGCTCCCGGCTGGTCGACGTCGACGGCAACGCGTACACCGACATCACCATGGGCTTCGGCGCGCTGCTGCTCGGCCACGAGGCGGAGCCGGTCACCGAGGCCGTGCGCCGCCACCTCGCCGACGGGCTGCGCTTCGGCCCCCGCTCCCCCGACACCGGCCAGGCGGCGGCCCTGCTGGCCTCGCTGACCGGCATGGAGCGGGTCGTCTTCGCCTCGTCCGGTACGGAGGCGAACTCGGCGGCGATCCGGCTGGCCCGGGCCGCGACCGGGCGCGACAAGGTCGTCATGTTCCGGGGCTCGTACCACGGGCACATCGACTCCGTCCTCGGCCGCCCCGGGGGCCCCGGGCAGCACGCGGTCCCCGTCTCCCGGGGCATCCCGGCCAGTGCGGTGGCGGAGCTGATCGTGCTGGAGTACGGGGAGCAGGAGTCCCTGGAGACGATCGACGCCCTCGGGGACACGATCGCGGCCGTGCTCGTCGAGCCCGTGCAGTGCCGCAACCCCGGCCTGCGCCCGGTGGAGTTCGTGCGGGCGCTGCGCGAACTCACCGCCCGCCGAGGCATCGTGCTGCTCTTCGACGAGATGCTGACCGGGCTGCGGCCCCACCAGCGCGGCGCGCAGGCGCACTTCGGGGTGGTGCCGGACCTCGCCACGTACGGCAAGGCGCTCGGCGGCGGCTTCCCGATCGGTGCGGTCGCGGGGCGCGCGGATCTGCTCGACGGGGTGGACGGCGGGTTCTGGCGGTACGGGGAGCCCGGCGGCCCCGCGCGCGAGACCACGTTCATCGGCGGTACGTACATGCAGCACCCGTTGTCGATGGCGGCGGCCCGTGCGGTGCTCACCCATCTCACCGAGCAGGGACCCGGGTTGCAGAGCGGACTGAACGCCCGCACGCAGGCTCTGGCCGACCGGCTCAACGCCTTCTTCCGCGACGAGGAATTCCCTCTGGAGCTGGCCCACTTCGGGTCGATGTTCCGGTTCCGGCACCGCGCCGACCTGGAGTTGCTCTACCACCACCTCCAACTGCGCGGTGTGTACGTATGGGAGTGGCGCAGCTTCTACCTCTCCACCGCCCACACGGAGGAGGACGTGAACCGGGTCGCGGAGGCCGTGGAGGGGTCGCTGCGCGAGCTGCGTGACGGCGGGTTCTTTCCCCGGTCGACTCCTCGCCCGGCGGCGCCCGTGACGCGGGTCGGCGCCCCGCGCCCCGCACCTGACTTCGGCGTCTACTTCTTCGGCGACTACCCGGAGACGGAGGGGGCCGCCGGGGCCGGAGGGGCCGGTGCTCCGGAGGCGTACGACGCGCTCTTCGAGACCGTCCGCTTCGCCGACGAGCACGGCTTCTCCTCGGTCTGGCTGCCCGAACGGCACTTCGACTCCTTCGGCGGGCTCTTCCCGAACCCCGCCGTGCTCGCCTCCGCCGTGGCCCGGGAGACCGAGCGCGTCCGGATCAACGCGGGCTCGGTGGTCCTCCCGCTGCACGATCCGGTGCGGGTCGCCGAGGAGTGGTCGGTGGTCGACAACCTCTCCGGCGGCCGGGTCGGCATCGGCTGCGCCACCGGCTGGCACGCCCGGGACTTCGCCCTGCATCCGGACCGGTTCGCGGACCGGCGGCGGATCGCCTTCGACCACCTCGACGAGGTGCGGCGGCTGTGGCGCGGGGAGGCGGTGCGGCGGCACACGGGCGAGGGCGCGGAGGCGGAGATCCGGATCCGGCCGCGTCCGGTGCAGGAGGAGCCGCCGTTCTTCCTGGCGACCTCCGGGCAGCGGGCCTCGTACGAGGAGGCGGCCCGGCGCGGCCTCGGGGTCGTCACCAATCTGATGAGCCAGACCGTGGACGAGCTGGCGGCGAACATCGCGCTCTACCGGCGTACGCGGGCAGCCTGCGGGCTCGACCCGGACGCCGGGCGGGTGACGGTGCTGGTGCACACGTATCTGGGCGACGACCACGCCACCGCCCGGGCGGACGCGCTGGAGCCGATGGTGCGCTACCTGCGGTCCTCGCTGCTGATGCGCTCGGCGGCGACGGCGGCCGGGCAGCGGCGCGAGGACGTGGCGGCGGCGAGCGAGGAGGATCTGGACTATCTGTTCCGCCGGGCCTACGACCGCTACTGCGACCAGCGGGCCCTGATCGGTACGCCGGACAGCGTCGCCCCGTTCGTGGCAGCGCTGCACGGGGCCGGGGTGGACGAGATCGCCGCGCTGGTCGACTTCGGGATGGACCGGCAGCGGCTGCGGTCGGGGCTCGATCGGCTGGACGTGCTGCGCCGCCGGACGCGGGAGCGGACAGCGGCGGGGGGCGCGAACCACGCCGTACGGGAGACCGTCGCGCCCGCCACCTCCGCCCAGCGGCGGCTGTGGCTGGCCGCGCAGTTGCTGGAGAACCCGGCGGCGTACAACGAGACCCAGGCCGTACGGCTGCGCGGCCCGCTGGACGTGCCGGCGCTGCGGGCGGCGGTCGACGGTCTTGTCGAGCGGCACCCGGGGCTGCGGACGGGGTTCCGGGGCGAGGACGAGGCGGGCGTCGTCCAGGTCGTCCGTGACGGGCTCCGCATCCCGTTGGCGGTGTCCGACGCCGGGGGGCAGGACCCGGACGGGGTGATCGAGGCGCTGCTCTCCGAGGAGAGCCACCGCGCCTACGACCTGGCCGGGGGGCCGCTGTTCACGCCCCGCCTGCTCCGGCTGGCCGAGGACGACCACGTCCTGGTCCTCGGGATGCACCACATCATCACGGACGCGCATTCGGCCGCGCTGATCGCCGGGGACCTCCGCGAGCTGTACGCGGCGGCCCGCGCCGGACGCCCGCCGGTCTTCGCACGGCCCGCCGGGACGACCGTCGGGGCCCCCGAGCAGGCGCACGACCCGGCCGACCTCGCCTGGTGGCGCGGGCTGCTGGGCGAGAAGCCCTCGGTGCTGGCCCTGCCGACGGACCGGCCGCGCGGGCGCCGGGTGGCGGGGCGCGGCGCGGCGGTGGCCCGGACCGTGGGCAGGGACCGGGCGGACCGGCTGGGGGAGTGGAGCGGGCAGCAGGGCGTGACCCTGTTCGCCACCTTGTGCACGGCCTGGCAGCTGGTGCTGCGCCGGCGGTCGGGGCAGGACGCGTTCCTGCTGGGCACGACGTTCGGGCGGCGGCGGCCTTCGACGGCGGACACGGTGGGCTTCCATGTGGCCCTGCTGCCGCTGGCCCTCTCCGCGACGGACGCCACCCCGCTGCCGGAGGCCGTACGGGCCACCGGCCGGGCGCTGTTCGCGGCGGAGGAGCACAGCGGGGTGGACCTGGACGCGCTGGTCGCCGCCGTCCACCCCGACCCGGGGAACCCGCGGCCGCTGGTGACGGTTTCGGTCGACCTGGACCGCTCGGCGCTGGCCGGAATCGAACTGCCCGGGCTTCGGGCGGAGGCGGTGGCGGCCGGGACGGAGTCGGCGCCGCTGGAGCTGGCGCTGATGGCCACCCGCACCCCGGACGGGAGCCTGCGGCTGCGGCTGCGGTACGACGCGGACCTGTTCGACGCGGCGACGGCGGAGGGGTATCTGGCCGAGCTGGACGAACAGTTGGAAACGGTGACAGCCGCGCCGCGCGAGGAGTCCGTACCGCGCGAGAAGCACTCACCGTACGAGGCGGCCGCCCTGCACGAGGAGCCGTCCCCCGACACCGCGGCCCGCCTCCGCGAGATCTGGGAGTCCGTCCTCGATGCGCGCGGCTTCCCCGACGACAGCAACTTCTTCGACCTGGGCGGCAATTCGATCGCCGCGATCCGCCTGGTGAACCGGGTACGGGACACCCTCGGCGTCGACTACCCACTGGTGGACTTCTTCGCCGAGGCCACCCTGCGGGCCATGACCACGCAGCTGGTGCCCGACGACAGCCCCGTCGAGGACACCGCCGTCGTCGACCGCGCCCCCGTCAGCGACCAGCAGGCCCGCATGATCGCCGGGCACCACGCCATGCCCGACCCCGCCGTGTGGAACGTCCCCACGCGGATCACGTTCACCGGGGCGCTGGATCCGGAGGCCCTGCGGTCCGCCGTGGCCGAGGTGATCGCCCGGCACGACGCGCTGCGCACCCGGTTCGTCCAGGAGGCCGCGCCGGACGGGCCCTGGTGGCAGGAGGTCGTGGCGGCGGGGCCGGTGGCGTTGCCGGTGGAGGATCTGACGGCGCTGCCCGCCGGTGAGCGGCGGTCCCGGGCGGACGCCCTGTGCCGGGCGGACGCGGCGGCCCCCTTCGAGCTGGGGCAGGCCCTGCTGCCCCGGCTGCGGCTGCTGCGGGTCGAGGAGGACCGCTGGCAGCTGATGTTCGTCCTGCACCACGTGTGCGCCGACGGCTGGTCGCTGTCCCTGCTGCTCGCGGAGATCGCCGCGCTGTACACGGCGGCCGCCTCGGGCGTCCCGCACGGACTGCCCGATCCGGCGATGCAGGCGCCCGGGTACGCCCGGTGGCAGCGGGAGCACCACGATCCCGGGGCCGAGGAGGAGCGGGCCGCGTTCTGTGCCGCCTATCTGGACGGGGTGCCGTCCACCGTCCCCGTACCGACGGACCGGCCGCGTCCGCAGAAGCTGAGCGGGCACGGGGACACGGTGCGCGGGGTCGCGTCCGGCGAGGTGCGGGCGGCGGTGGAGAAGCTCGCGGCCGACCGGCACACCACCCCGTTCGCCGTCGCCGCCGCCGCGCTCGGGGTGTTCCTGACCCGGCTGTCGGGCGAGGAGGACACCTTGCTGAGCGTCCCGTACGCCAACCGCGAGGGCACCGCTTCGGAGTCGCTCGTGGCGATGACGTCCACAGCGGTGATGGTCCGCGTACGACTGGATTCAGCCAATCTTGAGGAGACGTGCGCGGAGCTCGCGGTGCGTACGGGGGCGGGTGCGCTCGGCGCCATGGCGCATGTGCTGCCCACGGCCCGCATCATGCAGGCGATGCGGGACGCGGGCGCTGTCAGCGTCCCGGACCGGGTGCCGCATGTCCTGGCCTTCCAGAACTCCGTCGACACGGACATCGAGATCCCCGGGCTGCGGGTCGAGGTGGCCGATCTGGCACCGCCGCTTTCCCGCAGCGAGCTGTGCTTCGGGCTTGCGCCGCGCCGGGACGCCGCGAAGGGTTATCGAACGTTCCTGGAATTCTCCACCGACCTGTGGGACCACACGACCGCCCACGACCTTCTCGCGTCATACACCGACCTGCTCGCGGAGTTCTGCGCCCGGCCCGACCGGCCGGTCCGGGAACTCCTCGGGGAGCACCCCTCGCAGGGGTCCTCGGGCCAAGGCTCCGGGGGCGCCGCCGGGGGTGCGAGCGCCGGGCCCGACCAGCCCGGCGGACCGTCACCCTCCCAGTCATTGCCGAACACCGGAAAGGCGGACGCCGTATGACTCCGGCCCCCCACCGCAGCCACACCGACGACCTGCTCTCCTTCATCGCTGCCAGCCCGTCCCCGTACCACGTGGTTGCCAGTGCGGCCCAGCGTCTGGAGAAGGCCGGGTTCCGTGAACTGCGCGGCACCGACGACTGGACCGGGGCGACCGGCGGCCTGTTCGTCAGCCGCGCCGGTGCGCTGATCGCCTGGTACGTCCCCGAGGACGCGCCCGCCCACACCCCGTTCCGGATCGTCGGCACCCACACCGATTCCCCGAACCTGAGGATCAAACCCGCACCGGACACCGGGACTGCGGGGTGGCGGCAGATCGGGGTGGAGATCTACGGCGGGGTGCCGCTGAACACCTGGCTCGACCGGGACCTCGGCATCTCCGGCCGGCTCGCGCTGCGCGGCCCCGACGGCGTACCGCGCAGCCGACTCGTCCAGATCGACGAACCCCTGCTGCGGGTACCTCAGTTGGCGATCCACCTGGACCGTTCGGTGAACGAGGGCGTGGCGCTGGACCGGCAGCGGCACATCGCGCCGATCTGGGCGCTGGGCGACCCGCGGGAGGGCGAACTGGTGCGCCGGGTCGCGGCGGACGCCGGCGAGGACCCGGCGGACGTCCTGGGCTGGGACCTGATGCTGCACGACATCCAGCCGCCCGGGTACCTGGGCGTGGACAGGGAGTTCGTGGTGGCGTCGCGCCTGGACAACCAGGTCTCGGTGCACGCCGGGGTGACCGCGCTGGTGGACGCGGCGACGGGGAGCACGCAGCCCGCGTTCATCCCCGTGCTCGCCGCCTTCGACCACGAGGAGGTCGGCAGCGGTTCGGAGACGGGCGCGCAGAGCCCGCTGCTGGAGCGGATCCTGTCCCGTTCCGTGTCCGCCCGCGGCGGCGGCGACGAGGACTGGTCGCGGGCGCTGGCGGGCGCGTTCTGCGTCTCCGCCGACATGGCGCACGCGGTGCACCCGAACTACTCCGAGCGGCACGACCCCGACCACTGCCCGCTGCCCAACGGCGGCCCCACCATCAAGGTGAACGTCAACCAGCGGTACGCCACCGACTCCACCGGCATCGCGATGTTCACGGCGGCGGCCGAGCGGGTCGGGGCACCCTGGCAGCCGTTCGTCTCCAACAACGCGATGCCCTGCGGCACGTCGATCGGCCCGCTCACGGCGGCCCGGCTCGGCGTCACCACGGTGGACGTCGGGGTGCCGGGCCTCTCGATGCACTCGGCCCGCGAGCTGTGCGGGGTCAGCGACCCGGGCTACCTCGCCGCGATCCTCGCGACGATCATGGTCGGGGACTGACCGAACTCCGGTGGACCGGTAGAAGAGAAAGAGAACAGGAACGATCGTGGCCGACGCAGACACCGTCCTCATCTGCCTGCCCTTCGCCGGGGCGGGCCCCTCCTTCTTCACGCCCTGGCAGAAGCGGGCGCCGGAGGGGCTGCGGATCCTCCCGGTCTCCCTGCCGGGCCGCGAGAAGCGGTTCCCCGAGCCCGCGTACGACGCGGCGGCCCCGGCCGTCGACGACGCGTACGCACAGGTGACGGCGGCGCTCGGCGGGGCGGACGGGGGCGGCAGCCCGGTCGTGCTGTTCGGGCACAGCATGGGCGCGGTGCTCGCGTACGAGCTGGCGCACCGGATCGAGCGGGCGGGCGGGCCGGTCCGCCTGGCCGCGCTCGTCGTGAGCGGTGCGCCCGGCCCCTGGACGCCGCGCACGGACCGGGCGGACGGGCTGCCGGACGAGGAGTTCGCCGCCCGGGTCCGGGTGTTCGCCGGGTACGACCACCCGGCGCTGGCGGACCCGGAGATGCGGGAGCTGCTGCTGCCGGCGCTGCGGGCGGACGTCCGGCTCCACGAGACGTATGTGCCGTCCACGGACCGCCCGTTGAGCGTTCCCGTCATCTCGGTCCGGGGCCGGGAGGACACCCTCGTGGGGGCGGCGGAGGCGGCCGAGTGGGGCCGGGCGACGACGGGGAAGCTCACGGTGGCCGAGCCGGCCGGCGGGCACATGTATCTGGCCGAGCGGCCGGACGAGCTGCTGGAGCTGGTGGCCGCCGAGGCACGCGCGGCGAGGGGCCGGTGACCGGCGACGGTACGGGCACGGGACCGGTGAGCAGCGGCTCCGGTACGGAGCGGCTGGCCGGGCGGGCGGCGGTGATCACGGGGGCTGCGCGCGGTCTCGGCCGGGCCTGCGCCCTGGCGTTCGCCCGTGAGGGCGCCGACCTGATGCTGCTGGACGTGGCGGGCGAGCTGCCCGGGGTGCCGTATCCGCTCGGCTCGGCCTCGCAGCTCGCGCACACCGCCGAGCTCTGCCGCGAGGAGGGCTCCGCCGTGCTGACCCGGCAGGCCGACGTCCGGGACCTGGCGGCGCTGGAGGCGGCGGCGGACGCGGCCGAGGAGCGGTTCGGGCGGATCGACGTACTGGTCAACAACGCGGGTATCGCCGCCCCTTCGGGCCGCCCGGCGCACGAGATCACCGAGGCCGAATGGCAGTTGATGATCGATGTGGATCTGGGCGGCGCGTGGCGGGCGATCCGTGCGGTGGGGGCCCGGATGGTCGCCCAGGGGTCCGGTTCGATCGTCAACGTCGCCTCGACGGCGGGGCTGGTGGGCTACCGGCACTTCGCGGGGTACGTCGCGGCGAAGCACGGTCTGGTGGGCCTGACGAAAGCGGTGGCTCTGGACTACGCGCCCCGCAAGGTCCGGGTCAACGCGGTCTGCCCGGGCTCGGTGCGGGACGACGAGGCGATGGAGGGCCGGATGCTGGCGGAGATCGCCCGCTCGCTGGAGGTGCCGGTGGCGGAGCACGAGGAGACCTTCGTCCGGGACCAGCCGATGAACGCACTCGTGGAACCGGGTGATGTGGCGGACGCGGTGCTCTGGCTGGCCACGGACGCGTCCCGGCAGGTGACCGGCAGCGTGGTCACCGTGGACGGCGGCTTCACCGCCCGCTGACCCCCGATCTCCGATATCCCTTGCGTCTTCGAGGAGTTGCGTACGTGCCGCCTGCCCAGCACAGCCTGACGGTCCGCCTGTCACCGGCCACCAGCGACGCCGCGCTCGCCGCCGCGCTCACGGTGGCGGCCGAGCTGTGGTGGCCCGGGGACCGCCCACCCCGGGTGTGGACGGAGCCTGTGCCCGCCCCGGCCGCATCCGACGCGGCGGCCCGGCGGCGCGCGGCCGAGGCGAGCCGCCCCGTCGCCTCCGGCCACCGGCTGCGCGCGGTGCTGCTGCGGTACGCGGACGAGCGGAGGGAAGGGGCGGCTGCGGGTCCCGACCTCGTCCTGACGGCCGACGGATCCGCCCTGGACGCGCGGTCGTTGCGGATCGTCGCCCGGGTGCTGCGGGGCGACTTGGCCCCGGATGCGGTGACGCCGTTCGCCGGGCCGCGCCCGCTCGATCTGCGCCTCGACGAGGAGACCCGCCGCCTGACCTCGGCGCTCGCGCTCACCGTCGGGCGGTACGAGGGGGCGACCGCAGTGGGCGTCGCCGTCCCCGTACCGGCCCGGGACCGGCCGCCGTACGCGCTGGGGGCGCTCGACGGGTACGCGGTGTTCGCGGCGGACCTGTCGCCCGGCCGTACGGTCGCGGAGCTGCTGGCCACCGAACCGGTCACCCTGGCCGACGGGGCGGAGCCGCCCGCGCTGGAGTTGATGGCGAGCGATGGTCCCGCCGTCCTGCCGACCGGGCCGGGGGGTCTTCCCGTACCGGCCCACCAAGTGGAGCGCGTTCGACAGCAGTTGCTCACCAGCCGGCCCAACACACCGCTGTCTCGGCTGAATCCGCTGAGCGAGGCGGAGTCGGCGGAGCAACCGGCCCTCGGAGCCCGACCCGCGCCCCTGGCCTCCCCCCTCCGCATCGACATAGCCTTCGCCGCGCAGGTCGCCTCCCGCCCCGACGCTCCCGCCCTCACCGCCGGGCCCGTCACGCTCTCGTACGCCGAACTCGACGCCCGTGCCGAGGCGTTGGCCGACGGTCTGTACGCCCACGGGGTCCGCCCCGGTGATCTCGTCGGGCTCTGCCTGCCCCGCTCGACGAACCTGGTGGCGGCGATGCTCGCCGTGCTGAAGGCGGACGCCGTCCACGTACCGCTGGATCCGGAGCATCCGGCGGACCGGCGGGAGCGCACCGCGCGGGACGCCGGGGTCCGGCTCACGGTCGAGGACCCGGCCACCCTCACCGGCCACCCGCCCCGGCCCGCCGCACCGCGCGGAGAGCCGGGCTCACCCGCGTACGTCATCCACACCTCGGGCTCGACCGGCCGCCCCAAGGGGGTCCTCGTCCCGCACGCCAACGTCACGGCCCTGGTGGGTGCCGTCCGCGAGGACTTCGGGCTCTCCCCCGACGACACCTGGACGTGTTTCCACTCGGCGGCGTTCGACTTCTCGGTGTGGGAGATCTGGGGCGCGCTGCTGACGGGCGGGCGGCTGGTCGTCGTGGACCACTGGACCACCCGCTCCCCGGAGGACTTCCACGCGCTGCTGGTCCGGGAGCGGGTGAGCGTGCTGAGCCAGACCCCCTCCGCGTTCACCCAGCTCGCGGCGGCCGACCGGGCCGCGCCCGACCCGGCGGGCATCCGGCTGGTGGTGCTGGGCGGCGAACCGCTGGACGCCCGGCCGCTGCTGGACTGGTTCGACCGGCACCCGGAGGACCGCTGCCGGCTGGTCAACATGTACGGGATCACCGAGACCACCGTCCATGTCACGGCGGCCACGGTGACCCGGCGGGACGCGCTCGCCGGTTCCCGGTCCGTGGGGCGGCCCCTGCCCGGCTGGTCGGTCCGGGTGCTGGACGCGCACGGGCGGCCGGTGCCGCCGGGTGCGCCCGGGGAGATCGTGGTGGGCGGGGCGGGCGTGGCGCTCGGCTATCTGAACCGGCCCGCCCTGACCGCCGAACGCTTCGTCCCGGACCCCCTGGACCCGGCGGGGCGGCGGCTCTACCGCAGCGGGGACCTGGGGCGGCTGCTGCCCGACGGAACGGTGGAACACCTGGGCCGGATCGACGACCAGGTGAAGGTGCGGGGCTTCCGGATCGAGCCGGGCGAGATCCGGCACGTGCTGCTGGAGGACCCGGCGGTGTCGGCGGCGGCGGTCACCGTGACCGGCGGAGACGCCGGGGACGCGGCGGCCGTGCGGATCGACGCGTACGTGGTTCCGGCCCCGGGGGCGGGCGAGGACCCCGGCCCCGTACGGGAGCGGGCGGCCCGGCTGCTGCCGCCGCACATGGTGCCCGCGACGGTGACCGTGCTGCCGGCCCTCCCCCTCACCGCGAACGGCAAGCTGGACCCGGCCCGGCTGCCCGCGCCCGGGACACACCGCGATCCGGTGACGCCCGCCCCGGCGCCCGCCCCGACC
>NZ_QWFA01000162.1 GCF_003501885.1 Streptomyces globisporus
GGCCCTGACCGTCCCCTGGCCCCGATCGCCCCCCCCCACGCTGAGGACCCGACCATGACGCATCTACGCGACGCCTCCGACGACATCGAGGCCGCCGGGCCCTCCGGCGACGCTCCGGGCGGTGATCCGATCCGGCTGCTCGCCGTGCGGGACAGCCCGCTCTCCCTCGACGAGGTGTACGCCGCGGTCGGCGACGACGCCGCCGGTGGCACCGCCCTCTTCGTCGGCAGGGTGCGCGACCACGACGGCGGTCGGCCGGTGACCCTCCTGGACTACAGCGCGCACCCCGGAGCCGGGGCCGAACTGCGCCGGGTGGCGGAGAAGGTCGCGGCCGACTTCCCGGTCCGGGCGCTGGCCGCCGTCCATCGCACCGGCCGGCTGGCCGTGGGCGAGATCGCGGTCGTCGCAGCCATCTCCTGCGCTCACCGTGCGGAGGCGTTCGCCGCCTGCGAGCGTCTGGTCGAGGACCTCAAGCGCGAGGTCCCGGTCTGGAAGCACCAGACCTTCGCGGACGGCGACGAGGAGTGGGTCGGCGCGTGCTGAGCGACCGGGGGGAGCCGAACGGCCCGGGTACGCCCGACGGCGGCGCGACCGGCGGTGCGTCCAGCGGGGCGGGTGGGCCCAATGCCTCCGACCGGTCGGGTGGGGCCGGCCGGCGGCGGGCCCTGGTCACCGGGGTGGGGCGGGCGCTCTCGCCCCGGGGCGCACTGGCCCTGCAGAGCGTCGACGGCGCGGTCTCCTTCGCGCTGCGCGCCGCGCTCGCCATGGCGGTGCCCGCCCTGCCGTTGGCCCTGGCGGGCCGGGCCGATCTCGCCGTGTACACGATGCTCGGTTCCTTCATCACCACCTTCGGCCGCAATCTGCCCTACGTGAGAAGGGCCCGTGTCCTCGCCGTCGTCGCGGTGGCGATGACCGCGTGCGTGGGCTGCGGTTCGGCCCTCGCCGTGTGGGCGCAGCCGAGGGGCGGGGGAGCGGGCGCCGCGGTGGCGGTCGCGGCGATGGCCCTCGTGGCCGCCGCCGCGAAGTTCGCCTGTGACGCGGCCCGGCTCAGCGGCCTCGGCGCGGTGCTGCTGCTCTTCGCCTTCGCCGTGGCGGCCTACGGCTCGACCGACCCCTCCGACATCACGGTGCAGACGGCCCTGGCCGCCACGGGCGCGGCCGTGGCCTGGCTGCTCGCCGTGCTCGGGTGGTTCGTGCACCCGGACCGCCCCCAGCGGCTCGCCGTGGCCGCCGCCCTGCGCGAGCTGGCGGACCTGTGGGAGGCGGCGGGGACAGGGGGCGGCCGGGGGCTCGTACGGCACCGGGCGACGGCCGCCGTGCTCCAGGCGTACCGCACCCTCGGGGTCCAGCCGCCCACCGGGGCGGAACGGGACGGCCGGGGCGATACGTGCCTCCGGCTCACCGACCTGGCGTGGGCGCTGCTCGTCGTCGCGGCGCGCCGCGCGCCCGACGACCCCCACGGCCCGGCCCGGAGCCTGCGCCGTCAGGCCGGGATCCTGGTCGGCCGCCGCCGGCGCCTGCCCCGGATGGTCCCCGAGCTGGCGGCCCTGTCCCGGACCGTCGGCTCCCTCACCGCCCCGTCCCCGGCCGGTCCGGACCCCGCCGCCCGGGCCGGCCTGCGCGCCGCCGAGGCACGCGCCTCGGAGCTGGTGACGGGGCGGGGCCACGGAAGCGCCGCCCGTACGGCGGTCCTGACCGTGCCCGCGTTCCGCATGCTCCTCGGTACCGGACTCGCCGGAGCGGCGGCGCTGCCCCTCGGGCTCGGCCATGGCTACTGGGCGGCGATCTCCGCCGCGGCGGTCCTGCACTCGGTCAACGTACGGACGGCGGCGCAGCGGGCCGCGCAGCGCACCCTGGGCACGATGGCGGGGCTGCTGCTCGCGCTCGCGGTGCTGGCCGCGCGCCCCGAACCGGTGGTCCTCGTCCTGGTGATCGTGGTGATGGAGTTCCTGCTGGAGTACGTCGTCGCCCGCAACTACGGCCTCGGCGTCGTCTTCCTCACACCGCTGGCGCTGCTGCTCACCGACCTCGCCGCGCCCTCGCCCGCCGGGGACCTCGTCAAGGACCGGGCGCTGAGCAGCCTGCTCGGGGTCGGTATCGCGCTGGTCTGCGCGCTGTCGGTGGTCCACGACCGGGCCGCCGTACGGGCACGGCGCGCCCTGGCCGCGTGCCGGTCGGCCTCGGGGCGCGCCGAACGCGCCCTGGCCGAGGGTGCGGTGGCGTCCTTCCCTGCCGCCCAGGAGCAACTTGCCTCGGCTGTGGTGGAGTTGCGCGCGGCCGATGACGCGGCGGCGGGCGAGCTCTGGCCGGCGGAGATCGACCCCACCGAACTCGCCGCCGCGGAACGGCGGGCCTACCTGCTCCTGGAACGGTTCGCCCGGCCGGGGTGAGAGCGGGACGGCGACTGCTCAGGCGCCCGGCACCACCGTGATCTTGACGTGCTTCATGATCGGCTGGTCGCTCTGGGTGCTGTAGTCGCCCAGGGCGCACAGCACGTTCATCTCCGGCATGTAGCCGGCCGCACAGCCGCGCGGAATGTCGTACGGAACCGCCGTGTAGCCGTTCAGGAACCGCCGGCTGCCGTCCTTCGCCGTGCTCGTGATGTCGACAGGACCCATGTCGGCGATCCCGCGCTCGCGCATGTCGGCCCGGTTCATGAAGATCAGCGTGCGCAGGTTCTTGATGCCCCGGTAGCGGTCGTTGTCGGAGTAGATGGTGGTGTTCCACTGGTCGTGCGACCGCATCGTGCCGAGCGCCAGCGTGCCGGGCTCGGGCACCACGTCGGGCAGCGGGGCCGCGGAGAACTCGGCCCGCCCCGACGGGGTCAGGAAGACCAGCTCGCGGGCGGGCTGCTTGATCCGGAAGCCGAGGGGCAGCCGGACCCGGCGGTTGAAGTCCTCGAAGCCGTCCAGGGCCTCGGCCATCGTGTCCCGGATCCGGTCGTAGTCCTCGATGTACCAGTCCCAGGGGGTCTCGCTGTCCGGCAGGGCGGCGCGCGCCATTCCGGCGACGATGGCCGGCTCGGACAGCAGGTGCGGGGAGGCGGGGCGTTTCATCCCGACGGACATGTGGACCATGCTCATCGAGTCCTCGACCGAGGTGCTCTGGACGCCGCCCCGCTGGTGGTCCTTCTCGGTGCGGCCGAGGCACGGCAGGATCAGGGCCGCGCGGCCGTGGACGACATGGCTGCGGTTGAGCTTGGTGCTCACCTGGACGGTGAGGTCGCAGGAGCGCAGCGCCGCGTACGTGGCCGGGGTGTCGGGCGCGGCGAGCGCGAAGTTGCCGCCCATCCCGACGAACACCTTCACCTCACCCTCCTGCATCGCCTGGATCGTTCCCACGGTGTCCAGGCCGTGTTCGCGCGGCGGGTCGATCCCGCAGGTCTCGGCGAGCCGGTCCAGGAACTCCTCGCTCGGGCGGTGGTCGATGCCGCAGGTGCGGTTGCCCTGGACGTTGCTGTGCCCGCGCACGGGGGAGGGGCCCGCGCCCTCCCGGCCGAGATTGCCGCGCAGCAGCAGGAGGTTGACGATCTCGCGGACGGTGTCGACGCCGTGCTCGTGCTGGGTGAGGCCCAGGCACCAGCTGACGATGGAGCGGTCGGCCTCCTCGTACACCTGCGCCGCCTTGAGGATGTCGGCGCGGCTCAGCCCGGACTGGTGCTCCAGCTCCTCCCAGGGAGTGGCCTCGCACAGCGCCCGGTACTCCTCGAAGCCGGTGGTGTGACGGTCGATGAAGGTACGGTCCAGGGCCCTGGGGTCGCTCGTCGACTTCTCCAGGACCGCCTTGGCCATGCCGCGCAGCAGCGCCATGTCGCCGCCGATGCGGGGCTGGAGGTTGAGCGTGCTGGTCTTCGTGGCCTTGAACAGCGCCATGTCCGTGAAGTCGTGCGGAACGATGGTGCGGGTGGCCGCCGCCTCGACCAACGGGTTGACGTGCACGATCTGCGCGCCGCGACGGTCGGCCTCGGCGAGGGCGGTCAGCATCCGGGGCGCGTTCGACGCGGCGTTGACGCCCAGGATGAACAGGGCGTCCGCGGACTCCCAGTCCTTGAGGTCGACCGTGCCCTTTCCTGTGCCCAGGGAGGCCTGGAGGGCCCGCCCGCTGGCCTCGTGGCACATGTTGGAGCAGTCCGGCAGATTGTTCGTGCCCAGCTCGCGGGCCATCAGCTGGTAGAGGAAGGTGGCCTCGTTGCCGAGCCGGCCGGAGGTGTAGTACGCCGCCCGGTTCGGGCTGTCGAGCCCGCGCAGGGCGGCTCCGACCAGCTCGAACGCGTCCTTCCAGCTGATCGGCACGTAGTGGTCGGACTCGGCGTCGTACACCATCGGCTCGGTCAGCCGGCCCTGGTTCTCCAGGTCGTAGTCGCTCCACCCGTACAGCTCGGTCACCGAGTGCGCGGCGAAGAACTCGCGCCCGACGCGCTTGGGCGTCATCTCCCAGGTGACGTGCTTGATGCCGTTCTCGCAGATGTCCAGGTGCAGGCCCTTGGTGTCGTCCGGCCACGCGCACCCGGGGCAGTCGAAGCCGCCGTTCTCGTGGTTCATCCGCATGATCGCGCGGGGGCCGTCCACCAGTGCGCGTTCCTCCACCAGGAAGCGGGTCACGCTCTTCGCCGCCCCCCACCCCGCGGCGGGATGGTGGTAGGGCCGGAACTGCGGATCGCCCTCGGGGACGGGACCGACCCGGGGCTCCAAGGGCTCCTGCGCTTCCTTGCCGGTGCTGACGTCCTTGTCGGTGCTCACGGCACTTCCACCCTTTCACCTGCGGATACGGCGCGTACGGCGGGTCGATGGACATGGGGGGCGTAACGGGTCCTTCCGGCAGGCTATGCCCGGGGTTTCCCGGCTGCCAGTCGGCTCCGAGGCCGCTGCCGAGCGCCTGCGACACCGCTCCGGAACTGCGGGCCGGATCACTCGCGCATACGCTGACATGGACCGGCCCCGGCTGCGGGGAACGCCTCGCGGCACAGGGCTCAGGCCCCTCGGGCAGCCACGTGAGGTCCCACATGCACGACAAGAACACGTACCGTCGGTTCCTGCTCCCCGCCGTGCCCCGGCTCGCGGGCTCCGCGCTGGTCGGAGCCGCCGTCGGCGTACTGGTCGGCGTCCTCCTCACCAACACACCGCTGGGCTTCCTCGTCGGCATCGCCCTGGCCCAGACCGTCTTCGTCGTCACGGGATGGCTCGTCCTGTGGCCGATGGACGCCGCCGCGACCCACGACAACGCCCGGCGCGAGGAGTTCCGGCCCGTCGCCGAGGAGCTCGTCGTCGTCACGGCCGCGCTGTCCGGTCTGGTCGGCATCGTGCTGTTGCTGCTGATCGGCGACTCGGACCTGAGCCACGCGGCGGCCGCCCTGGCGCTCGGCGGCGTGTTCATGTCCTGGGCGGCGCTCCATCTGATGTACGCGGCCCGCTACGCGTACATCTACCACCAGACGCCCGGCGGCGGGATCGACTTCAACGCGAAGGAACCGCCGCGCTACATCGACTTCCTCTACTTCAGCTACAACCTCGGCATGACGTACCAGGTCTCCGACAACAACGTCTCGACCTCCAGGATCCGCGCGGTCGCCCTCCGCCACTGCCTGCTGTCGTACATCTTCGGCGCCAGCATCCTCGCCACCACGATCAACCTGGTCGCCGGCATCGTCACCGGCTGAGGAGTTTTCGACGGAGCCTTCGACGAGCTGATGGGCCGAGGCGAACGGATCAGCACTCGGGGAGCGTCAGCCGCCGCGTCACACGCTGCGCCGACTCCAGCAACCGCGCCCTGACCTCGGTGGTCCGGTACATCCGGTCCGACCGGAACGAGATGCCGATCGAACCGACCTGGTCCCCGCTGTAGACCGGCACCGCCACGCACGTCGTCCCCCGTGAGTACTCCCCGCGGTCCATCGATACCGGGCCCGAGGGGGTGTCGTCGAGCTCCCGCAGCAGCTCCTCCCGGCGCGTGATCGTGCGGGGGGTGAGGTCGGCAAGGGCGTGCCGGGAGAGGTAATTGGCGCGCGCCTCGGGGTCCAGCTCGCGCAGCACGCTCTTGCCGAGCGCGGTCGCGTGCCCGGCCTCCTGGAAGCTCACCCAGACGTTCACGCGGGGGGCCCGCGGGCCGTCGACGATCTCCAGGACCCGGATCTCGCCCTCGTCGTAGAGCGTCAGGTAGACGGCGGCGGACAGTCTGTCGCGCAGCGAGGACAGCAGGGGGCGGAGGCGTTCCTGCGACGTCGGGCCGTCGTCGGCGGTCAATAGCCGGGGGCCACGCTCGTGGAGGGCGAACGCACCGTCGTCCAGCTCGTCCAGATAGCCGTCCCGGGCGAGCTCGTGGAGGAGCCTCCGGGCGGTGAGCTCCGGCAGCTCGGCCGCCCGGGCCAGCTGCTGTACGGAGGCGCCGTCCGGGTGTGCGCCGACGGCCTCCAGCAACCGGAGGTCCTGCCGCACGGACACCGTCGGCTCGGGGCCGGCCTGGTCACCCATGGCACCAGCATGGACCCGGCGCCGGGGTGCGGCAAGGCCGGTTCTCCGGCCGACGCACGCACGGCGGATGGTCCGCCCGGCATTCCGCTACGCTCTCGTCTGATCTTCGGGGCATGTGCGGGCTCCGGACTGCCGTGACCAGGGGGATGGTTTCTGATGAGCAGCGCGTCTTCGACCGATCCGTTCCAGCCGCTCAAGGCCGACGATCCGGCGGTGGTCGGGGGATACCGGCTGGCCGCCGTGCTGGGCGCGGGCGGCATGGGCAAGGTGTATCTCTCGTACACGCCCGGCGGTCGGCCCCTGGCGCTCAAGGTGATCCGGGCCGAGTTCAGCGAGGACCCGGAGTTCCGGCGGCGTTTCCAGCAGGAGGTGCGGTCCGCGCAGCGGGTGCAGGGGCTGTACACCGCGCCGGTCATCGACTCGGACACCGAGGGCGCGCAACCCTGGCTGGCGACCGCCTATGTGCCGGGTGCCTCGCTCGCGCACGCGGTGGCCCGGCACGGCGGACTGCCGTTGCGCAGTGTGCTGCTGCTGACGGTCGGGGTGGCCGAGGCGCTCGGGGGCATCCACGGTGCGGGCATCGTCCACCGCGACCTGAAGCCCGCGAACGTCCTCCTCGCCGCCGACGGCCCTCGGGTCATCGACTTCGGCATCGCCCGGGCCGCCGACACGACCGCCCTGACCGGTACGGGTGTCAGTGTCGGCACCCCGGCGTTCATGGCGCCGGAGCAGGCGGCGGCCGGCACCGTCACCCCGGCCACCGACGTCTTCGCCCTCGGCCAGATCGCCGCCTACGCCGCGATCGGCGCGCCCGCGTTCGGTGAGGGGCCCTCGCACGCGGTGCTCTACCGGATCGTCCACGAGGACCCCGACCTCAGCCGGCTGCCCGACGAACTCCGCCCCCTGGTCACCCGTTGCCTCAGCCGCGACCCCACCGACCGCCCCGCCCTGGCCGACATCATCCGCATGTGCCACGAGATCTCGCCCGAGCCGCTGCGCCAGGGCGAGGACTGGCTCCCGCGGGCGGTCGCCGGGTCGATCACCGAGCGGCTGCGGATGCCCGCCCCCGCGCCGACGCCGCCCCCGCAGCCGAGCGCCGCGCCGACGCCCACCGAGTTCGCCCCGGGCAACGCGCCGACCCCGCCGCCGGGAGGCCCCACGTACACCCCGACCGGTTACGCGGTCGCCTCCGCGCCGACGCAGACCGGACCGGGTACGCCCGGTGCCCCGGGCGTACCCGGGAGCGTGCCGCCCGGCCCGTGGCAGCGACACGCCTACCAGCAGGGACACCCCACCCCTCCGCCTCAGCCCTCCGGCTTCCAACAGCCGGGCTTTCAGCAGCCGGGCTGGGGCTCGTCCGGTTTCCAGCCCGCCGCGCCGCGTCGCAAGCGGCCCGGGCTGGTCGTCGGCGCTTCGATTTTCGGCGCGCTGGTCGTCCTCGGGGTCATCGGCAGCCTGCTGCCGGACGACCCCGACACATCCGGCAAGGGCGACCGTGCCACGTCGTCGTCAGCCGGCGCCGGTTCGAGCGGCAGCGGTTCCGCGGACAAGGCTCGGGACAAGCCCGCCGACCCGCGGCCGGTCTCGTACCAGGGCATCGATGTGACGGCCAACTACGCGCTCAAACTCGCCGATCATCCGCCCCGGCCGGTGGAGGACGAGGGCAGCGGCGTCAGCTACGGCAAGGGGGACTTCTACTTCTACCGGGACGACCTCTTCGGCGACGAGAGGGTGGGCAGCGCCAACGGGAAACTGGTGGTGCTCAAGAACTCGCAGAAGGGCTCGCTGGAGGTCTGCCGCCAGGAGACCCGCTTCACCGAGAAGATCGAGCTCGAACAGCTCACGTCCGGATCGCAGATCTGTGTGCTCAGCAAGGCCGGACACATCGCCGTGGTGACCTACCGCGGCAAGTCGGGCCCGGACGACCCCAGCACCTACATCACCATCGACCTGACGGTATGGCGCAACGCCGAGGAAGCGCAGATGAGCTGATGGTCAGTCAACTCGCCCCGGTCAGCAGGTCGCGCCGGGGCGGACGGGCTTCAGGCCGACCAGATAGGCGTCGACCTTCTCCGTGACACAGGCGCCGCCGCGCCCGTACGCCGTGTGCCCCACCCCCTCGTACGTGAGCAGCATCCCGCCCGGGAACTGGTCCGCGAGACTCACCGCCTCCTCGTACGGGGTGGACGGGTCACCGGTGGTGCCGACGACCAGCACCGGTGACACCCCGTCGGCGTCGACCCGGTGCGGCATGCGGCCGCCGGACGGCCAGCCACGGCAGGTGAGTTCGGCGGTCACCCCGGCCGTGCCGTAGACCCCGGCGGCCTTCTCCGCGCGCGGCAGGGCGTCCCAGTAGGCGTTCAGGTCGCGCGGGTGCGGAACGTCCAGGCAGTTGACCGCGGTCAGAGCGGCGCCCTCGTTGTCGGCGGGCGTTCCCCCGGCAGCGGGGCTGCCTTCATCGCCACTGTCCTCCTCGGTGTCCTCCGGAGAGGGGTCCTCCTCGGCCGGGGCCGGCTCCTCCTCGTCCAGCGCGCCCAGTTCGGTCGCGTCCCCCGCGTCCGCCGCCGCCAACGCCCGGGACAGCGGCTCCCATTGGTCCTCCGGCGTGTACATCGCCATCGACACCGCGTCGAGTACGGCCGTCGCGTCCATCCCGCCGTACTCCGCGTACGAGCTGGCCTCTGAGACCGGCAGCGGCTCGCGTTCGGCGCGCGTGTAGAGCCCTTCGATCAGCGTGCGTATCGCGTCGGGGCTGTCGGCCGGGCAGCTGTCACCCGCGATCTCCGCGCAGCGGTCCGCGTAGTCCTCGACGCTCCGCCGGAACCCGGCCGACTGGCTGAGCACCCGCTGCGACCAGTCCAACGACGGGTCGATCGCCCCGTCCAGCACCATCGCGCGGACCCGGCGCGGGAACAGTTCGGCGTACGCGGTACCCAGGCTCGTCCCGTACGACCAGCCCAGGTAGGTCAGTTCGCGCTCACCGAGCGCGGCGCGGAGCACGTCCAGGTCGCGGGCCGCGTCCCGGGTGCCGACGTGCCGCAGGAGACCGCCGCTGTGCCGCTCGCAGTCCTCCGCCGCGGCCCGCGCCCCTTCGTCGGCGGCGGTGCGCTCCTTCTCCGTACGGGGGTGGAGCGGCGCGACGCCTTCCGACGCGGGCGGCTCCGTCGCCTCCGCCTCCTCCATCTCCTCGGGCGCGTCGTCGCTCGCCGTGCAGGTCAGGGCAGGGATGCTCGCTCCGACCCCGCGCGGGTCGAAGGCGACGATGTCGAAGCGGTCGCGAGCCGTCCGGCCGAACGCCTCGTCCATGCCCTCCTCAAGGGACTGGACCCCGGCCGCGCCCGGCCCGCCCGGGTTGTAGACGAGCGAGCCGATGCGCCGGTCCGGCTTCCCGGCCTCCGCACGCGCCACCGGCAGAACGAAGGTCTTGCCGTTCCCCGGGTCGTCGTAGTCCCGGGGAACGGTCAGCCGCGCGCACGCGTACCCCTCCGTGTCGCAGTCCGACCACCGCAGCCGCTGGCTGTAGAAGGACGTGAGGTCGGGCCGGGACGCGGGGTCGGCCGACGCGGGGGAGGCCGCGGCCCGCCCCGGTCCGGTGGCGGGACCGGCCGTGCAGGAGGTGAGCACGGCCGAACAGGCCAGAGCCAGTGCGGTGGCGAGGGCGGGGCGGCGGCGGACGGGGTGGTTCAACGGACTGCTCCCAGGGGTTGGGCCGTGCGGTTCCCCGGCAGCATTCCTGGTCGATGCTTAAGGTTTGATGAGTCGGCCCGACGCCTACCGTCGTAGGCGTCAGTTGTCCGCCGACGGCCGCTCGCCGTTCGGCAGGCGCAGCACGAACCGGGCCCCGCCGCGCCGCCCGGGTCCGGCCGTGAGGCTGCCGCCGTGGGCGTGCGCGACCCACGAGGCGATGGAGAGACCGAGGCCCGTCGACCGCGATCCGCTCCGGAACCGGTCGAACAGCGCCCCCACCACCTCGGGCGGCAGCCCCGGCCCGGCGTCCTCCACGGTGACGGTCGTCGACGCCCCGTCGACGGCGACCGTGACCTCCACCTCGGCCGGGGCCCCGGGCGCGTGGCCGTGGACGAGCGCGTTGCCGACGAGGTTGGCCACGGCACGCCGTACGAGGTCGGGATCGGCGACCACGACGGCCTCCCTGGCCCCGACCGTCACCCGGTGGCCGCCCGTCGGCGCGTCCTCCACCACCGCTTCCACCAGCTGGTCAAGACGCAGCGGCTCCACCGCGAGCACGGCCGTCCCCGACATCAGCCGGGCCCGGGTGAGCAGCCCGTCCACCAGCGAGCCCATCCCCTCGGCCAGCCGCAGCGTGCGCCGGTGCACGTCGGTGCTGTCGGTGTCCCCGCGCAACGCGGTCTCGGCGAGGGTCCGCAGCGAGGCGGCGGGGGTCCGCAGGTCGTGCGCGGCGTCCGCCAGGAACGACTCCTGCCGGTCCAGGGCCTCCAGGGCGGGCCGGACGGCCCGGCCCGACAGCAGATGCCCGACCAGCGCCGACAGACACACCAGCAGGGCGCAGCCGCCGGTCACCCGCCAGGCGAGCCGCCGGTGGACGGCCTGCTGCGCGGCGGTGTCCGCCAAGGTGACCAGCGCCCCCTGCGGGCGGGCGTCCTCCTCGGCCTCGGGCGGGTAGAACGGCAGGGCGAACAGGCGTACCGGTTCACCCGTGGTCGTGACGCCGTCGAGGGACCGTTCCTCGTCGGCGTTCACGGCCGCCGCGGCCGCCCGCCGTACGACGGGACCGTCGACGGTGAGGCACGGACCGCGCGGCGTGTGCTCCACGACCAGGTCCGCCGGGGCGATCCGGCGTGCTTCCTGCGCGGCGTCCGGCGGCACGGACAGCAGGTGGAGGGGCGGGCAGGCGGTCCCGGCCGTGTCGAGCAGCACCCCGGCGTCCAGCCGCCCGTCCTCGTCGGTCTCCAGCAGGCCGAGCGCCCAGTTGGTGTCCGCGCTCATCGCCCGGTCCAGCTGGTCGCGCCAGCGAACGTCGTCGCCGCGTACCGCCCAGGCGGCCATCGCCACCAGCCCCACCGCGCTGGTCAGGGCGAACAGCAGGGTGATACGGCGGCGGAGCCGACGCACTCGGGCCGTCGGGGTGAGGGGGCGGGAGCGCCGCGACCACAGGCGTACGGCTCCGGTCACGAGGCCGGGTCCGCCGCCACGGCCAGCCGGTAGCCGGTGCCGCGCACGGTGTGGAGCAGCGGGGGAGCGCCGAGCTTGCGGCGCAGCTGCGAGACCAGGACCTCCAGCACGTTGGACCGGTGCTCGGCCATCTCGTCCCAGCAGCGTTCGACCAGCTCCGCCCGGCTGACCGCCTGGTCGGCCCGGTCGGCCAGCACCTCCAGCACCGCGAACTCCCGGCTGGTCAGCGTCAGCAGCACCCCGCCCCGCCGCACCCGCCGCCGCGCCGTGTCGATCTCCAGATCGCCTACCCGCAGCACCGGCGGCGTGAGGGCCGGGGCGCGGCGGCACAGGCTGCGCACCCGGGCGACCAGCTCCGGGACGGCGAACGGCTTGACCAGATAGTCGTCGCCGCCCCGGGCGAAGCCCTCCACCCGGTCGGCGACGGTGTCCCGGGCGGTCAGGAACAGCACCGGTGCCGCCCGCCCGGAGCGCCGGAGCTCCTCCACGTACTCCACAGCGTCCCCGGCGGGCAGCATCCGGTCGAACACGACGCAGTCGTACGCGGTGACGAACAGCGCCTCGTCGGCCTGCGGCAGGTCGACCGCCTCGTCGACGGCGAGCCCGGCGGCACGCAGGGCCGCGGCCACGCCGAAGCGGAGGTTGGCGTCGTCCTCGACCAGCAGCACTCTCACGCCGTCACCCTAACCGCGCCGGGCGGCGGCGGTGACGCAGGTCAGCGCCCGGGCCCCACCTACATCCGGGCCCGGCCGCACGCCGAGTCAGTGCCCGACCAGCTCCCCGTCCCGGGCCACGATCCGCCCGCCGCGCACCACCATCTCGCGGCGCGGCAGGTCCACCACGACCTGCGGCAGGCACTCCCCGCGCACCAGCAGGAAGTCGGCCGGCGACCCCGGCTTCAGGTCCGCCTCCGGCAGCCCCAGCAGCCGGGCCCCGCCGTCGGCCCCCGCCCGGAACGCCGCCTCCAGCTCCTCGTCGAGGCGGGCGTCCCGCACCCAGGCCAGCAGGTGCGAGCGGTGCAGCATGTCCGCGTTGCCGAAGGGGCTCCAGGAGTCCCGTACACCGTCGGAGCCGAGGCCCACCTCCACTCCGTGCTCCCGCAGCCGGTCGATCGGCAGCACCAGGTCCGAGGAGGGCGCGACCGTCGTCAGCGAGATCCGGGCATCGGCCAGGTCGGCCGCGAGACGGTCGAGTTCCCGCTCGGGCAGCCCGGGCACGCAGAAGACGTGACTGACCGTCACCTTGCCCTGGAGCGAGAGCGCGTTGGTGCGGTCGATGATCGCGCGCAGGGACTCCATCCCTGTCGCGGCCCGCTCGTGCAGATGGATGTCGACGCCCACGCCGTGCCGGTCCGCGATGCCGAAGACGATGTCGAGCTGCTCGTCGAGCGCCTCGTCGAAATCGATCGGGTCGATGCCGCCGACCCGGTCGATCGCCCCGGTGCGCGCGGCCTCCTCCAGCAGCGCCTTCGTTCCCGGCGTCCGGACCACCCCGTGCTGGGGGAACGCGACGATCTCCACGTCGAGCGCGTGCCGCAGCGCCCTGCGGGCCGATCCGACGCCCTCGACGCCCACCAGGTCGTATGCGGGAGCGACGTCGACATGGGCCCGCATCGCCCGGGTGCCCTGGGCGACGGCATGGCCCATCAGGCGCTCCGCGCGCTTCTTCAGCGGCGTGCGCAGCGCGTGGTACAGCTTCACGTCCTCCTCGGTGTACTCGGCGATGGAGCTCGCCGGGTTCCGGGTCACCCAGGGCTCGCCCCAGGCCGTCTTGTCGGGGTGGATGTGCGCGTCGACCAGGGTCGGCAGCGCGATCCGGCCCTTGCAGTCGACGACCTTCGCGCCGCGCGGTGCGGGGTCGGCGGTGACGACGCCGTCGACGACGGTGAGGTCGACGGGGCGCCGCGCGCCGTAGGGCCGGACGTTCTTGAACACCGTGGCGCGGGCGTGGCCGCCCGTGCGGTCGGGCTGCTCGGTGATCCGGTCGGCGGCGGCGGGTGCGGCGGCCGGCCCGGCGGCCAGGGCCTCGGCGGCCTGGGCCTCCGAGGCCGCCGAGGCGCTGAGCGTCGCCGCGGTGCCCGCGACGGCGGCGGCCCCGGCCAGCATCGAGCGCCGGGAGAGACCGGCGGAGGCGGTGGACTCGGCGTGCATCAGGAACTCCTTCGAGGAGGGGAAGGGTGGCAGCGGGAGAAGAAGAGGGGAGAAGCGGGGGGGGCGAGGAG
>NZ_QWFA01000163.1 GCF_003501885.1 Streptomyces globisporus
GAGGTAGACGGGGGAGGGGGCGGTGTCCCTGGTGTGTCCTGCGGGGGGCGTGTCCGGGGCGAGCGGCGCGGAGGACGTCTCCCGGACGAGCGGCGAAGGTTCGGTGTCCGTCGGCCGAGGCGGGGTGCGCTGGGGTGGTACGGCGGTGGGGTCCGGGGGCTCCACAGGCGCTGCGGGTGCTGCGGTCTTGGTGGCGGTTTCGGTGGCGAGGTAGGTGGTCCACCACTCGTTGTCGCGGGCGGTGCGGGACCAGAAGGTGCGGAAGACCCAGCGGGTTTCGTCGCCCGCGCCGACAGCGCACCGTACGCGGCGGAGGTGCCCGGCCACGGACAGGGTCTTCAGGGCGGTGGAGATGGCCTGTTGCCCGTACAGGGGGAGCTGCTTGGCGAGCTGCTTCACGCTCATCGCGGCACCGTCGGGGAGGTGGTCGACGAACCCGGCAACGTAGCGTTCACGGATCGGCAGCAAGGCGAAGTCGTCGCGCGTGCAGAATTGTTGGCCGGGCGCGGAGCGTTTGCCGTACCCGGGCTTGGCCATCGGGTACGCGGCGGAGACTGCGGAGGCGTGCAGGGCAGAGCTATGGTGCTGTGTAGCCAATGGATCGTCTTTCTAAGGGTGTCGATCTTGCGGTGAGACCCCGGCCTGGTGCTACAACACCGCGTCGGGGTCGTTTGGTTCTCGCACCGTAAGCGGCGATTACGCTGCGCCGCAAGCTGTCACGATTAGTCATACTGGCTGGCCGTGACGGGGGTGGGGAGGTTGGGGAGGTCTTCCCAACCCCCCTTTCCAGCCTCCCGGTTAAAGAAGGAGCTCGAACCCCGGGTCCTGCATCCCGACGCCCGCATCCCGGCACCCGAGCTTCGGGCCGGAGCCCCGTCCACGTACCCCGGAAGAGTGACCTGCCCCGCCCCCGAAGCCCGAGGCTTGCGGCCCGGGACCCAAGCTTCGGGGTTCTACGCCTTGCCCTCGCCCAGGGCGGCCCGCAGCCAGTCGAGGCTTCCTTGCGCCAGGAGTTCGTCGGCTAGGGCGCGTCCTTGTTCGTGGGAGTGAGCCGCTTCCGATTCAGGTCCGGCCGGTGCAGGATGACCTGGTTCAGACGGGCCGGTCTCGGAGTCGACGTGAAAATCCATGGGCCCTCCGTGGAGTCCTTTTCGAAGTGCCGCGGAAGCAAGGCACATGACGTGCTCCCCGGCGTCGGCGCGACGACCGGGGGTACTTGAGCCCTGTCGCTGGCGCCCGTGGGGAAGCGGGCAGTGACAGTCCTTGGCGGCAGGTCATGCGGTAGCCGGCGGTGAGACCCGTTCGGCCTGGACGCAGGGCCCTTCGGCTCTGAGGCCCGACGGAAGGGCATGCGCACGGGATGCACGCTCTGCGCGTATCAATCCAAGCCATTCGACAACGGCATGATCTGCGCCTTCGCTCAGGCCGACATCTGAACACGGTGATCCCCATCGAGGCACTCGCTGGGTTCCGCGACCGTCTCGTTCGCCAACTGGCCGGTGTGCTTAGCGGCTATACGCATTTCGAGTGACGCGACCCCTTCCGCGTTATGCCATCTTCTTCGGATGTGACCCAGGTGCCAAAGTGCCCGGGCACTGGTATCGGAGGAGTGGGAATGAGAGTGGACGGACTGCGGCGAGTGCAGGCTGTCGTGGTGGCGCTTGCCGCGGTGGCCCTGCTGGCCGGCTGCGGAAGCGGCGACGAAGCGTCCGGAGACGGCGGAAGCGGCGCCGTGACCGAGGGCTCGGCAAAGGGGCCGGCGGCGGGAAGGTCGGACCACGGCCCGCTGGACGCTGCTGGCCTCGAGAACGCGGCGGTCACCGAAGCGGACCTGCCCGAATACACCTTCACCGTCTTCAAGCAGGGCACCGTCCTCGGCAGCAAGGGGAAGCCGGCCAAACCGGCAGCCTGCCAGCCCATGGAAGACATCCGGCTGCGCTCCCCCGAACCGGCACCGACCGCCGCGGCAGCCCGCTCCGTCCACCCGAAGACGGACACGAAGGCCACCGACATCACGCTGTACGCCTACGCCAAGGCGGCCGACGCAGAGGAACTCCTCACCCGCGTCCGTGACGCCGCGGCGAGCTGCACCGGGTACGAGGACGACATGGGCCTCAACCCGACCGTCACGGCCCTCCCTGTCCCCGACCCGGGTCCGGCCGATGAGGCGGTCGCCTTCAAGCGGGAGTCTTCGGGAACAGCGCACTGGTACCGGTTGGTACGTAGCGGCTCCAATGTAGCCGTCTTCAACTGGCAGGGCCTGGTCATGCACAAGAGCGCGGGCGAGGCCCCGGACGAGGTGATCACCGCCCAACTTGAGAAGCTGACGGAGACAGCGGGCACGGGCTGAACTTCTTTGGAGTCAGAAGAGCTTGAAGTACATCCAGCCGCGCTGTTTGCCGGGGCGACACCGCAGGTTCGCGTTGATTGGCCCGGAGCTGGTGGCAACCCGGCTCCGTGTGGGCACCGGCGTCCCGCCAATGCGAGGTCTTGAGGATCCTCCGGCTCAGACACGGAGCCAGATGACGAGGGCTGCTGCTGTGGCCGTGCCGAGGAAGACGTAACCGCGCTTGTCGTAACGGGTGGCGACCGCCCGGGACTGCTTCAGCCGGTTGATCGCCCGCTCGACGGTGTTGCGCTTCTTGTAGCGGTCCTGGTCGAAGGCTGGTGGCCGTCCGCCGCGTGAGCCTTTGCGCAGGCGGGCGCCCTGGCTGTCGGACTTCTCCGGGATGATGTGCCGGATGCCCCGCCGTCGCAGGTAATCGCGGCATGGCCTGTTGCTGTATGCCTTGTCAGCCGCCAGGCTGTCTGGCTTCCTGCGGGGCCTTCCCGGCCCGACGCGGGGGACGCGGATCCTCTCCAGGACGGGCAGGAACTGGGTGCAGTCCGCCTGCTGTCCTGGCGTGACGATCAGGGACAGCGGGCGGCAGCGGCCGTCCGCGCTCAGGTGGAGTTTGCTGGTGAAGCCGCCCCGCGAGCGGCCCATGCCTTCACCTTCAGCACCACCTCCACCAGGCGGGTGACCAGGCTCTGCCACGGCGTCTCGTCCTGGTGTTCCATCCCTGCGGCCCCCCTTTGATCCCGGGGCCGGCGGCGGGTCGGTGCGGGCGCCGGCTGCGTGCTGGTGGGCGCGGACGACGGTGGAGTCGACCGAGATGTCCCAGTCGATCTCGCCTGCGGCGTCGGCCGCAGCCTGGACCTGCTGGAGCAGACGTTCCCAGGTACCGTCCGCCGACCACAGGCGGTGGCGTTCATAGACGGTCTTCCATGGGCCGAACCGTTCGGGCAGATCACGCCACTGCACCCCGGTCCGCACCCGGTGCAGGATCCCGTCGATCACCTGCCGGTGATTCCGCCACCTGCCACAACGCCCGTTAGAGACCGGCAGGAACGGCCGCAGCCATTCCCACTCGGCGTCGCTCAGATCACCCCGCCCCATGTCCCCAGGAACGACTCGGGCACGGAGTAGTCACATGATCGGCCGGACAAGTCCTAGGCGGTTGGCGGTCTTGGTGACGAGTCGGCCTCGGCTGTTGTCGATCCACCGCTGAGCGTTCTCGTAGCCCTGGGCCTTGTACTCGATGCCTTGCAGCAGGCACTCCAGCTTGTCCGCGTCCCGGGCACAGACCGCCTCCGGTGACTCCTTCGCCTCTTGCTCCGCGACCAGTTCACGGACCGCCGAGGCCAACACCTCCGGCATTCCGGCCGTCTGGTCGGCGGTGACCTCCTGGGGGTCGCCGGCGGGCGCGTACTTCTTCCCGAGGTGGTTCACGTCCCCGGTCCGGCTTCCTGCGTGTCGTGCCAGACAGCGAGGTACGCGGCGCGGGCGGGGTCGGCGCCCTCCAGCTTCGCGATGATCGTGGCGATCAACGCCGTACGCCACGAATGCTCGGCCACACTCTCCGGATCGCGCACCCCGGCCATCCACCAGCCGGTGCGCCGCGTCTGCTTGAGTGTGCCCGCCTCGTACAGAAAGCGGCCCACCGCGGCCAGGTCGTCGGTCACGACCCTCTCCTCTCACGCCTCGCTGAGGCGGATCGCATACCGGATGCCTTCAAGCGTTGTGAGTCTGTGCCTGGTGCGCCGCCGCGATCCGGTCGATCCGTGCGGCCAGCTCGAAGTCAGCGGCTGTGAGCCGGTGGCCGGCGTCGTGTGTCGTGATCCGGAACCGTACGTGGTCCCACCGCAGGTCGATGTCCGCGTGGTGGCCGACGAGCCGCTCGACGTCCGCGACGTTGACGATCAGCGCGACGCCGCCGTGGTACCGGACGCCGAACGCGCGAGTGATCGTGTGCCCTTCCCGGTCCCACCCCGGCAATTCAGCCAGGTAAGCGGCAATTTCCTCGTCCGGCAGCGGATCTTTGCCCATCGTCAGCTCCTCTCGGTCACCGGTGCCAGGATCTCTGCGAGGTCCCGGCCGACCGGGGCATCGTGCCACGGGTGCATCGCCCGCTCCAGCGTGGCCAGTTCGCGGAACATACGGGCTGAACGGGTCTCAACGGCGATGGTGGCTACGGTGCGGGCGATCTCCACCGCCTGGTCCGGCTCCCGCGCTGTGGCGGCGGCGGTGGCCTGCCGGGCCATGTACACCCCGCGGTCTCGGCGGGCCGTCTCCGGTACCACCGCCAACACCTGCGTCCAGAGGGAACCTGCTTCGGTGCTCAGGCCGAGCCGCCCATAGCAGGTGGCTCGCTGCACTTCCAGGTACCCCGGAGTCCGGCGGCATGCGTTGCCCCATGGCAAGTCGTCGTCGACGTTTGGCAGAAGGCGGTCAGCCTGGTCCAGGAGGTGATCGACGGCGCGACGTTCGCCGGTGAGGCTGGCACCGTGGGCCTGCTGCTGCATGGCCATGATCCGCACTTTCGGTACGAGCTGGTCGGCATCGTCGAGAACGGCCTCGCACAGCTCGACGACCGCGTGCCCGTCGCCCAGATCGGTACGCACCTGGGCCTGGTTCACCAGTGAGTACCCAATCAGGTGCGGGTCACGGGACCGCGCCGCGATTTCTTGCGTAACCCCTCGCCAGAACGAGGCGCCGTCGATGTCACCGGCATCCTGGTACAGCCAGCCGACGAGAGCCGAGTAGGCCGCGCCGGCGCGGAGAAGCCCACGCCGCGTCTCACCCTTCGCGGAGCGCACCAGCTTGTCGATGAGCTGGTACTGCGCGGACACCGTCCCGATCAGATCACGGGGGCCCAGGAACATGTCGGCCCGGTAGTGACCCTCCAACTGCTGCTGGAAGTAGTCGACCAGAGCAGGATCCACGTGCTGCTGAGCCGTCGGCCCTGTGACGAGCGCAGCCGCAGTAATGGAGGTGAAGGCTCGGCGGTTCACCTGCTCCTCCTCATGGTGCTCCGGTCGGATCCAGCCCGACGGGGTCGTGAAGCCCAGGTCCTCGGGCCAGCGGCCGAGGGCGTCGTGGAGAACAATTGCGGTTCCCTCGGCCGGCCAGCCCGGGCGCTCTCCTTCCCAGCGGCGCCACGTCCGCGCCGAGACCGTGAACTGGCGGTCGTCCAGTATCTGTTGCCCGTGCTTGGTGAGTGCCCCAGCAGCGGCCTCTACGCTCCGCCACCCACGGCGCAGGCGGGCGGCTCGTAGTGCGTCGTTGCGCCCCATACGTTCAGTGTGAGGTGTCATCGTCCGTACTCCTGGCCCTGGCCGCCGGATGGCCGCACGTGGCCATCGCACGACCTATTTCTCACTCGACGTGCTCGCTCATCATCAGGGTGTGACAGCGGGCCATGCAGCGGAATGGCCGAGAGCCCGATGATTGGTCAGGGAGAACGCCGTGGCGATGACGCTGAAGGTGTACGAGGTGAACCGCACAGGCACTGTCCGTGTCCTGCGGGAAGAAGCCGAGGTGATTCCGTTCGAAAGGCCGGAAGTTTCACACGAGTTCCCCGCCTGCGAATGTCCCACTTGCGCCGAAGGCGCATGGTGAAGACCACTGCCCTGGGCGACACCGCCTACAAGATCTGGCTCGGCCACACCCAGTTCTGCGCCGCCTGTCGTGCAGGGGTCTGCTGTCGACGGCGGTGCGTTTGGGTCGTGCATGGCGGGAGGCTCGGCGCGGATGAGGTGTTGCGCGAACGGGGACGCGGATGACGTCCCGATCAGGGATGAGCCGGAGGCCCACTGCGTCGAGCGTGGGGTGACGCTGCTGTGGCGGGGCGATCCGATCACCGCTCGCGAGGGAGCTGGAGGACCGGTCGTTGCCCTGGACGCCCTGTCGGCGGGACCGGATGGTCCGTGCAGTGTTGTCTGCCGCAGTGCTCAGCTGACGGACCTGGCCGACGTGCACGCCCTGTGCCGCCTGCCGGGGTGTGCCTGCCAGTGTCATGCGGTGGCCACTGCCCTCCGGGCCGCCGGATGACCCTCAGGTTGTCGGTCACGGATGTCCGCATCTGCGAGGCGTGCTGGCGAGCACCGCTAACCACCGTGCGTCGCACGCTCCTTGGCCGGGATCTGCTGTGTCGGGCGTGTGCCGAGGACGGTTGTCCGCGTCGGATCGATCTGTTCCCGCCGTACGGGATCTACCGGCTTCGCTGCCCGGTGGGCCAGTCAGTTGTATCGAATGCATCGATGAGAGGAGATGGGCGATGACCAGCATCCACGTTCCGGTTGAGGCCGGGAAGCACGGCGGGCAGCCATCGGACAAGCCGTGGACTCCGCCGCAGGAGCCGAAGCCGTCTCCGGACGGCAGCCGGCCCCAGTGCGTTCCGCAGTCGTGAGCGGCTCACCGCAGGCACCTGCGTACCCGGATCTGGTGCGGGATCTCGCTGATCGCGGGTTGCTGAGCGGTCGTTGGCGGCAGGTGTTCGAGGCTGTGCCGCGCAGCCGGTTCGTCCCGGCGGATGTGTGGCGGCAACTTCCCGACCGTTGCGAGCCGGTCGTGGGCAGGGATGCGTGGCTGGCGTTGGTGAACAGTGATGAGCCGGTGGTGACGCAGCTGGACGACGGGGTCGAGGGTGGGCCTGGTGTGGCGACGTCGTCGAACTCGATGCCGTCGATGGTGGCCCGGATGCTGGGGCTGCTCGATGTCGAGGACGGCCAGCGGGTGCTGGAGATCGGCACCGGCACCGGGTACGTGGCCGCGCTGCTCTGCGAGCGGCTCGGTGACGATCAGGTCCACAGTGTCGAGCTGGACCCAGACGTAGCCCGGCAGGCCGCCGAGGCCTTGGCCCAGGCCGGGTACCGGCCGCATCTGCGGGGCGGGGACGGAGAGCAGTCCTGGTCCGGCCTGGGGCTGGTGGACCGGCTGATCGCCACCTGTGCGTTGCGGTACGTCCCGTACACACTGCTCCGGCAGGTTCGTCCCGGTGGGATCGTTGTGGCCCCGCTGGCCAGGGAGTTCTGGTCGGGAGCGCTGGTCCAGCTCCATGTCCGGGACGACGGCACCGCGTCCGGCCCGTTCCGTGGCGGGGCCACGTACATGCCGATGCGTGCCCATCGCCTGCCCGACCTCCACGACGTCCGGGGAAAGGGACGGGCCCGGGCGGCCGGCCTTGACCCCGCCCAGCTCCTCGACCTCGGGTTCGCCCTGTACGCCGGGGCACGGCTCCCCGGTGTAAGGCTCATCCATAAGGACACCGAGGAAGGTGTCCAGGTGTGGGTGACTCGCGAGGACGGAGCCGGGGCCACGGCCGCCACCGGCGAGGAGGTGTGGCAGTACGGCCCTGGGTTCCTCTGGGAGGAGATCGAGGAAGCCTGGTGGGAGTACGAGTCGGCCGGGCGGCCCGACGCCGAACAGTTCGGGCTGACCGTCACCGAGCGGGGCCAGCACGTGTGGCTCCGGGGCCCGAGCGAGGTCATCCGGCCTGGCAAGGGGTAGCTCCCGCGCGGGGACGTCAGACGATCCGCGGGATGACCTCGTCGCGCTTCGTCGACCAGTTCGTGACGATCGGCTTGTCCACCGTAGGGGCGTCGGGCAGCTCGACCTCGGCCGGGTTCGGTTGTCCTCGGAGGTGGCGATGAGGACGTTCTCGAACTGCTTGCCGCCCTCGCCCTCGGTGGTCTTGACGTTGATACCGGCGTACGCCACCGAGGAACCGGAGAGCTTGATCGGGTCCTCGCCGCCCTGCCCAACGGGCGAGGCCACGCCGTCGGCACCCGAACCGGAGGCAACACTGGGGGTGTTGACGTCCAAGTAGCAGGTGATGCCGGACTTCGCCTTGGCGGTGACGAGGTAGTGGCTGATCGGCTGGGCTTCCCACGTGACCGTGAAGTCCAGGTCGTTGGTGCCGCAGGGCTGTCCTAGCCGCTCTTGCCGCCGCTCGCGGGGGTGCCCTTGCCGCCGGCCGGGGCCTCGGTTTCGCCCTTGCCGTCGCTGCTCTCGCCGCTCTCCGTTCCCTCGGTGGAGGCGGACGAGGAGGTCGAGGCCGAAGGCGCCGCAGCCCCCGTCTCCGACGGGTCCTCGGGGCCGCAGGCCGTGGTGGCGGCGAGGGCTGTCACGACGGCGGCGGCCAGGACGAGACGGGTGGAACGGGTGGCGAGACGCGAGCGCATCGCGAACACCAACGGCGGTCGACTGCGGTGCTCTGTGCTGACATCGACGACGTTAGGGGTGGCTCCATCCTGAAATGATCCTGCGTATGTCCAGGTTCTGTTTCAGCGACTCCGCTCCATGAAAGCAGTGTTGAAATGCGCCGGATTTCCAGCGGGATACGTGACCAGATTCCGCTGCGGCTGTGGGCCCCTGTGGCTATCTCTCGTCAAGGGGGATTTGGCAAACAGGAGTTGGGGCTCCGGCGCGCCGCATTGATCTAGCCGTCCCCCTGTTGTGCGATGCCGCTGCCGCGTAGACACTCACCTCACGTCCTGGGCGACGGTCGAAGCAACCGGGGGATTCTCATGGCTTCTGTTCGGGGGGACGACGTCCTGGAGACGTCGCAGGTACGGATCCGGTCGACGGCCGGTGACGTGGTCGGCGCCGGGTTCCTCATCGCCCCCGATGTGGTGTGCACCTGCGCCCATGTCGTCGCCAGAGCGCTCGGGGTGCCGGACGAGACGGACCAGGCGCCCGACGACTCCGTCGACCTCGACTTTCCGCTGGTGGGAGGCCGCCCCCGGGCGCGGGCGACGGTGGTGTCCTGGCAGCGGGGCGGGACGGATGTCGCGCTGCTGCGGCTCGACCGGGAGATCGATGGGGCGCGACCGGTACAGCTTGTCGACGGCAACGGCGTATGGGGTCACACGTTTCGGGCGCTCGGCTACCCGAGCGGCATCGACGACGGTGTGTGGGCCTCGGGCACGTTGCGGGCTGGGCAGGGCGCCGGCTGGGTGCAGATGGAGGCTGAGGGGGCGGGGCCTCGGATCGTCGCAGGGTTCAGCGGATCGCCGGTCTGGGACGATCTCCAAGACGGTGTGGTCGGCATGACGGTCGCCGCGCACCGAGGCCAAAGTACCGCCTATCTGCTGCCGTCGGCCGAGCTGATCGACGAGGCGGTCCTGACACCGCGCTGCCCGTTCCAAGGGCTCGCGTCGTTCCCCGAGGACGCCGCCGAGTTCTTCCACGGCCGCGACAGCGAGAGCGCCCGCGTGCACAGGGCCGTTCGCAGACGGCCGATGACCCTGCTGGTGGGGCCGTCGGGGTGCGGGAAGTCCTCCCTCGTACGGGCAGGGGTGCTCCCTCGGTTACGGGGCCAGGGCTGGGGCGTGTCCGAGCTGCGCCCCGTGGCCGGTGTACGGGCCTCCGTGGTGGTGGCGCAGGCCCTGACCGACATCTTGGAGCCACGCCTCGATGAGGTCGAACGGCTCACCCGGGCGCAGCAGCTGGCCGGGGTTCTGGAGGCCGGTGACGATGCCCTGGCCGAACTGCGCGGCAGAGTCCTCGCCCGGGGGGCGGCGGGTGCGGGGCACGTACTCTTCGTCGACCAGCTGGAGGAGTACGCGGGCGCTGACCCGGCGTCCGCACGCAACCTGTTCGCGTTGCTCGCCGCTCTGGCAGGGAGGTCCGGCACGGCCGCGCTGCATGTCGTTGCGACCACACGGCCCGATTCCCTCGACGTCCTGGTGACGCCCGCTACCTCCGATCTCGTCAGCGACGCCGTTGAGTTCCTCGCGCCGTTGGCCGGCGACGACCTGGGACAGGCGGTGACCGCACCGGTCGACGCCGTGCCGGGGTTGTGGTTCGAGCCGGGGCTGCCCGAGCGGATCGTCGCGGACGCGGGCGACGAGCCCGGGCGTATGCCGCTGGTCCAGTTCACCCTGACCGCATTGTGGAAGAGCCGCACCCGCTCGATGCTCACCCACACCGCCTACGACGAGATGGGTGGCGTTGCGGGAGCCCTGGTCGGATACGCGGACAGGGCCTTCGACGCTCTCTCGTCCGATCAGCAGAAGTGTGCTCGCAGGCTGTTCGTCCAGTTGGCGCGGCCGGGCGACGGCGAAGCCTTCTTCCGTCGGCCCGCCCCCATCGTCGGCCTCGCCCCCGAACTCATGGCCGTTGCCCGAGAACTGGCGCGTGAGAAGCTGGTCGTTCTCTCTCGCGAGCCGGGCAGCGCTGAGAACGAGGAGATCGTCGATTTGGTCCATGAGGCGCTGACCCGACTCTGGCCACGCCTGCGGCAATGGCTCACGGAATCACGGGATTTCCGTCTCTGGCAGGAACAGCTGAGGGCTGATCTGCGCCGATGGCAGGCCCAGGACCGCGAGCCCGCACGGCTGCTCAGCGGCACGGACCTCGAGAAGGCCGAGCGCCGGCTGGCCGGGCACTCGCTGGACATCTCCGTCGACGAGCGCCACTACATCCAGCTCAGCCGACGACGCTCCCGACGGGGCACCCGCGTCCGACAGGCCGCGGTCGGAGTGCTCGCCGGGCTCACCGTGCTCGCCGTCGTCCTGACGCTGATCACCTTCCAGAGCCTGCGGCGCACAGAGGAACAACTGCGGACTCAGGCGGCGGGCCTCCTGGCCCAGAGAGCTGAGGACCGTCCGCTCAGCGATCCCACGACCGCGTTGCAACTCGCCCTGGCGGGGTGGAAGACCAAGCGGACCGACGAGACGCGTCAGGCCCTGATGACGCAGTACGCCAGAGGCCAGCACCTGGTGGGGAGCTATCCGTCGCTGTGGCGGGGTCGGTACGCGGGCATGGATGCCACCCCGGACGGGCGCACCCTCTTCGTACGGTCGAAGACGTCCGGTGCACAGTTGACGGTCACGGTGATCACGGGAGCTCTCGACGGCAAGCCCCGGACCCGGAGACTGAGCGGTGTGCCCGATGGAGACCTGTTGACCGCGGCCAGTCCGGACGGCCGTTTCTTCGCCGCGATAGCCGATCCGAGGAGCGGGGTGCGGCTGTGGCGGCTCAGCGATCCGAAGAACCCCATTGTTCTGGATCACGCCGATCGCGAACTGCCGGAGAAGGTCGGAGGACATCTCGACTTCAGCAGCGACGGGAAGCGGCTGCTTCTTTCGGCGAACGACAACTCCGGGCAGTGCGGCGAAGCGTCCGGGAAGTGCGTTCCCGCCTTCGTAGAGGCGTGGCATGTCCCCTCCGGCGCGCCCATTCGCACCCATGAGGATCTGCTGCCTGATGAGGGAGTGCGCCAAGTCGCCTTCACCTCGGACCCGGGCACCGTCGCCATCGTCAGACGAGTCGCGGTAAAGCGAGGGGAGCAAGTCTGGAAGACCGAGCTGAAGGACATTCTGACTGGCCGGACAACCGATCAGTTCACCCCCGTCCTGTCGGACAAGTACGACGTTGAACTCGGCTCGGGAGGTGAGGTCCTGCTCATGCGTCGCGCCACTCTGTCTTCCTCCGATGCCCTGGTCTCCCCCACACAGACCCGCACGCTGGGCCGGACGATCGGGCAGGTGACCGAGGTCCCCTCGGTGGACTCCGTGGTGGACGCCACTGACGGCTATGGTCTGCGCCTCAATTTGGACGTGCCCGAAGACGCCGGCTACAGCGAGAAGCATCTCACCGACCTGCGGACCGGACGGAGCTACCGCGCACGCTTTCCGACCGCGGGTTCGGATACCGAGTCGCTCGCGGCAGTGCCGCGACCAGGAGGCGGACTTACTGTCCTGGCCCCCGTGGGGACGGCGCTGTTGGCGGTTCGGGCCGAGGCCGCGGGCGGCGAAGAGTTCACGGGGAACGGCACTGGTGAGACGTACTCCACGTCGCCCGACGGACGCTTCATTGCTCGGGCCACGGACCGGCATCTCGAAGTTCTTGACGTCGATCGAAACATCAACGCACAGGTGAAGCTCACGTCATCCGGTCCGAGCAGTGTGCCCACTTGGACCGCCGACTCCCGCCGGATTGTGGTGTGGGGCGAGTACGGAAGCCTGTGTTGCTCGTTCTCGGCCCCGGATCTGAGGGACCGCGTATCGCTCAATGGCATCGTTCCGGAAGCGAAGCAACTCGACGACGTGGGGCCGCTTGAGGGAAGCCAGATCGCTCTGCTGACCAAGGACGGCTCACTCACCCGCGTCGATGCTGCCGACGGAAAGGTGCTCACGGAGTCATTCCTGGTCCATCCCGGCCCCAACTTCAATGACGATCCCGGCAAACTCAGCATCTCGAACCGTAATCAGCTTCTCGCCCGGCCCGGGCACCCGGGACAGGTTGTCGTGGCCACCCGGACGGGAGGCCGGAACGGCGAGCTCCTGCTGTGGGACGTCCCTGCTCGACGACGCGTGGCCGTCCTGTCCGGGGTTCCCTCCATCTACGTGCCCTTCTTGCCCAACACCCATCCCGGGTCACTGGCCTTCGATGCGGATGGCAAGCGCCTGGCTGTGACGGTCGAGGGTGTGCAGGTACGGGTATGGGATGTGGACCGGGAGAAGGAGTTGGAGGGCGGCGTCCGCGATGCTTCGGGTCAACTGGTCGGCTTCGGGCCCGGCGAGAGCATGGTCATGTTCAACGACTCGAAGGACCGGGTCGAGATCCACCGGCTCACTCGCGACGGCTTCGACGTGCCGCTGACTGTCCCGGTCCAAGGCGGGGATTCCGCCATGAGTTCGCTACGCGGCGACCTGCTGAACGTGTACTCCTACGCTGCCAGTCAGACCTTCAGCCTGGACCCCGAAACACAGTTCCGTACCCTGTGCGCCGCCGTAGGCCGCGACTACACCTCAGCCGAACGCAAGCTCCTGCCGGACGGTACGCCGTCGGAGCCGCCCTGCGCCTGACGGTCACCGCCTCCGCGACCGGCGACCGCTCCCGCGACTCCACTCGTGCGCCGCCACCACCAGGCACACCGCCACCAGGACCACGTTCTTGACGACGTACTGCCCCTCCATGGTCGGCGCGGGTGAGTGGGGCTGCCACATCGCGTCCGGGAGGAGGAAGAGGGTCGAGAACACGCCACCCATGTGCAGGAAGAACGCGACGAGGGCGGGGCGCAGCAGGCGGCGGCCGGCGATCAGGCCGATGCCGATGGCTGTTTCGAGCGCTGCGAGGGAGAGCAGCAGGACGGTCTCCGGGACGAGGCCCAGCGTCATCTTCGTGGCCGCGTCCACGGCCAACTGCTCCGCCGGGCTGGCCGACGGGAACAGCTTCAGGACGCCGAAGCCGACGAAGACGATGCCGACCGTCGCCCTCAGCAGGGTGAGGGCGTGCGCGTCGACCAGCTCGGCGAGTCGTTGGGGGAAGCGGGGGCCGGGAGGGCCTTGGGTCCGGTCCACCTGTCGCTTCCCCACAGGGGATTCAGGGCTCTCGCTGGTCGGGGGCAGGCTCGGCTCTACGGTGTGGCTGCTCATGTGCGATCTCCCGTGATGTCTGTGGGGGTGGGAAAGCGTGCATGGGTGGACCCGCGCGGCTCGTCGGGCACCTGGGGCGACGGGGGGCGTGGATGGTGCGGGGCGGTGCGCGCCTGGAGGT
>NZ_QWFA01000164.1 GCF_003501885.1 Streptomyces globisporus
TGCGGCGTGAGGGCCCTTTCGTTATGAAAGCGGCGGCCCGTTGCCTCTTACGTGGCGCGCGCGTGCGCTCTACTCTGATCACGCATCGTTGGTTACTCGCCAGTTAAACAAGCCGAACAAGCAGGTTGCGCAGCAGGACAGCAGCAGTAGTCGCAGTATCAAAGAAGCCGGTCGTAGCAATGCCGCAGGCCCGGAGGACGTCGTGAGCGACACACAGACCTTGATCGATAACCGGCCGCCCTCCGTGGCGTCCCTCTTCATCGACCGCGTGGCGGCGACCCCGGACGGCGAGGCGTACCGCTATCCGGTGCCGTCGGCCTCGGGCCAGGGCCCGGACGACTGGAAGTCGCTGAGCTGGGGCCAGGCCTCGGAGCGGGTCTACGCGATCGCCGCCGGGCTGATCGCGCTCGGCGTGCAGCCGGAGGAGCGGGTCGCCCTCTCCTCGGCCACCCGGGTGGAGTGGATCCTCATCGACCTCGGGGTGATGTGCGCGGGCGCCGCGACCACGACGATCTACCCCTCCACGAACGCCGAGGAGTCCGCGTTCATCCTGGCCGACTCCGAGAGCCGGATCCTCATCGCGGAGGACGCCGAGCAGCTGGCCAAGGCCCGCGAGCGCCGCACCGAGCTGCCCGACCTCGCCCATGTCGTCGTCATCGACCCGGCCGGCGCCGAGCCCGCCGAGGGCGACCCCGAGGGCTGGATCATCACCCTCGCGGAGCTGGAGGCCCGGGGCAACGAGCTGCTCGCGAAGACCCCGGACGCGGTCACCGAGCGAGTCGCCGCCATCACCGCCGACCAGCTCGCCACCCTCATCTACACCTCCGGCACCACCGGCCGGCCCAAGGGCGTACGGCTGCCGCACGACAACTGGTCGTACATGGCCAAGGCCACCGTCTCGACCGGCCTCATCAACGCCGACGACGTCCAGTACCTCTGGCTGCCGCTCGCCCATGTCTTCGGCAAGGTCCTCACCTCGGGCCAGATCGAGGTCGGCCACGTCACCGCGATCGACGGCCGCATCGACAAGATCATCGAGAATCTGCCGGTCGTCCAGCCGACCTACATGGCCGCCGTCCCCCGGATCTTCGAGAAGGTCTACAACGGGGTCGCGTCCAAGGCCCGTGCGGGCGGTGGCGCGAAGTACAAGATCTTCCAGTGGGCGGCGGGGGTGGGCCGCGAGTACGCCAAGGTCTCCCAGGACAACTTCCGGCGTACCGGCAAGGCGTCCGTCCCCTTCGCGCTCGGCGCCAAGCACAAGGTCGCCGACACGCTCGTCTTCTCCAAGATCCGCGAGGCCTTCGGCGGCCGGCTGCGCGCCTGTGTCTCCGGCTCCGCCGCCCTCGCCCCGGACATCGGCTACTTCTTCGCGGGCGCCGGGGTCCACATCCTGGAGGGCTACGGCCTCACCGAGAGCAGCGCCGCCTCGTTCGTCAACCCGGGCGAGGCCTACCGCACCGGCACCGTCGGCAAGCCGCTCCCCGGCACCGAGGTGCGCATCGCGGACGACGGCGAGATCCTGCTGCGCGGCCCCGGGATCATGCAGGGCTACCACAAGCTGCCCGACAAGACCGAGGAGGTCCTGGAGTCGGACGGCTGGTTCCACACCGGGGACATCGGCGAGCTGTCGGCCGACGGCTACCTGCGCATCACCGACCGCAAGAAGGACCTGATCAAGACGTCGGGCGGCAAGTACGTCGCCCCGGCGGAGGTCGAGGGCCAGTTCAAGGCGGTCTGCCCGTTCGTCTCCAACATCCTGGTGCACGGCGCGGACCGTAACTTCTGCACCGCGCTCATCGCGCTCGACGGCCCCACCGTCCTCGGCTGGGCCGCCGAGAACGGCCTGGAGGGCAAGTCGTACGCGGAGGTCGTCGCCGCCCCGCAGACCGTCGAGCTGATCGACGGGTACGTCCAGCGTCTCAACGAGGGCCTGCAGCGCTGGCAGACCATCAAGAAGTTCCGGCTTCTGCCGCGTGACCTGGACGTCGAGCACGGCGAGCTGACCCCCAGCCTCAAGCTGAAGCGGCCGGTCGTCGAACGCGAGTACCAGGGGCTCATCGACGAGATGTACGCAGGCTCGCGAGAGGCCTGATGTCCGCAGGCTCGCGCGAGGCTCAGCGGCTGCGCGCGTGAACCCGTCCGGGGGCTCGGCCCCGGGCGGGCACGGCGGGGAGTGCGGACCCTCACGGGCCCGGGCTCCCCGCCCGTTCGTCTTCCCTGCGCCGGGGCCGCGTGCGGCTTCCCCGGTGCCGGTGCCGGTGCCGGTGCCGCATGCCGTGTCGGGCGGGGCCGCAGGCCCACGCCCGCCCGTTCAGTCGCGGCGGGTCCGCAGGACCCCGGCGAGCAGCACCACCAGCACTCCGGCGGCGGGGATCACCAGCAGGCCGGTGCGCAGGCCGGCCGTGTCGGCGACCTGGCCGACGATCGGCGGCGACAGCAGGAAGCCCAGCCGCATGAGCCAGGAGACGATCGTCAGGCCCGAGCCGGGCTTGAGGCCGGGCAGCGCGTCGGCCTCGTGCATCGCGGCGGGCACCAGGGTCGCCACCCCGAATCCGGCCAGGGCGAAGCCAAGGACGGTGCCCGAGGACGAGGGCCGCCAGCAGGACGAGGGCCGCCAGCACCAGCCCGACGCGCGCGGCGCCGCGCGCCTCTTCCGTGTCGCGCTGCTCCGGGCCGGTCTCCTCCGGGTCGTTGTCCGGTCCGGGGAGGCAGAAGCGCAGCGCGGCCCCGGCGGCGGCGACGAGGACGGCGGCCGAGACCGTGAGGTGGACGCCGAGCGACAGGTCCAGCGCCATCGCCCCTGCCGCCATCAGCCCACCGGTGACCGCGCCGATGGACCAGATCGCGTGGAAGGAGTTGAGGATGGACCGCCCGTAGAGCCGCTGCACCCGAAGACCGTGCGCGTTCTGCGCGACGTCCGTCAGCGCGTCCATGGCTCCGGCCAGGAACAGGCCGGTCGCGAACAGGGCGACCGACGGGGCCAGACCGGCGGCCAGGATCCCCGCACCCGTCAGCAGCGTCCCGAGCACCGCGACCCGCGCCGAGCCCATGCGGCGGACGAGCACCCCCGCCGCGAGGCCGGCCGTGATCGCCCCTGCCGGGAACGCGGCGACCGCGAGACCGTAGGCGCCGTTGCCGATCGCCAGATCCTCCTTGATCTGCGGATACCTCGGCAGCAGGTTGGCGAACAGGGCCCCGTTCGTGAAGAACAGGACGGCGACGGCGGCCCGCGCGTGGCGTGCGGCGGGGAGAGGCCGTGTCTCGGTGTCGACGGTCATGCGGATGACCCTAGCTTCAGAGCGTACGAACGTACACTCGCCGGTGCGATGAATTCCGACCGAGTGGTAGGTATCCCCGTCTCGGGGGGCAGGGGGCCGGTACCCGCCGTATGCGCGTCCGGTTAGGCTGGCCTTGCCTGGTGTGGTACCCGGCGGACGGAACCGGCAGAGGCGGGGCGCAGGTGAGAGACGGTGACCGGGCTCGTGCCCGGCGTGCGCCCGGGGTGAGGCGCCGTGGATGAGATCGCGCTCGCGGCCGGAGCCCTGTACGTCATCGTCCTGCTGCGCGCCGGCGGGACGTTCGCCGTCGGGTGGCTCGCCGGAGCCGGCGCCCGGCGCGGCCGGTTCGCCGAGCGGACCTCCTCGGCGAAGTTCCGGCGGGCCGAGCGGGCGATCCAGCGGTGGGGCGCGCCGGTGGTGGCCGTCTCCTTCCTGACGGTCGGGTTCCAGACCGCCGCCAACTTCCTCGCGGGCAGCATGCGCATGCCCCTGTCGCGCTACCTCCCGGCCCTGTTCGTGGGCGGAGCCGCCTGGGCGCTGATCTACGCGACCGCCGGCTTCGGCATCCTCAAGGGGCTGGGGCGGCTCTTCGCCGAGCAGACGGCCCTCGGGGTGGCCGGCGTGGTCGTCCTCCTGCTCGCGGCGGGCGGGGTGGTGGTGTACCGCAGGCGACGCGCGGTGGCCGTGCCGTCCTCCGGTGACGCCGCTTCCGACAGGTCGTAACCCGTCCCGCGCGTTCGAATCTGCTCGATTTTCTGCTCACTTCCGTAACTCGGTGCTTATGGATGCGGCCGGTCTGTCACTCTGTCGGTGTCGTCCGACCGTAGGAGCCGCCCCGTGGCGCCCATTCCCCTGCAGCGGGACACCGTGCAGCGTCCCGGCACCATCCGTGCCGGGGGTGCGCACGGCCCGCGCCTGGCCAGCCGCACCAGCCTGCCCGGGATACCGCTCGCCCCCTCCGCCGCCCGGCGGTTCGTGCGGGCCGCGCTCGCGGAGTGGACCGGGCTCGGGGTGCCCGCCGCCGTGGGCTTCAGCGACCGGCTGGCCGACGACGCCGTGACCGTCACCAACGAGCTGGTCACCAACGCCGTCGTGCACGCGGGCACCACCGTCGACCTGGTCCTCCGGCTGGAGGAGGGGGGCGGCGACGAGCCGTCCGCCGCCCTCGTCCTGGAGGTCACCGACCACCACCCGGCCCGCCCGGTCAGCGGCGACGAGCCGGAGCCCGGGCCGGAACCGGGCGTGGCGGTCGCCGGGGAGCTGCCGGACCCCGCCGAGTACGGCCGGGGCCTCCAGCTCGTCGCGACCCTCGCCGACTCCTGGGGCATCACCTACCGCACCGGCCTCAAGACCGTCTGGGCCCGACTCCCCGTCGACGACTGGAGCGCCCCGCCCGCCCCGCCCGACGGGGAGGCCCTCCGGCGCGGCCTGCGCGCCGCCGAGATCCTCGCGCCCGCCGCCCGGCGCACCGAACGCGACGACGCGGTCTGGGACAGCCGGGGCGCCCCGGCCTTCCTCGCCGAGGCCTCAGACCTCCTCGCCGGGCAGCTGGACGAGGACCTGGTGGCCGCCATAGCGGGCCAGTTGCTGGTGCCCCGGCTCGCGGACTGGTGCGCGATCTGGCTGGAGACCGAGGGCGGGGGACCGGCCGCCGAACCCCGGCTCGCCCGGGTCTGGCACAGCGACGAGACCGGTGCCGAGCCCCTGCGCACCGCCCTGGAGCGGGCCCCGCTCACCCTTCCCGCCGGGGCGGGCTGCGGCCCCGTCACCGTGCCCTGGCCCGCGCACCCCGGCCACCCCGCCGATCGGCCCGGGGAGGCCGAGGACGCCGCGCCGCCGGACCCCGGCGGCCGGGACGGGGCCGCGCTCGCGTTCCGCATCACCGCCGGGGGCCGGATGCTCGGCACCGTCCTCGTCGGGCGGGAGGGCGACGCCCAGGTCCCCGAGGCGGTCTCCTCGCTGATCGAGGACTTCGTCCGCCGCCTCGGCCTCGCCGTCGGCGCCGCCCGCGCCTACACCCGGCAGGCCACCATCAGCCGGATTCTCCAGCGCGGCCTGCTCCCCAGCAAGGTCGCGGACATCCCCGGCGTCACCAGCTCCCTCGTCTACGAACCGAGCGACGACGGGGTGGTCGGTGGTGACTTCTACGACATCTTCCCGTGCCCAGGCGACCGCTGGTGCTTCGTCCTCGGCGACGTCCAGGGCTCGGGCCCCGAGGCCGCTGTCGTCACCGGTCTCGCCCGCCCCTGGCTCCGCCTGCTCTCCCGGGAGGGCTTCGGCGTCGGGGAGGTCCTGGACCGGCTGAACCGGCTGCTCCTCGACGACGCCATGGAGGCCGCCGAGGCCGCCGCCCTGATGGTCGCCGCCGCCGGGGGCCAGCAGCTCCACGACGGCACCCAGTCGCGGTTCCTCTCCCTGCTGTACGGGGAGGTCGTGCCGCTCCCCGACGGCGGGGTCCGCTGCACGGTGGCCAGCGCCGGGCACCCGCTGCCGCTGCTGCTGCGCCCCGACGGCTCCGTACGCCCGGCCGCCGAGCCCCAGGTGCTGCTGGGGGTCGTGGAGGACGTGGCGTACGAGAGCCAGGTCTTCGACCTCGCGCCCGGGGACACCCTGCTCTGCGTCACCGACGGGGTGACCGAGCGGCGGTCGGGCCCGCTGATGTTCGACGACGGGGACGGGCTGGCCCGGGTGCTCGCCGGATGCGCCGGGCTGCCCGCCGAGGCCACCGCCGAGAAGATCCGGCGGGCCGTGCACGAGTTCGCCGAGCAGCCCCCGGACGACGACGTTGCCCTGCTGGTCCTGCACGCGGACTGACGCGGACCGAACGGACCGGGCCCGCGAGCCCGCCCGGACCGGGCCCGCGAGCCCGCCCGGACCGGGCCCGCGAGCCCGCCCGGTCCGGGAAGCTCCGGCGGCGAGCGACAATGGTCGGTATGCCTTCCGTACTGCCCGATGGTGAGCCCGTGCCCGACGACGGGGCGCTGCCCCGCCATGCCCTGGAAGGCGCAGCCGACCGCCCGCTCGGCTTCTACCTGCACGTCCCGTACTGCGCCACCCGCTGCGGCTACTGCGACTTCAACACCTACACCGCCACCGAGCTGCGCGGCTCCGGCGGTGCGCTGGCCTCCCGCGACAACTACGCCGTCCACCTGATCGAGGAGGTCCGCCAGGCCCGCAAGGTCCTCGGCGACGACCCGCGCCCGGTCCGTACCGTCTTCGTCGGCGGCGGCACGCCCACCCTGTTGCCCGCCGCCGATCTCGTCCGGATGCTGGGGGCGATCCGGGACGAGTTCGGGCTCGCGGACGACGCCGAGATCACCACCGAGGCCAACCCCGAGTCCGTCGACCCGGCCTACCTCGAAGCCCTGCGCGAGGGCGGTTTCAACCGGGTCTCCTTCGGGATGCAGAGCGCCAGGCAGCACGTCCTGAAGATCCTCGACCGCACGCACACCCCCGGCCGCCCCGAGGCCTGCGTCGCCGAGGCGCGCGCGGCGGGCTTCGACCACGTCAACCTCGACCTGATCTACGGCACCCCCGGCGAGTCCGACGACGACTGGCGGGCCACCCTGGACGCCGCGATCGGCGCGGGCCCCGACCACGTCTCGGCGTACGCCCTGATCGTGGAGGAGGGCACCCAGCTCGCCCGCCGCATCCGGCGCGGCGAGATCCCGATGACCGACGACGACGCCCACGCCGACCGCTATCTCATCGCGGACGAGGCCTTCGCCGCCGCCGGGTTCCACTGGTACGAGGTCTCCAACTGGGCCACCACCGAAGCCGGTCGCTGCCTCCACAACGAGCTGTACTGGCGCGGCGCCGACTGGTGGGGCGCCGGCCCCGGCGCCCACAGCCACGTCGGCGGCGTGCGCTGGTGGAACGTGAAGCACCCCGGCGCGTACGCCCAGGCGCTCGCCGAGGGCCGCTCGCCCGGCGCGGGCCGCGAGATCCTCGCCGAGGAGGACCGCCGGGTCGAGCGCATCCTGCTGGAGCTGCGGCTGCGCGAGGGGTGCCCGCTGGACCTGCTGAAACCCGACGGCCTCGCCGCCTCCCGGCGCGCCCTGGCCGACGGGCTGCTGGAGCCGGAACCGTACGACAAGGGCCGCGCGGTCCTCACCCTGCGCGGGCGGCTCCTCGCCGACGCCGTCGTCCGCGACCTGGTCGACTGAGCGGAGCCGGGGTCAGGAGCCTCACGGCTTGCAGTCCTTCGCCGTCAGCGGCGGCGCGACCCCCGCGGGCTTGCCGCAGACCAGGGTCCGTTCCGCGCTCGGCCCCGGCCGGACCACCTTGACGATGTTCAGGCCGTGCACGTTGTCCGCGACCGAGGACCGGGCCCGGCTGAACGAGATCGTCCCCGTCGGCATGTTGTTCAGGTCCACCGTGTGCAGCGTGGCCCACGTCTCCGCCGCGCTCCGCCGCTTGTCGCCGCGCGCCGCCGCGTCGTACAGGGCGGCCGTGGCGCTGTACGAGATCACGGTCTGTCCGCTGGCGAAGAGGTCGTCCTCGTACGCCGGACGCCCCGAGACCAGGGCGGTGACCTCGCCCTCGGGGTGCAGCCGCCGCAGGGTGCGGTACGCGTCCCCGTAGAAGCCGAGGTTCTTCCCCCGGTCCAGCGGGGCGAGCGAGGAGTGGTAGAGCGTGACGTTGGCCGCGATGGACGTGGAGTCGTCGAACGTCCCCTTCGTCAGATCGTCCCCGGTGAACACCGTCATCCGCCGGTCCGAGCACCCGGTGGTCTCCGACAGGCCCCGCATCAGCGTCGGTACGTCCTCGACCCGTCCCGCGAAGTACAGCGCGTCGGGAACCCGCTCGGCCCGGCAGATCGTCGTCAGCGGAGTGTTCAGGCTCGCTCCGCCCGCCAGGTCGTACGTCACGTCCTTCCCCGGTTCGAAACCCGCGTCCTGAAGCATCTTGCGGCCCGCGTCCCGCTGCTCGGCGGTGTACCGGTCCAGGTCCCCGTTGCGGTCCTCGCGCGACAGCACGATCGCGTGCGGGCGATCGAGGCCCTTCGCGATCTGCCGGGCGACCAGACCGAGCGCGTGCGTCTGCTCCTCGTCCGTCGCCGCGAGGCCGAAGTAGTTCGGGTACTCGCGGGGCAGGTCGCTGCTGGAGTTCGTCGTGTTCACCACCGCCAGCCCGGCCTCCCGGAGCAGCTTCGTCGCCTTCTCGCTCTCCTGGGTGTTCCGGCCGAGACCGACCACCCCGACCACCGTCGGATCCCGCCGGGCCACCTCGATGATCTTCTCCACGGCGGTGAGCTGCCGCAGCATGTCCTCGCCGCCGTTGGCGGTCAGCACCCGCAGCTTCACCGACCGGCGCACCGTCTTGTTGACCGCCCGCTGCTGGAGGTAGACCCCGGTCAGCTCCTCCAGCCCCTTGCGGGTCGCCTCCCGGTCCTTGCCCGTGGCGGTGAGCGGACCGGCGTACACGACCGTCACATACGCGTCGCCCGCCTCGATGTCGTCGTTCTCCTCACGGATCGCCTGCTCGATCCGCTCGAACGTGATGCCCTTGCCCGCCCCGTTCAGCTCCAGGTCGTTGCCCCGCGCGAAGAGCACCTCGGGCGCGGTCGCCACCCCCACGCACTCCCGGTCGCCGTCCGGCCCCTGCCATATCGCGTCCGTGTTCCGGTCGGTCAGCGGCCCGTGGCAGTACGTGTCACGCCAGTGCCCGGCCCACAGGAACGCCGCCAGGAGCGAGCCCACGACGGCCACGGCGATCGTCGCCCGCGACATCACCCACCACGCCCAGGTCCGCCGCACCCGGTGGGTGACGAGTTGGGCGGCCGCGTGCTCATGGGTCAGCTTCTCGGTGGACAGCGGCAGCAGCAGCACCCACGCCAGGGTCGCCGCGGCCACCGGCGACTGGCCCAGACTCAGATCGTCGACCCAGCGCTGGTACCGGGCCCGTGCCCCGGAGGAGCCGCCCGGCGCACCCGGACCCGGCCGCTCCGGCGGCAGCGGCGGGGTGTGCCGCATGATCTCGGAGGCCGGCAGCGAGGCGAGCAGCAGCAGCGGATCGACCTCACTGCGCCGCGACCGTACGTTGTTGATCGCGTTGATCAGCAGGATGCCGCCGTTGTCCTGCGTGGCCCGGGGCACGAACACCACCGGCGGGACCGTGCGCTTGCTGCGCCGCCAGTCCAGGGAGTGCGGTCGGTAGTTGTGCCGCAGGTCCTCCAGCAGCGCCTGCACCCGCAGCTCCAGATGGAACTGGCGCGCGTGCTCGTCGCCCGCCCCCGCGTCCGCCACCCGCTCCGCGACCGCCGCCGCCCGCGCCCGGATCACCCGCCACGAACCGCTCGGCGAGAACCACGACCAGCCGTCCGACGGATAGCCGGTGCTGGACGCGGCCAGCGAGGAGGTGGTGGCGAACCAGCGGCTGGCCCGGCGCAGCCACAGCAGCGGCGGCGCGGCCCGGCTCGCCAGGCCCACCACGGCGAGCCCGATCAGCGCGAGGGCCGCCACCAGGGCCGTCAGCAGCCAGTCGATCTCCCCGAGCAACACGCTGAGCAGCGCGATGAAGAGCGCCCCGACGAACGTCTCGGGCCGCACGGACTGCCGCAGCGCGTCCCACCGGGTCCCCCCGCGCGGCCGGCCGGACCGCCAGCGCAACCGGCTCAGCTGCTCCAGGATCCTTTCCTCGCGGACCTCGGAGGGGTTGCCGTCGGACTGCTCGACCACCGTCGCGGTGGCCTGCTCGATCGCCCCGAGCAGCCGCGAGCGCGGAAAGGAGAAGTTCTTGTACTGGGTGTTATCGCGGGTCTCCCACGGCTTCTCGGACAGCGTGCGCACCATGTCGAGCGCCGCCTCGTACGGAGTCGCTCCCGAGCCGTCCAGCAACCGCACCGGCACCCGGCGTAACGCGTTGGCCCGGTGCACCTGATGCACGAGCTGCTCCACCCGCGCGTCGATCTCCGGTCCGGCCCCGGCGTCCGCCGCCTGGGCCACCACGAGCGGCATCACCGGCCGGTTGACCCGGTACCGGTCGATCAGCCGCTGCATCAGGTGGAAGACGGCCGAGGCCGCCTCGTTGTCCGCACTCTCCTGCCAGCTCTCGCGCGCCATCGCCCCGTGCCCTTCCCCCGTGAACCGCCGGCCCGTTCGCACCCTTGGTAACCCTCAATAACCGATGGTGCGTGTGGGACGCAGGCATTCATAGAGATCGGTACGTGATCGTCCGGGACGGACCGGCGTCAGCCGGGGGACATCAGTCCGGAACGGTGACGAAGTCGATCAATTCCTCCACCCGGCCCAGCAGTTGGGGCTCCAGGTCCTTGTAGCTGCGGACCTTCGACAGAATGTGCTGCCAGGCCGCCCCGGTGTTCTCCGGCCACCCCAGCGCCCGGCACACGCCCGTCTTCCAGTCCTGGCCCCTCGGCACCACCGGCCAGGCGTCGATCCCCACCGAGGACGGCTTCACCGCCTCCCACACGTCGATGTAGGGGTGTCCCACCACCAGCACGTGGTCACCGGTCACCTGGGCCGCGATCCGGGACTCCTTGGAGCCGGGCACCAGATGGTCCACCAGCACCCCGAGCCGCGCGTCCGGCCCCGGCCCGAACTCCCCGACGATCGCCGGAAGGTCGTCGACGCCCTCCAGGTACTCCACCACCACTCCCTCGATGCGCAGGTCGTCGCCCCACACCCGCTCCACCAGTTCCGCGTCGTGCCGGCCCTCCACATAGATCCGCCCGGCCCGCGCCACCCGGGCCCGCGCGCCGGGCACCGCCACCGAACCGGAGGCCGTACGCGTGGGACGCACGGGACCGCCGGGGTCCGGGCGCACCAGCGTGACGACCTTGCCCTCCAGCAGGAAGCCGCGCGGCTCCATCGGGAACACCCGGTGCTTGCCGAACCGGTCCTCCAGGGTCACCGTCGGCCCCTGGGCCGTCTTCTCGCAGCGGATCACCGCCCCGCAGAAGCCGGTGGCGACCTCCTCCACGACCAGATCGGGTTCGGCGGGCACCTCGGGCACGGGGGCGGACCGCTTCCACGGCGGGGTCAGGTCCGGCTGGTAGCTGCGCATGGCCCGACGATAATCGGCCCGCCGCCGTGAAGAACCTCACACCGCCAGGAAGATCCTCGACACCGCCGCGGAGATCCTCACACCGCCGCGAAAGTCCTCGACGCCGCCGCGGAGATCCTCACGCCACCGCGAACCGCTCCGCCAGCGCCGCCCGCTGCTTCCGGACGAACGCCGCGTCCACCACCGCCCCGTGCCCCGGTACGTACAGCGCGTCCTCGCCGCCCAGCTCCAGCAGCCTCGCCAGCGCGGCCGGCCAGCGCGCGGTGACCGCGTCCGGGCCCGCCTGCGGATCGCCCGACTCCTCGACCAGATCGCCGCAGAGCACCACCGGAGGCCCACCGTCCGAGCCCGGCACCAGCACCGCGAGGTCGTGGCTGCTGTGGGCGGGGCCCAGATCGGCCAGCAGCACCCGGCGGCCGCCGCCCAGATCGAGGGCCTGCTCGCCGTGCACCTCGTGGTGCGGGACCACCAGCGTGTCCGCCGACCGGGCCGCCTCGTCCTCGGGGACGCCCTGGCGCACGGCGTCCCCGTAGAGCCCCTGCCCCCCGTCCCGCAGCAGGGCGGTCAGCCCCGCCGAGCCGTACACCTGGACCCCGGCGAACGCCGCCGTGCCCAGCACATGATCGAAATGGGGGTGGCTCAGTGCGATATGCGTCACCCTGCGGCCGAGCAGCGCCTCCGCCTGTCGCCGCAGCTCGACGCCCTCGCGCAGCGTCGCCCCGGTGTCGTACAGCAGCACCCCCTCCGCACCGGCGACCAGCACGACGGTGGCGTCCCAGCCCGGGAGCCGCCGCCGGCCGACACCGTTGCCCAACCGCTCCCACCCGAAGTCTTCCCAAGCGACGTCCATACCAGGACGCTATCGGCAACGACCTGCGCGGTCCCGTGGTGGGGCGGCCGGTCGCCCTTGCCCAGGCCCCACCCCACCCCCGTACACTGACGACGGGATTGCTGGCACTCGTACGCACCGAGTGCCAGTCGGAGACCGGAGACATACAGCTGGAGGTGTGCGCGATGCTCAGCGAACGCAGACTCGAAGTGCTGCGCGCCATCGTCCAGGACTACGTCGGCACGGAGGAGCCCGTCGGCTCCAAGGCGCTGACCGAGAGGCACCGGCTGGGGGTCTCCCCGGCCACCGTCCGCAACGACATGGCGGTGCTGGAGGACGAGGGCTTCATCGCCCAGCCGCACACGAGCGCGGGGCGCATCCCCACCGACAAGGGGTACCGCCTCTTCGTCGACAAGCTCGCGGGCGTCAAGCCGCTGTCCTCGCCCGAGCGCCGGGCCATCCAGAACTTCCTCGACGGCGCGGTCGACCTCGACGACGTGGTCGGCCGGACGGTGCGGCTGCTCGCGCAGCTGACCCGGCAGGTCGCCGTCGTGCAGTACCCCTCGCTGACCCGCTCGACGGTGCGGCACGTGGAGCTGCTCTCGCTCGCCCCCGCCCGGCTGATGCTCGTCCTGATCACGGACACCGGCCGGGTCGAACAGCGTATGATCGACTGCCCTGCGCCGTTCGGTGAGACATCGCTCGCGGACCTTCGGGCCCGGCTCAACAGCCGGGTCGTCGGACGCCGCTTCGCGGATGTCCCGCGCCTGGTGCAGGAGCTGCCGGAATCCTTCGACAGCGAGGACCGGGGGACGGTTTCCACGGTTCTCTCCACCCTCCTCGAAACCCTGGTCGAGGAGACGGAGGAGCGGCTGATGATCGGCGGCACCTCCAACCTCACCCGCTTCGGACACGACTTCCCGGTGATGATCCGGCCGGTGCTGGAAGCACTGGAGGAGCAGGTCGTCCTGCTGAAGCTGCTCGGTGAGGCCACGGACTCCGGCATGACCGTACGGATCGGGCACGAGAACGCCCACGAGGGGCTCAACTCCACGTCCGTCGTCGCGGTCGGCTACGGTTCGGGCGACGAGGCAGTCGCCAAACTCGGCGTGGTCGGACCGACCCGCATGGACTACCCCGGAACGATGGGAGCGGTACGCGCAGTGGCACGTTACGTCGGACAGATCCTGGCGGAGTCGTAAGTGGCCACGGACTACTACGCCGTACTCGGCGTGCGCCGCGACGCATCTCAGGACGAGATCAAGAAGGCATTCCGTCGGCTCGCCCGCGAGCTGCACCCGGATGTCAACCCGGACCCGAAGACCCAGGAGCGGTTCAAGGAGATCAACGCCGCTTACGAGGTGCTCTCGGACCCGCAGAAGAAGCAGGTCTACGACCTCGGCGGCGACCCGCTCTCCGCGAACGGCGGAGGCGGCGGCGGTGCGGGCGGTTTCGGAGCCGGCGGCTTCGGCAACTTCTCCGACATCATGGACGCCTTCTTCGGCAACGCCGCGCAGCGCGGGCCCCGTTCGCGGACCCGGCGCGGCCAGGACGCCATGATCCGGCTGGAGATCGACCTCAACGAGGCGGCCTTCGGCACCACCAAGGACATCCAGGTCGACACGGCCGTCGTCTGCAACACCTGCAGCGGCGAGGGCGCCGCCCCCGGCACGTCCGCCCAGACCTGTGACATGTGTCGCGGCCGCGGCGAGGTCTCGCAGGTCACCCGGTCCTTCCTGGGCCAGGTCATGACCTCGCGGCCCTGCCCGCAGTGCCAGGGCTTCGGCACCGTCGTGCCGACCCCGTGCCCGGAGTGCGCCGGCGACGGCCGCATCCGCTCGCGGCGCACGCTCACGGTCAAGATCCCGGCGGGCGTAGACAACGGCACCCGTATCCAGCTCGCCGGAGAGGGCGAGGTCGGCCCCGGCGGCGGCCCGCCCGGCGACCTGTACGTGGAGATCCACGAGCTGCCGCACTCCGTCTTCCAGCGGCGCGGCGACGATCTGCACTGCACGGTCACCATCCCCATGACGGCCGCGGCCCTCGGCACCAAGTGCCCGCTGGAGACGCTGGACGGCCTGGAGGAGATCGACATCCGGCCCGGCACCCAGTCCGGCCAGTCGGTGCCCCTGCACGGACGCGGGATCACGCATCTGCGCGGTGGGGGCCGGGGCGACCTGATCGTGCACGTCGAGGTGATCACCCCGTCCAAGCTCGACCCCGAGCAGGAGCGGCTGCTGCGGGAGCTGGCCAAGCTCCGTGGCGAGGAGCGGCCCCTGGGCCAATTCCAGCCAGGTCAGCAGGGCCTCTTCTCCCGTCTGAAGGACGCGTTCAACGGTCGCTGAACCGCTTTCGCCCTTTCACCGCACCGCCCGCCGGTTCTCCACCGGCGGGCGGTGCGGCGTTCGGCGGCAGAACCGGTCAGGCCGTCGGCTGGCTGATTCGGCCCCGTGCACCGGACGTGGCACGATGCGCTCATGTCCTCCGAGTTGACCGATCTCTGCCGGTATCCGATCGTGCAGGCCCCCATGGCGGGCGGCGCGTCCGGACCTCAGCTCGCCGGGGCCGTCGCCGAAGCAGGCGGGCTCGGATTCCTGGCCGCCGGGTACAAGACGGCGGACGGGATGTACAACGAGATCAAACAGCTCCGCCGGCTCACCTCCGGCCCGTTCGGCGTCAACCTCTTCATGCCGCAGCCCGCACTCGCCGACCCCAGCGCCGTCGAGGTCTACCGCCACCAGCTCGCCGGCGAGGCCGCCTGGTACGAGACCCCGCTCGGCGACCCGGACAGCAGCGGCGACGACGGCTACGAGGCGAAGGTCGCGATCCTGCTGGACGACCCGGTCCCGGTCGTCTCCTTCACCTTCGGCTGCCCCACCCGCGACACCCTGGACGCCTTCGCCCGCGCCGGTACGCACACCATCGTCACGGTCACCTCCGCCGAGGAGGCCCAGAGCGCCCAGTGGGCGGGCGCCGACACCGTCTGCGTCCAGGGCGTCGAGGCGGGCGGCCACCAGTCGACCCACCGCGACGACCCGCAGCTCGACCAGACCGGCACCGGGCTGCTCTCCCTCCTCGCCCAGGTCCGCGAGACCGTGCAGATCCCGATCGTCGCCACCGGTGGCCTGATGCGCGGCTCCCAGATCGCCGCCGTCCTCGCGGCGGGCGCGGACGCCGCCCAGCTCGGCACCGCCTTCCTGGCCTGCCCCGAGTCCGGCGCGCACCTGCTGCACAAGCAGGCCCTGACCAACCCCCTGTTCGTCCGCACCGAGCTGACCCGCGCCTTCTCCGGGCGGCCCGCCCGCGGCCTGGTCAACCGCTTCGTCCGCGAACACGGCCCGTACGCCCCCGCCGCCTACCCCCAGGTCCACTACGTCACCAGCGGGCTGCGCCAGGCCGCCGCCAAGGCCGGGGACGCCCAGGGCATGGCCCTGTGGGCCGGACAGGGCCACCGCATGGCCCGCGAACTGCCCGCAGGCGAGCTGATCGAGCTGCTCGCCGCCGAACTGGAGGCCGCCCGGGCGGCCCTGAGCATGAGGAGCCCCCGGTGACCGCACCGGTCTTCGTCGTCGAACGGATGCCCACCGGACCGGAGTTCGTCCTGGAAGGGCCCGAAGGGCGGCACGCCGTCTCCGTCAGGCGGCTCCAGTCCGGCGAGCATGTCGTCCTCACCGACGGACTCGGCCACTGGGCCGAGGGCGAGGTCCGCTCCGCCGAGGGCAAGGACCGCCTCACCGTCACGCTCCACGCCGGCGTCCAGGAGGAGCCGGAGCCCACGCCCCGGATCACCGTCGTCCAGGCGCTCCCCAAGGGCGACCGGGGTGAGCTGGCCGTCGAGACCATGACCGAGACCGGCGTCGACGCGATCGTCCCCTGGCAGGCCGCCCGCTGCATCACCCAGTGGAAGGGCGACCGGGGCGCGAAGGCCCTGACGAAGTGGCGCAGTACGGCCCGCGAGGCGGGCAAGCAGTCCCGTCGGGTGCGCTTCCCCGAGGTGGCCGAGGCCATGACGACCAAGCAGGTCGCGGCCCTGCTCGCCGGAGCCGATTTCGCCGGGGTCCTCCATGAGGACCGCGACCACGACAGCACCCCGCTCGCCACCGCCGAACTCCCGGCCGAGGGCACGATCGTGCTCGTCGTCGGCCCCGAGGGCGGCGTATCCCCGCAGGAACTGACCGCCTTCGCCGAGGCGGGCGCCCGCCCCTACCGTGCTGCGGCCGCAGGTGCTGCGTACGTCCACGGCGGGGACGGCGGCGACGGCACTGCTGCTGGGACGCACCGGCCGCTGGGGCTGAGCCGCAGCCGGGACGCACCGGCCGCAGGCATGAACCGTGCCCGGCGGCCCGGCAAGAGGCCCTAGCATGAGCCGTACTGATCATCAGCGAATGAGGAGGCCCGGCGCCATGGCGGGAGAGCCGCAGTCCGACTGCCTGTTCTGCAAGATCGTCTCGGGGGACATCCCGGCGACCATCGTCCGTGAGAGCGAGACCACCGTCGCCTTCCGCGACATCAACCCGCAGGCCCCGACCCACGTCCTGGTCATTCCCAAGGTCCACTACCCGGACGCCGCCTCCCTCGCCGCCGCCGAGCCGAAGATCGCCGCCGACGTGCTGACCGAGGCCGGAGCGGTCGCCGCCGACGAGAAGATCGACTCCACCGGCTACCGGGTCATCTTCAACACCGGGTCCGGCGCCGGCCAGACCGTCTTCCACGCGCACGCCCACGTCCTGGGCGGCCGCGGCCTCCAGTGGCCCCCCGGATAACCCTTCCCGTAAAGCAGCAGCGCAGGAGCGTTTCCCCATGTCCGTACGCGAGCTGGTGGTGCTCGGCACCGCCAGCCAGGTCCCCACCCGGCACCGCAACCACAACGGCTATCTGCTGCGCTGGGACGGCGAGGGCATCCTCTTCGACCCCGGTGAGGGCACCCAGCGCCAGATGCTGCGGGCCGGGACCGCCGCGCACGACATCCACCGGATCTGCGTCACCCACTTCCACGGCGACCACTCCCTCGGGCTCGCCGGGGTGATCCAGCGCATCAACCTGGACCAGGTGCCGCACCCGGTGACCGCCCACTACCCGGCGAGCGGGCAGCACTTCTTCGACCGGCTGCGGTACGCCACCGCCTACCGCGAGACCGTCGAGCTGGTCCAGGACCCGGTCGCCGGGGACGGCGGAATCCTCGCCGCCACCCCCGCGTACACCCTGGACAGCCATCGGCTCTCGCATCCCGTCGAGTCGTACGGCTACCGCCTCACCGAGCCCGATACCCGCCGCATGCTGCCCGCCCTCCTCAAGGAGCACGGCATCGCCGGACCGGACGTGGGCCGCCTCCAGCGCGAGGGCTCCCTCGGCGGCGTCACCCTGGAGCAGGTCTCCGAGCACCGGCGCGGGCAGCGGTTCGGGTTCGTCATGGACACCCGGCTCTGCGACGGGGTGTACGCGCTCGCCGAGGGCTGCGACATGCTCGTCATCGAGTCGACCTTCCTCGACGAGGACGAGAAGCTCGCCGTCGACCACGGCCACCTGACCGCCGGACAGGCCGCCCGGGTCGCCGTGGAGGCGGGCGTCCGCCACCTCGTGCTGACCCACTTCTCCCAGCGCTACAGCGATCCGGGGCTCTTCGAGACCCAGGCCCGCGCCGCCGGGTTCGACGGCGAACTCACCGTCGCCCAGGACCTCATCCGCGTCCCGGTCCCCACCCGGCACAACTGACCCCACCAGCACCACCGTTTGCGAGACACCGTGCACCTCCCCAAGGCAGAACTCCACCTTCACATCGAAGGCACCCTCGAACCCGAGCTGGCCTTCGCCCTCGCGGAACGCAACGGGGTGACCCTGCCGTACGCCACCACCGACGAACTGCGCGCCGCCTACCAGTTCGACGACCTCCAGTCCTTCCTGGACCTCTACTACGCGCTGATGGCCGTCCTGCGCACCGAGGACGACTTCGCCGAACTCGCCGACGCCTATCTCGCCCGCGCCGCCGCCCAGGGCGTCCGGCACGCGGAGATCTTCTTCGACCCGCAGGCCCACACCGCCCGGGGCGTCCCCATCGGCACGGTCATCGAGGGGCTCGGCCGCGCGCTGGAGCACAGCGAGGAGACCCACGGCGTCTCCACCCAGCTGATCATGTGCTTCCTGCGCGACCTGTCCGCCGCATCGGCCCTCGGCACCCTCGACGCGGCCAAGCCGTACCTCCACCGGATCAGCGCCATCGGCCTGGACTCCGCCGAGGTCGGCCACCCGCCCGCCAAGTTCCGCGAGGTGTACGAGGCGGCCACCGCGCTCGGCCTGCGCAAGGTGGCCCACGCGGGGGAGGAGGGCCCGCCTGAGTACATCCGGGAGGCCCTCGACGTCCTCGGCGTCGAGCGCATCGACCACGGGCTGCGCTGCATGGAGGACCCGGAGCTGGTCCGGCGGCTGGTCGCCGACCGGGTGCCGCTCACGCTCTGCCCGCTCTCCAACGTACGGCTGCGGACGGTCGACAAGCTGACCGACCATCCGCTGCCCGCGATGCTCGCCGCCGGACTGCACTGCACGGTCAACTCCGACGACCCCGCCTACTTCGGCGGGTACGCCGGAGACAACTTCGACGCCGTTCGCGACGCGCTCGCCCTGGACCCGGAGCAGCTGCGCACCCTGGCCCGCAACTCCTTCGAGGCGGCCTTCCTCGACCACGACGAGGAGCGCCGGGCGCGCTATCTGGCCGAGGTCGAGGCGTACGCGTTCGACTGACCGGAACCGCCGTCCGGACCGGCCGTCCGGATCGCGCTGCGCACCAGCCGCCTGCGCCGTACGCGCAGCTCCGTGACGGCCTGCTCCGGTGAACCGAGCTTCGGCACCGCACCGGACAGGCCTCCGGTGGTGGCGGCGAGCAGAGCGGCCGGGGCGCCACCGCGACGGCGCACCGAACCGGGCACCAGCGGACGGCCGCCGGTGTGCAGCGCCACGGCGGTCACGGGGGCGGCGACCAGCAGGGTGGCCGCCCCGAGGATCAGCCCCATCGCCGGATAGCCGGCCTCCTCGGAGAGCACGCTCCCCAGCAGCGGGCCGCAGGCCACCCCCACCGAGGAGGTCGAGCCCGCCAGCACCGCCCAGCGGCCGCGTATGTCCAGGGAGGCGGCGAGACCGATCAGGTAGGAGAGGACCACCGGGTAGACGGTGTTCCACATGATCTCGCCGGTCGCGAACGAGCCGAGGTCCCGGGCCGATGAGCTGAGCACGATGCTGGCTGCGATGACCACGGTCCCGAGCCCGATCGGCACCGCCCGGCCGAGCCGTGCGCCGAGCAGCCCGGCGCCCGTCACCCCGAGCAGACCCGCGCCGAGCGCGGCGGCGAACACCGCGCCCACGGTGACTTCGGACAGCCCCGCCTGGTCGAGGCCGATACGGCTGCTCACGCCCCACAGCGCGTTCTGCGCCATGGACCAGACGAGCATGCCGCCCGCCAGGACGAGCCCGGAGCGGCGGTGCGGCAGCCGGCCGGTGACCGGCGAGCTGGTCTCCTCCGCCGTCCGCGCGCCGTCGAGCCGGGCGGTCGCGGGCCAGACGAGCAGGGCGACCAGGGCGATCGCGGCGAACGGGAGCCGGTGACCGCCGCCGAGGTGAGGGATCGTCAGGTAGAGGACGCCCGCCGTGGCGGACACGGTGAGCAGCCCGAGCGAGGACGTCCGGTGCGGGTCGCGCTGGGCGGCGATCCCGGACGCCGCGACCGCCGTCGCCGTGCCCGAGCCGAAGCCGCCGACCATCACGCCGAGCACCACCGGCGGTACGGACCCGGCGAGCGCGGCGCAGCCGTAGCCGACGGCGGCCAGCACCAGTCCGGCCCGGGCGGGGGTACGGGCCCCGAACCGCTCGACCCGGCCCGCCAGCGCGAAGCCGGCTCCGGCCGAGCTGAGGAGCAGGGCGCTGCCGACCAGACCGGCCTGGGCGGGACTCAGCCCGAGATGGGCGCTGAGCCGGCCGACGACGGTGGGCAGCAGATAGGAGGCGAGGTAACCGGCGGTGAACACGGCCACCAGGGGCCACGCGGCACCAGGGCGCGAGGACATGGGCGTTCCTGAAGACATGCCTGAGCAGGCAGGGGGAGGGGAGGGGGCACGGCGAAAAGGCAAGGGGG
>NZ_QWFA01000165.1 GCF_003501885.1 Streptomyces globisporus
TCGTCGGGGTGGGGCGGCTGCTGCGGCGGCTGGGTCATGGCGTGCGTACCTCGGGGGACGAGTGGGTGTGGGGAAGCGTGGGGCCGGGAGCGGCCGGGGTTCGGGTGCCGGGGCGGGCCGTCACTTCTCGAACACCAGCATCGTCGTCTGCTCCATCTCTTCCTTGTCGTTGCTCGCGCTCACGCGCTGGCTGAAGATGAAGGAACGGCCGTCCTTGTAGAGGACCTTGGAGGAGAAGAAGCCGTTCTCGACCCTGCCCGCCCCCGACGGGTGCTGGAGCAGCGTCTTGGGGGTGCCGCCGGTCGGCGGGAGGGTCACGACGGCGCCGGCGGTGTCGTACTTCGGCCGCATGTAGAGCAGGACGTCGCCGCCCTCCATGCCGAGCGGCTTGAGCACGCGCTCGGCCGGGGCGGGCGCCTCCCACTTGCGCTTCCCGGTGTTCAGGTCGAACGCGATGACCTTGTTCGTCCGGGCGGTCCCGCTGCTGTCGTCCTCGGTCGCGATGTAGAAGGTGTTGGCGTCGGCGGCGACGCCACTGCACCCTTCGAGCTTCTCGCCGAAGATCGCGAAGCTGTTGCCGCAGTCGGCGGTGAGCTTGTCACTCTTGCCGGGCACGAGCTGGGAGCGGAGCTTGCCGCTCTCGGTGAGCGCGACGATGGTGTACTGCTTCTTCTCCTCGTGCTCCAGCCGCACGACGAGCGGGGTGGAGGAGTAGACCTTGCTGACCTCCCAGCCGCGCGGCGGCTGGTACGTCCATCGGGGCTTGCCGGTGGCCGGGTTCAGCTCCTGGACCTGGTTCTGCGGGTTCTTGACGTCGTCGGTGCGGCAGCTGACCGCGGCGATCAGCTTGTCGCCCCCGGAGAAGGCGAAGGGCTTGCAGTTGCCCTCGGGGGTGCCGAACAGTTCCTTGCCGTCGCTGACCCGGTAGGCGTTGGAGTTGCCGGTGCGCCCGACGGCGACGGTGTCACCGCTGATCGCCAGGCCGATGTCCGACAGGAAGTCCCAGGTCCCGTTCTTCTTGATCTCCTTCTTCCAGCCCGCCTTGCCGGTGTTGAGGTCGACCATCTGGAGGACGGAGCAGTTGGCGCGGTCCGTGGTGCCGTTCTTCACCCCGATGACGATCTTGCCGTCGGGGGTCGGGGAGTTGGGCGTGGCGCACACGTCGGCGGGGAGCTCGAGCTTCCACTTCTGCTTGCCGTCGGCGACGGAGTAGCCGGACACGCTCCGGTAGATGGCCTTGGCGACGACGTCGCCGGCGAACCAGGGGCCCTGGACGGCCGAGCCGTTGCGTGGCAGGTCGATGTCGTTCTTCTGGAGCCAGGCGACCTTGGCCTCGCCCGGCTTGCGCCCGGCGTTGAGGTCGTCGCCGGCCTCGCGCCCGTCGCCGCTGCCGTCGCCCTCGTCGACCGTCGGCGACTCGCTGGGGGCCTTGGGGTCGTTGCTGCCGGTGGCGACGGGCTTCTTCGGGTCGTCGTCCCCGCTGTCGCTCACGAGGAACCAGGTGCCCGCCCCGGCCGCCAGGACCACGGCGAGCGCCGCCGCGACCACGATGCCGGTCTTCCCCTTGAGGAACCCACCGCCGGAGCCCGGTCCGCCGGGGGCGGGGGCACCGGGGTACTGCTGCTGCGGGTAGCCGTAACCGGTCTGGGGCTGCTGCCCGTACGGACCGGGAGCCTGCTGACCGTAGGGCCCGGGCTGCTGGCCGTACGGGCCGGGGGCCTGCTGCCCGTACGGGCCGGGGGCCTGGCCGGGCTGCTGCGGGTAGCCGTAGCCCGGCTGCTGCGCCGGGGGCTGCTGCGGGTAGCCGTACGCCGGGGCGCCCGGCGGGGGCGTCTGCGGCGGGCCGGCCGGGGGCACCGGAGGCTGCGCGGGCGGCGGCGTCTGCGCGGGCTTGGCCAGATCCGGCTGGCCCTGGGGCGGCTGAGGAGCTCCGTTCGGCGGCTCCTGCGGAGCCCCGAAGCCTCCCTGCGGCGGTTGCTGGCTGGGCGGCTGGCTCATATCAGCACGTCCCCCTTCGTGCGGCCCGGTGCACGATCCGGTCTCCCCCGCATTCCCAAGAGGGTCAATCCCTCTCGGAAAGGAGCGAATCGGGCATGGCTTCCGCAGTGTTACGACAGTCGGGCGGGGCTTCTTTGTACCACCCGCCAGGCGTCGGGCACCGATTCGGGCCAGCCCCTGTTCCCAAGGGAGAACCGCCTTGTGATGCCCTCGTTACGCCTTGGCCGGAGGTGATGGTCAGTCACCGAAGGCGATCATCGTCCGCCGCTCCATCTCCTCCTCGTCGGTGTCCCCGGAGACCTGGGGAATCATGAGGAGGGAGCGTCCGTCGGCATGGAGGACGATCGGCTCGTCGAAGGTGCGCTCGGTCGCCGCGGCCGACGCCGGGTGCCGCAGGATCGGTTGCGGGGTGCCGCCCTGCGGGCCGAGGGCCATGATGCCGCCGCCCACGTCCTTCGTCTTCGGGTCGGGCGGGCTCAGGTACATCAGCGCCTTGCCGCCCTCGATCCTGAGCGGCATCAGGGTCTGCGTGGCGGGCGAGGCCACCTTCCACTTCTTCCTGCCGGTGCTCATGTCGAAGGCGACGACGTCGTTGGTGAACGACCGGCCCGCGGGCCGGTGCTTCATGGCGACGTAGAGCGTGTCGGTGCCGGTGTCGACGGCCACGCCCGTGCAGATGTCGAGGTTCCAGCCCAGTTGCCGCTCCTTGCCGGGGCACTGACCCTCCGGGACGTCGCCTCCGAGGGCCGGCTCGGAGCGGAGGGTCCCGTCGTCGTTCAGGACGGCGATCGCTGACGTGCCACCGACCAACGGGCCCTTCCGCAGGAAGATCACCGGCGGGTCGACGGAGTGGAACGCGTCGACGTTCCAGCCCTTCCTGACCTTGTACGTCCACAGGGTCCGGCCGGTGACCGGGTCGACGCGCCGTACCTCCCTGTCGACCTCGCCCTTCGACTCCGCGGGACAGAGGACGGAGGCGAGCATGACGGATCCGCCGACGAAACCCTCGACCTCACAGGGTCCGGGCAACTTGCCCCACAAGTGCTTGCCGTCACTGACCCGATAGGCCTCGGCACGGCCGAGGCCCCCGATCGTCACGACGTCGCCGCTGATCGCCATGATCACGTACCGAAGCATGTCCTTGTTCACCGCGCGATCGATGGTCACGGACCAGCCGGCCTCCCCGGTGGCCAGATCGATCATCTGAAGCTTGTCGCAGTTCTCCTCCGCGTCCGCAGAGGTGTCGGTCAGGAGCCCGATGACGATCTTCCCGTCGGCGGTCGGCTGGGTGGGTGCCGCGCAGACGTCGGCGGGCAGGCGCAGGCTCCACTCCTGCGAGCCGTCCTCCAGGGAATAGCCGGACACCGTGCGGTACATGGCCTTGGCCACGATGCCGCCGGTGATCCAGGGGCCGAGGGCGGATGCGCCCAGCGGCACGTCCACGCCGTTCTTCTGGATCCAGCGGACCTTCGCCTCGCCTTCCTTGCGCCCCTTGTTGATCTCCGCGGCCTCTGCGGCGGGCGTCTTCTTCCGGTCCGGCTCCGCGCCGGGCCGCTTCAGGGCGGTGCTCTCCTTCGCGACGGGCTTCTTGTCGTCGGAGCCGTCATCGCCGCCGGCGACGAACCAGACGCCCGCACCGATCACGAGGACCCCGGCGAGCACAGCGGCGACGAGCCCGACGAGCCGGCCACGGGAGCGCCCACCGGAAGGCGGGGCCGGGGGCTGCGGCTGGTCCCGGCCGTAGGGCGCGGTGGGCGGCTGCGGGTAGCCGTACGACGGCTGGGGCGGCTGCCCGTACGGGCCGGGTTGCGCTCGCCCCGGATCCCCGTACACACCCGGCTGTGGTTCGTACGGAGCACCGAAGCCCTGCTGCGGCGGCGGCTGCGACATCGGTGTGGGTCCCCCTCGAACGTACGGTCACTGCCGTCCCGTTCTACCACCCGTCACACCGGCCCCACCGGTCCGGTCAGGCGTCCTCGGCCAGTTCCAGCCAGCGCATTTCCAACTCGTCCCGCTCGGTGACGAGTTCACGCAGTTCGGCGTCGAGCTTGGCGACCTTCTCGAAGTCGGTGGCGTTGTCCGCGATCTGCTTGTGGAGCGTGGTCTCGCGCGTGGAGAGCTTGTCGAGCTGCCGCTCGACCTTCTGCAGCTCCTTCTTCGCGGCGCGGGACGCCTGCGCGGAGACGGCCGGGGCGGCGGCGGGGGCCGAGGAGGAGCGGGGCGCGGCGGCGGCGGAGGGGGTGGCCGCCTCCTCCATCTTCTGCCGGCGCTCCAGGTATTCGTCGATCCCGCGCGGCAGCATCCGCAGGGCGCGGTCGCCGAGAAGGGCCATGACCTTGTCGGTGGTCCGCTCGATGAAGAACCGGTCGTGGGAGATCACGATCATCGATCCGGGCCAGCCGTCGAGGAGGTCCTCCAGCTGGGTCAGGGTCTCGATGTCGAGGTCGTTGGTGGGCTCGTCGAGGAAGAGGACGTTGGGCTCGTCCATCAGCAGCCGCAGGATCTGGAGCCGGCGGCGCTCACCGCCGGAGAGGTCGCCGACGGGCGTCCACTGCTTCTCCTTGGTGAAGCCGAACTGCTCGCAGAGCTGACCGGCGGTCATCTCGCGGCCCTTGCCGAGGTCGACCCGGTCACGGATCTGCTGAACGGCCTCCAGGACGCGCAGGTTCGGGTTGAGCTCGTGGACCTCCTGGGAGAGGTAGGCGAGCCTGACGGTCTTGCCGACGACGACCTTCCCGGCGGCGGGCTGCTCCTCGCCCTGGGTGCGGGCGGCCTCGGCGAGGGCGCGCAGCAGGGAGGTCTTGCCCGCGCCGTTGACGCCGACGAGGCCGATGCGGTCGCCGGGGCCGAGCTGCCAGGTGAGGTGGGTGAGAAGGGTCTTGGGCCCGGCCTGGACGGTCACGTCCTCCAGGTCGAACACGGTCTTGCCGAGACGGGCGTTGGCGAACTTCATCAGCTCGCTGGTGTCGCGCGGCGGCGGTACGTCGGCGATGAGCTCGTTGGCGGCCTCGATGCGGTAGCGCGGCTTGGAGGTCCGGGCGGGGGCGCCGCGGCGCAGCCAGGCCAGCTCCTTGCGCATGAGGTTCTGCCGCTTGGCCTCCTCGGTGGCGGCGATGCGCTCGCGCTCGGCGCGGGCGAACACGTAGTCGCTGTAGCCGCCCTCGTACTCGTGGACGACGCCGCGCTGGACGTCCCACATGCGGGTGCAGACCTGGTCGAGGAACCACCGGTCGTGGGTGACGCAGACGAGGGCGGAGCGGCGGGCCCGCAGATGTCCGGCGAGCCAGGAGATGCCCTCGACGTCGAGGTGGTTGGTGGGCTCGTCGAGAACGATCAGGTCCTGCTCCTCGATGAGCAGCTTCGCCAGCGCGATGCGGCGGCGCTCACCGCCGGAGAGCGGGGCGATGACGGTGTCGAGCCCGTGCTCGAAGCCGGGGAGGGCGAGACCGCCGAAGAGCCCGGTCAGCACGTCACGGATCTTGGCGCTGCCCGCCCACTCGTGGTCGGCCAGATCGCCGATGACCTCGTGGCGGATGGTCGCCTTCGGGTCCAGGGAGTCGTGCTGGGTGAGGACGCCGAGGCGCAGCCCGCCGTTGTGGGTGACGCGGCCGGTGTCCGCCTCCTCCAGCTTGGCGAGCATCCGGATGAGGGTGGTCTTGCCGTCGCCGTTGCGGCCCACGACACCGATCCGGTCGCCCTCGGACACCCCGAGGGATACACCGTCGAGCAGGGCACGGGTGCCGTACACCTTGCTGACCTGCTCGACATTGACCAGATTGACGGCCATTTCACTCCTGTCCCGGGGGTCCCTGCGGCGAGGACCGCTCGACGTACCAGAGTAGTCGCCGTGCGGGGTGCGATAGCGTGCCGCGATCGATCATGGGGAAAAGCCCCAGGTCGGGGTGGTGCGGACGACATCCGACGGCATTCGGGGTGGGGACTTCATGACGATGACGCGTGGGACGAGACGGGGCAGAGTTCCGACGGGCCTGGCAGCACTGGCGGCAGTGACGGCGGCGGCGATGCCGCTGGCCGGCTGTTCGTCGTCGGCCGGGCCTGCGGTCAGCAGCAGCGCGCCCGCGAAGGCTGCGGAGAAGCCCGGGACGGACGAGGACGGGACGAAGACGGCCGGGACGGAGACGGCCGTGGCCGCGAAGGGCGGGCGGCTCGGGGGCGCCAGTTCGGCGTGCGAGCTGCCGGTGACCTTCGACCTGGCCGCCCAATGGAAGCCGAAGGCGATCGAGCTGGAGCCGGACTCCGTCCTGGCCGATCTGGCCGAGCAGGGCACCGTGAGGATGGCCTGCGAGATCGACGCCAAACCGGCGGGGAACATCGGCTTCCTGCGGGTGTGGCAGGGCAAGCCGTCCGAGGACGACCCCCAGGCGGTGCTGAAGGCCTTCGTGGCGGACGACCCGAACGCCGGCAAGGCCGCCTACACGCAGGTGAAGGCCGGTGCGCTCGCGGCCGCCGAGGTCGGATACACGGTGCACAGCGAGCTGATGGGCGAGTCGAAGAGCGAGCGCGCCTTCGCCGTCTCGACGCCCGACGGCCCGGTGGTGGTGCATCTGGGTGGGATGGACACCGAGGAGCACACCGCGATGCTGCCGGCGTTCGAGCTGGCGAAGAGGTCCCTGAAGCTCGCCTGACCGCCCTGTCGCCGTCCCCGTGCCCGCCGCGCTTCGCCGAGCGCTCGGCGAAGCGCCACGGCTGCGAGAAGCCCCAGGCGGTGCAAGGGGTGACCGGGGCGGGCCGGCCCCGGTCACCCCTTGCAGCCGTTTCCCGAAGAGCTGTACGCTTTCCCGTACGTACAGGATGCTGTACAGAGAATTCGGGAGGCGATCATGCGCACGATGACCTACACCGAGTCCCGCGCGAAGTACGCCGAGACCCTGAGCTCTGTCGTGGACGACCGCGAGGAGGTCGTGGTCACGCGAGCCGGACACGAACCCGTGGTGATAGTGGCGCTCGACGAGTACGAGTCCCTCAAGGAGACCGCGTACCAGCTCCGGAGCCCGGAGAACGCCCGCCGCCTGCTGGCCTCGATCGAGCGCCTGGAGAGCGGCGGCGGTACGGTGCGGGAGCTCGCGGAGTGAAGTTCGTGTGGGACCAGTCGTCGTGGGACGACCACGTCTGGTGGCAGAACCAGGACCGCAAGATCTTCAAGCGGATCAACACGCTGCTCCAGGACATCGCCCGGAACGGCAATGAGGGGATGGGCAAGCCGGAACCGCTGAAGCACGGCTTCCAGGGGTACTGGTCGCGGCGCATCACCGACGAGCACCGGCTCATCTACAAGGTGGTCGACGGCGAGGTCCGCATCGCCGCCTGCCGCTACCACTACGGCCGCTGAACCCGCCCCCGCCCCGCCCGCTCCACCAGCAGCCAGCCGCCCAGCGTCATCGCGACGGCGGCCGGAGCGCTGACCGGGATCGCGATCAGCAGGGCCGTGCGGCCCTCCAGCAGGCCGCTGAAGCCGACCATGGACAGGCCGAGGACGCCGAGCAGGCAGAGCGTCGCGCCGAGGGCCGCGAGCGGGCCGTGGCCCTGAACGGGGGCTGAGGCGGCCGGGCGTTCGAAGGTGCGGAAGGCGGCGACCAGGGCTGCGGTCAGGGCCGCCGCGAGGGCGAGGCGCAGCGGAACCTGGGCCCACCAGGCGGCCGACGCGGGCTCGGGCAGGTCGACGTGGAGGGCGAGCAGCGCCCCGTACACCCCGAACATCGCCGTGAGGTGCCAGAGGAACGCGGTCATCGCCACCCCGTTGGCCGCCACCACCGTGCGCCAGACGCGGGGACGCTCCAGCAGGCGGGCGGCCGGGGCGCGGAGCAGTTCGACAGCGCCGACGAGCCAGAGGCCGTGGGCCAGCAGGGCGAGGGTGGGCGGGGCCATGTTGCTGACCTTCTCGCCGGGCATCCCGACCATGGACAGCGGGTACGGGCCGAACGCCACCAGTGCGGTCGCGGCGATCAGGCCGCCACCGGCGAGCAGGGCGGCGCGGCGCGGGTGGATGCGGCCGTCGGCGCGCAGGAAGCCGAGCTGGTGGACGGCCAGCCAGACGAACGCGAAGTTGAGGAACTCGACGTACGGGACTCCGGCGGCGAACCGCAGGACGTCCACCGTGACCGCCGCGCCCGCAAGACCGGCGAACGCCCCCCAGCCGTACCGCTCGTGCAGCCTCAGCAGCGGCGGGGTGAACGCGACCATCGCCAGGTAGATCCCGATGAACCACAGCGGCTGGGTCACCATGCGCAGGGTCACGCCGGTCAGCCCGCCGCCCCCGCCGAGGAGTTGGACCAGCAGTGCCGCCGCGCCCCAGACCAGGACGAAGACCATGGTGGGGCGCAGCAGCCGCTGGAGGCGGGCGCGCAGGAAGGCGGAGTAGACGGAGTCCTCGGACCCCTCGGGGCGCTTGCGGAGCAGGGAGCGGTAGGACAGCGCGTGCGAGAAGCCGCCTACGAAGAAGAACACCGGCATGACCTGGAGCAGCCAGGTCAGCGGCTGGAGCGCCGGGACGACGGCGAGCAGGTTGCCCACCCCGTCCGGGGTGACGGCGGCCATCAGCCAGTGGCCGAGGACGACCGCGCCGAGCGAGGCGACCCGGAGGAGGTCGACGTAACGGTCCCGGGTGGCGGGCGTCGCCCCGGCCAGTTCGCGAACACGTGATCCCATGACCGTACGGTCGCGCGAGCCGGGTGGGGCGTGGCAGCGCGACCGTACTCAGATCCGGGGTGAGTACGCCGGGCAGGAAGCTCAGATCACGTGCGCGCCCGGCGCGGGCGACGCCGCCACGCGCGCGTTGCGGCAGGTCCCGGAGGCCGGCAGCGCGGCCGCCACCTTCTCGGCCGTCTCCTCGTCCGGGACCAGGAACGCCGTCGTCGGCCCGGAACCGGAGACCAGCGCGGCCAGCGCCCCCGCTTCCGTGCCCGCCGCCAGCGTGTCCGCGAGGGACGGGCGGAGGGAGAGCGCGGCGGGCTGGAGGTCGTTGCTCAGGGCTCCCGCGAGCGCGCCGGAGTCGCCGGAGCGCAGGGCGGCCAGGAGGGTGGGGGACGCGGTCGGCCCGGGGACCTCCGCCTCCGCCGTGAGCCGGTCGAACTCCCCGTACACCGCGGGCGTCGACAGCCCCCCGTCCGCCACCGCGAAGACCCAGTGGAACGTGCCGCCGACCTCGATCGGGGTCAGCTTCTCGCCGCGTCCCGTACCGAGCGCGGCCCCGCCCACCAGGCTGAACGGCACGTCGCTTCCCAGCTCGGCGCAGATGGCCAGCAGCTCGTCGCGGCTCGCGCCGGTCCCCCACAGGGCGTCGCAGGCGACCAGGGCGGCGGCCCCGTCGGCGCTGCCGCCGGCCATGCCGCCCGCGACCGGGATGTCCTTGGCGATGTGGAGGTGGACGGCGGGGTCGATGCCGTACCGCTCGGCCAGTGCGAGGGCGGCGCGGGCGGCGAGGTTGGTGGTGTCCAGCGGGACCTGGGCGGCGTCCGGGCCCGAGCAGGTGATGCGCAGCTCGTCGGCGGGGGTCGCGGTGACCTCGTCGTACAGGCCGACGGCGAGGAAGACGTTGGCCAGGTCGTGGAAGCCGTCGGGGCGGGCTCCGCCCACGGCGAGCTGGACGTTGACCTTGGCGGGGACGCGGACGGTGACAGCGGCGGTCATACGGACACCTCCGGCTTGTGCTCCGCGATCGCCGCGAACTCCTCCACCGTCAGCGCCTCACCGCGCGCCTGCGGGGAGATCCCGGCGGCGACGAGCGCGGACTCGGCGGCCGGTGCGGAACCGGCCCAGCCGGACAGGGCGGCGCGCAGCGTCTTGCGGCGCTGGGCGAACGCCGCGTCCACGACCGCGAAGACCTCGGCGCGGGAGGCCTTGGTGGCGAGCGGCTCGGTGCGGCGGACGAGCGAGACGAGGCCGGAGTCGACGTTCGGGGCGGGCCAGAAGACGTTGCGGCCGATCGCCCCGGCGCGCTTCACGTCCGCGTACCAGTTGGCCTTCACCGACGGCACCCCGTAGACCTTGTTGCCCGGGCGGGCGGCGAGGCGGTCGGCGACCTCGGACTGGACCATGACGAGGGTCCGCTCGATGCTGGGGAACCGCTCCAGCATGGTAAGCAGGACGGGCACGGCCACGTTGTACGGGAGGTTCGCGACGAGCGCGGTCGGCGCGGGGCCCGGCAGCTCGGTGACCAGCATCGCGTCGGAGTGGACGAGGGCGAAGCGGTCGGCGCGCTCCGGCATCCGGGCCTGGACCGTGGCGGGCAGCGCGGCCGCGAGCACGTCGTCGATCTCGACGGCGATCACCCGGTCCGCCGCCTCCAGCAGCGCCAGGGTCAGCGAGCCGAGCCCGGGGCCGACCTCGACGACCACGTCGTCCGGGCGGACCTCGGCCGTGCGCACGATGCGGCGGACGGTGTTGGCGTCGATGACGAAGTTCTGACCGCGCTGCTTCGTGGGGCGTACGCCCAGCGTCGCGGCCAGGTCGCGGATGTCTGCGGGCCCCAGGAGGGCGTCGGGCTCTGTGCTGCTCACCCGGTAAGCCTACGGCCGCAGTGGGGCCACGGGCTCGCCCCCCGCTGCACGTACAGCTTCTTCGCGCGGTACGTCTGCTCGGCGGCGGGCGCGTCCTGGGGGCGTCCGCTGCCGCCGAGGGACTGCCAGGTCTGCGTGTCGAACTGGTACAGCCCGCCGTACGTGCCGCTCGGATCGACCGCGTCGGCACGCCCGCCCGACTCGCAGGCGGCGAGCGCGGACCAGTTCAGCCCGTCCTCCCCGGCGACGGAGTCGGGCCGCTGCCGGGTGCCGGTGCGCACGACGCGGCTCTCCGGCAGGTGGACCAGTTCCTCGGCCGTCCGGCGCGGCTTCTGCCGGACGCCGTTGACGGTCCGGACCGCGTACGTGACCCGGCGTACGCCGTTGCGCCCGGCCCGCTCGATGACCTCGGTGCCCCGGAACAGGGCGGGATCCTCGCTGCGTTCGACGGCGTACGGGACCGTCTCCTCGCGCACCTCGCGGGTGTCGGTGATCCGCATGACGGAGATCGTCTGGCCGTCACGCGGGAAGCTCGCGGGGGCGACGGAGGTGGTGTCCTGGCCGTGCAGGGTGATGCCCGCCTCGGCGAGGGCCTCCTGGACGGTGGCGGCGTTGGTGCGCAGAGTGCGTTCCTGGCCGTCGGCCATGAAGGTCACGGCGCGCTCGGTGCGGACGGTGAGGGCCAGGCCGGTGCGGGCGATCCGGGTGGAACGGGCGGCGGAGAGGTGCGCCCCCTCGGCCCGGATCCCGAACTCGCGCAGCGCCCCGGCCACGGTGTCGGCGGTCGTCCAGATCCGGTGGCGGACGCCGTCGAGGGTGAGGGTGACGGGCCGCCCGTACCGGACGACGACCTCATCGCCGTGGTCGAGGCCGGCTCGGGGGTCCGGGGAGACTCGGTCGTGCGCGCCGACGGTGACGCCTTCCTCCGCCAGCAGCTCGGTGACGTCGTCGGCGAAGGTGTGCAGGGTCCGGGGCGTGCCGTCGACCTCCAGCCGGACGGCCTTGTCGTGGGCGACGAACGCGGTGGTGCCGCCGGCCAGGAAGGCGACGACCAGGGCCCGGGGGACGAGCCGGCTCAGCTTCAGGTTCTCGGGGTCGACGACGACGCGTCTGCGGCGGTGCTTGGCGGCCCGCCGGGCGTCGGCGCGGGTGGGTCCCTGCCGGGGCACCGTGGGCGGCGGCCCGGTGAGCGGGGTGTCGACGAGCGGGGTGTCGACCATGGTCGGGGCGTGGGCGGCGGGGCGCGCCGTCCACGTCCCGTCGGCCAGCGTCAGCTGCTCGTGGAACGCGTCGAAACGCCTGCCCTGCGAAGTGTTCACGCCGCTCCCGAAGATCCGCCCGCTGCCGCCCCCGTCGTGGGCGGGGACGATAGCGGAGCCGCGATGACTCTCCAAAGCGACACAGCTACAGAGAGTGTCCAGGTGCGGTCAGAAGTCGAACGCCCGCGCCGTGTTGTCGTAGATCGCGGCCGCGAGCACGTCCTCCTCCAGCCCCTTCACCTCGGCCATCGCACGGAGCGTGACGGGGATGAGGTAGGGCGCGTTGGGCCGTCCGCGGTACGGCGCGGGGGTGAGGAAGGGGGCGTCCGTCTCGACGAGGACCAGCTCGGCCGGGGCGACGGCGAGGGCGTCCCGCAGCGGCTGGGCGTTCTTGAAGGTGACGTTGCCGGCGAAGGACATGAAGTACCCGGCCCGCGCGCAGATCCGGGCCATGTCGGCGTCGCCGGAGTAGCAGTGGAACACCGTCCGCTCGGGCGCGCCCGCGTCCGCCAGCACCCGCAGGACGTCCGCGTGCGCGTCGCGGTCGTGGATGACCAGGGCCTTGCCGTGCCGCTTGGCGATCTCGATGTGGGCCCGGAAGGACTCCTCCTGGGCGGCGATGCCCTCGGGGCCCGTACGGAAGAAGTCCAGGCCCGTCTCGCCGACCCCGCGCACGTGGTCGAGGGCGGCCAGCGCGTCGATCTCCGCGAGCGCCTCGTCCAGCGCCGCCTTTCCGCCGGGCTCCCGTGCCCCCTGCCGCGCGGTGCCGTCCGGATCGCCGTGGACGATGCGCGGGGCCTCGTTGGGGTGCAGGGCGACCGAGGCGTGGACGGCGGGGTGGGCGGCCGCGGTCTCGGCGGCCCAGCGGGAGCCGGCCACGTCGCAGCCCACCTGGACGACGGTGGTCACGTTCACCGCGGCGGCCCGGGCGAGGGCCTCCTCGACGGTGGCGTCCTGCATGTCCAGGTGGGTGTGGGAGTCGGCGACCGGCACCCGCAGGGGCTCGGGCAGCGGCGGGGCTTCGGTACGGCTCATGCCGACGATCGTACGAGGACCCGGCCCCCGTACGACGTCGGCATGGGGCCCGCGGGGTCACCTGCGGGAGGTGTCACCTGCGGTGGAACGGGTGCAGCAGGTCGGACAGCCGCCAGTGCCGGTCCGGGGTGGCGGCGGTCGACACCGTACGGTCCTTCGCACCGCTCTCCGGGGCCGGCGGCGTCTGCTGCTTCCGCAGCAGCTCCTGGACGCCCGCGACCCGCCCCGCCCGCATGATGCGCACCACATGTCCGCCGCAGTTGGCACAGGTCGGCGTGGAGAGCGGCGACGGCACCCGCTCGCCGTCCGCCGTGTAGATGACGAACGCATGGCCGTGGATGTCGACGTGGTGCTCTATCTCGTAGGACTGCTCCCAGCCGTACCCGCACTTCATGCAGGCGAAGGCGTACGCCTCATGGACAGTGGTCGCTGCGATCTCGCTCATGCCTGCTCCTCTTGTCCGCCGGACACGCGCTCCGGGGACGGCCCGCCCGCACGAGGGGTTCGAACGGGTGGCCCGTCCCTTCCAGTGGACACCTGCACCCGGATGGACGCACCAGCTCAGAGGCTTTGTTGATGCGTTCTTGGCCTCCTTTGGCCGCCCTTTGCCGACGCATGGCGAGGGTGAGGGCCGCGGCTGGACAGCGCGTGACCGCAGCCGCACCGAGCGCCCCCGAGCGCGCCCGGCGCCGGGTGCGAACGCGCCCGCGCACCACCCCCGTCCGCCCCCTCCCCTTTCCTTGAATT
>NZ_QWFA01000166.1 GCF_003501885.1 Streptomyces globisporus
GGCCGGGGCCGTGCCTGCTGAGGCCGGCCCCGCCGTGCCGCGCCCCGGGCCCGCCCCCGACGACACCCCCGACCACTCCTGGCCCGACCCCTCCGCCCCGCACATGCTCGGCCAGGACCAGCAGGGCGGCGCGGACGACGCGACCGACTGGTGGCGCCTGGAGCCGGGACCCTTCGACGAGGGGACCGCCATCCCCGGGTTCTTTGGCGGCATCGAGGCCCCGGAGCTCCTCGGCAGGCGGCCGAGGCCACCTGTCGACATGGACAAGAAGGGCGAGAAAACAGACGGGGAGGGCGGCCCGGAGGATGCGGGCGACGGCAAGGCCGGGGGCGCCGAAGGCACCGCCGCCCGCCGCCGCGCCCTGCGCCTCGTGAAGCTCCGCCGCCGCAAGCCCGCCCCCGTCGTCGCCGAGCCCGCGGTCGTTGCCCCCGGCCCCCGTGGCGGCTTCGCCCACCCGCTGCTGCTCCTGGCCGCCGTCCTGCTCGTCGCCGGCGTGGTCACCGGTTCCTGGCTGCCGCTGGCGGGCGGCTGGCTGCTCGCGTACAGCTCGCGCACGCTCTCCCGTACGGAGGCGAAGTGGGCGGCGCTCGGCCTCCCGGGCGTCGTGGCGGCCGGGGCCCTGGTGTGGGTGTGGGGACGGATGGAAGGGCGCTGGGGCGAGCCGATCCGCGAGGGAGCGATGCGGGACGTCCTGCTGGAGGCCTGGCCGGTGGTCGTCCGGGTCGCCGCCGTCGCCTCCGCGCTCTACCTGGTGTGGCGGGCGCGGAGGCGTACGGGGTGAGGGCGGGGCTCCACCGGCCCTGCTCAGGGGAGGACGGCTACTTGGTCAGGCTCTTGTGGAGTTCGCCGAGGATCTTGTCGGCCGCCGTGTAGCCGATGCCCTGGATCCACAGCTGGTCGTCGACCGCGAAGACCTTGCCGTTCTTCACCGCGTCCATGTTCTTCCACAGGCCGCCGCCCGTGGTCTCCGTCTCCTTGGCCTTCTTCGGGTCGCCGTACGTCGAGTGGAAGACCACGTCCGCGTCCGCCAGGTCGATCTTCTCGGGGCTGACGTCGTAGGAGAAGCCGTCCTTGGCCTTGTCGGTGATCACGGGGCGGCCCAGACCCACATCGGCCAGGATCGTCGCGATGTAGTTCTTCTTGCCGTAGATGCGGATGTCCGCGCCCTCGACGAAGCGGACCATGTTGACCTCGGTCGCGGCGACCTTCTCCTTGCCGCCGAGCGCCTTCGTCACGTCCGCCACGTGCTCCGCGTAGCCGTCCGCGACCATCTTCGCCTCGGCCTCCTTGCCGAGGGCCTCCGCGTGGACCTGGAAGTTCTCCTTCCAGGGGTAGCCGGTGTTCTCCGTCATCACGGTCGGCGCGATCTTGGACAGCTCGGCGTACTTGTCGCCGTGCCGGATCTTGCTCGTGAGGATGAGGTCGGGCTTCAGACCGGCGATGGCCTCCAGGTTCGGGGTCATCATCTGGCCGACGTCCTCGATGCCCGCGACCTGGTCCTTCGGCAGGTAGTTCAGGAAGCCCGACGTCACGTCCGCGTGGGTCGCGCCGACCGGCTTCACGCCGAGGGTGAGGGCCGAGTCGAGTTCGGCGGTGTCCAGGACGACCACCCGCTGCGGGGCCTTCTTGACCTTCACGTCGCCCATCGCCGTCTTCACCGTACGGGTGGCGTCGGAGGCGGGAGCGGAGTCGGAACCGGAGCCGGAGTCGTCGGACGAGCCGCAGGCGGCCAGGGTCAGCGCGGCGACGGTCGTCAGGGACACGGCGGCCAGGGCGCGGGGGCGGAAGCTGCGCAGGGTCATGGTCAGAGGATCTTTCCGGGAGTCGGAGCGGAGGCTGAGGCGGGACCGGAAGAAGAAGCCGGACCGGAAGCAGAAGTGGAGGGCGACACGGAGGCGGAAGGGGAGGCCGGGACGGACGGTGTTGAAGGGGTCCAGGGAGCGCCCGGGACGACGAGCGGCGAGCCCGTCACCGGGTCCGGGACGATCACCGCCTCCAGGCCGAAGACCTCGCGGACGAGCTCGGCCGTGACGACGTCCCCGGGTGCGCCCTCCGCGACGATCCGGCCCTCCTTCATGGCGACGAGACGGTCCGCGTAGCGGGCGGCCTGGTTGAGGTCGTGCAGCACGGTGACGACCGTACGGCCCCGGGTGCCGTCCGCGGCAGGGGAGGCCAACTGGCGTACCAGGTCGAGGACTTCCACCTGGTGCGCGATGTCCAGATAGGTCGTCGGCTCGTCGAGCAGCAGCAGGTCCGTGTCCTGGGCCAGCGCCATCGCGATCCACACCCGCTGACGCTGACCGCCCGACAGCTCGTCCACCGGCCGGTCGGCCAGCGCCGTCACAGCCGTACGGGACATGGCGTCGGTGACCGCCCGCTCGTCCTCGTCCGACCACTGCTGCCACCAGCTCTGGTGCGGCTGACGGCCCCGCGCGACCAGGTCGCAGACGGTGATCGCCTCGGGCGCCACCGGGGTCTGCGGGAGCAGCCCTATGGACCGGGCGATCTGCTTCGTCGGTATCCGCGCCAGCTCCGTACCGTCCAGCAGGACCGCCCCACCGCGCGGCTTCAGCAGTCGGCCGAGCGCCCGCAGGGTGGTGGACTTGCCGCAGGCGTTCGGGCCGACGATGACGGTGACCTGCCCGTCGGGCACGGTGAGGTCCAGCTCGTGGACCACGGTGCGGTCCTCGTACGCGAGGGTCAGGGAACGGGCGGCCAGGCGGGAGCCCGGCCGCGCCGCGTCGGTCGTCGGGCTCGGGCCCGTGCTCGCGTTCGTGCTTCGGCTCGGGCTCATGCGGTGCCTCCACTGCGGCTACGGTGACCGCGGATGATCAGCCAGATCAGGTACGGGGCGCCGACCGCCGCCGTGAGGACGCCCACGGGCAGTTCGGTGGGCGAGAACAGCTTGCGGGCCAGCAGATCGCCGAGGACGACGATCACCGCGCCCAGCAGAGCCGAGGACAGCAGGGGGATCTGCGCGGTCCGGGTCATCCGGCGGGCGATCTGCGGGGCGAGCAGCGCCACGAAGTCCACCGGGCCCGCCGTGCCCGTCGCCACGGACGCCAGGACCACGCCGAGGGCGACGAGCCCGAGCCGCACGCGCCCCAGGCGTACGCCCAGGCCGGTCGCGGTGTCGTCGTCCATCGCGACCGTGCGCTGCGCGCGGGCCGCCCAGGCGATGGCGGGCAGCAGCACCAGCAGCGTCCAGCCGATCGGGGCGGCCTCCGACCAGCCCCGCCCGTTCAGCGAACCGGTCATCCAGATCTGCGCCTGCTGGGCGACGAGGTAGTCGCCCTTGGTCAGGAACAGCGTGGTCACCGACCGCAGTGCGACGGCGAAGCCGATGCCGATGAGGACGAAGCGGGTGGCGTGCAGGCCGCCGCGCCAGGCGAAGACGTAGACGAGCGCCGCCGCGACCACTCCGCCGATGACGGAGAGGTAGGGCAGGACCGTGTACGAGGTGATGCCGAAGGTCATCGCACCGACCGTGAGCGCGCTCGCGCCCTGGCTGATGCCGATGATGTCGGGGCTGGCCAGCGGGTTGCGGGCGACCGTCTGGATCAGCGCCCCGGCGACCCCGAACGCGGCGCCCACCAGCAGTCCGACCACCATGCGCGGCAGCCGCAGCGTGCCCACGACCAGCTCGGCCGACGACGGCTGCCCGAGGATCACCTTCACGACCTCGCCGGGCGCGACGAAGCTCTCCCCGACGCAGAGGTAGGCGACGCAGACGGCGGACAGGAGGACGAGCAGGGCCGCCGCCACGACGGACGCCCTGCGGTGCAGCAGGAACCGGCCGCGCGGCCCGGCCTTCACGACGGCGTACCCGGCGGGCCGGACCCGTACGGACGTCGAGGTCTCCACGGCCTTCGAGGGCGTACGGGTGTCGCTCATGCCGGCACCGCTTTCCGGCGGACCAGGGCGACCAGGAACGGCACCCCGATCAGCGCCGTCATCACGCCCGCCGGGACCTCGCTCGGCGGGAACACGATCCGGCCGACGACGTCGGAGACGAGCAGCATCACGGGCCCGATCAGCGCCGCCATGGGCAGTACCCAGCGGTGGTCGTTGCCGACGACCGCGCGGGCGATGTGCGGGACGGCGAGCCCGATGAACGCGATCGGCCCGGCGGCGGCGACCCCGACCCCGGTCAGCACGGTCGCCCCGATGCCGCCGACGACCCGGACCGCCGCGACGTTCTGCCCGAGCCCCTTCGCCACGTCCTCGCCGAGCGCGAGCGCGTCCAGGCCCCGGGCGACGGCGAGCACGAGCACCGTCCCGACCACGAGGAACGGCCACACCTGCTGGACGACGTCCGCCTCCCGGCCGGCGATCGAACCGACCTGCCAGAAACGGAACTCGTCCAGCGCGGACGCCTTCGTGGTGAGGATCCCCATCGTCACGGACACCAGCAGCGCGTTGATCGCGGCCCCGCCGAGCGCGAGCTTCACCGGGGTCGCGCCGCCGCGCCCGCGGGAGGCGATGGAGTGGACGGCGACCGAGGCGACGGCCGCGCCCGCGAAGGCGAACCACACATACCCGGTGAGCGTGTGGACCCCGGCGAACGCGATGGCCATCACCACGGCCACCGAAGCGCCCTGGCTGATGCCGAGGATGCCGGGGTCGGCGATGGGGTTACGGGTGATGCCCTGGAGCACCGTGCCCGCGAGGGCCAGCGCCGCGCCGACCATCAGCCCGATGAGCGTGCGCGGTACCCGCATCGTGCGGATCACCTCGGCGGCGTCCGAGTGCCCGCCGTGCAGCAGGGCGTCGACCACCTCGCCCGGCGGGATGGAGCGCGCGCCCACGGCGAGGCTCAGCAGGACGGCCAGCAGAAGGGCGACGACGGCCGCGGCCGTCGCGGTCGCGCGTCGGGAGAGGCGGGGCGCACGGGGTGCGCTGGGCACACCGGGTGGCGCGGCGGCCCGCACGGGCGCTGACGCTGACATGGGAACCAATCGGGACGGACGCGGAAGGCGAGCGAGCGGTACGGACCGGGCCGGTAAGGCTTGGCTAAGTGCGCGCTTCAGTCTAGGCGGCGCGATTTCGCCGCCGACGGCGGCCGGTCGGCAGAATGGCAGGCATGGCTTCCACGATTCAGCACCCCGCCCGCCACCCCCTGACGGTCGGCTTCGACCTCGACATGACGCTCATCGACTCCCGGCCCGGCATCGCCGCAGCCTTCCGGGTCCTGTCCGCGGAGACGGGGGTGCCGATCGACGTCGACCTGGTGGTGAACCGGCTCGGCCCGCCGCTGGAGACGGAGCTGGCGCACTGGTTCCCGGCCGACCGGGTGCCCGCCGCGGCGGACCGCTACCGGGAGCTCTACCCCGACCACGCGATAGCCCCGAGCACGGCCCTGCCCGGAGCGCGGGAGTCGGTGGCTGCGGTGCGGGCGCTCGGCGGCCGGGCGATCGTCGTCACGGCGAAGTTCGCGTCGCACGCGAAGCTGCACCTGGCCCACCTCGGCATCGAGCCGGACACGGTGGACGGCTGGCTGTGGGCGGAGGCCAAGGGCGAGGCCCTGCGGGAGCAGGGCGCGCAGGTGTACGTCGGCGACCACACCGGCGACGTGCGCGGGGCACGGGTGGCCGGCGCACTGTCGGTCGCGGTGACGACGGGCCCGTGCGACGCGGCGGAGCTGCGGACGGCGGGCGCGGACGTGGTGCTGGCGGACCTGACGGGCTTCCCGGCCTGGCTGGCCGCCTTCGAGGCGGACCGGGCGGCCTAGGGCCCGTCCCTACGAGTTGGCGGCCCGTTTCGGCGAGTTCACCCACGCCGAGCGGACCACGCCCACCCCGGCGATCAGGAACCCGACGCCCATCAGCATGCAGACGCCGTACGCGACCGGAGGGAACGGGTCCGTACCGAGGAACAGGGGGGCGACGGTGACCAGTGTGGCCAGTGCGCCGACGAAAAAGACGATCGCGCCGACCTGAACGAGCCGGTCGCCTGCGCCTGAAGGAGTAGTACTCACGCGACCAGGGTAGTTCCCAGCCCGGAGGAACTCTCCGGCGACGTCTTGTCACCGGCCGTAGGGCCATTAGCCTGGGACCGGGCGGGTCACGGTGACCCGCTGTATTGCTATCCGGTGCTTTTCGGAGCCGTTCTCCGGCTCTCCCGCACACCGACGAGTACGAGGACGAGGACAGACGTGCCCACCGGCAAGGTCAAGTGGTTCAACAGCGAGAAGGGCTTCGGCTTTCTCTCCCGCGACGACGGCGGCGACGTCTTCGTCCACTCGTCGGTACTCCCTGCCGGAGTCGACGCACTCAAGCCCGGCCAGCGCGTGGAATTCGGCGTGGTCGCGGGCCAGCGCGGCGACCAGGCCCTATCCGTGGTGGTCCTCGACCCCACCCCGTCCGTCGCGGCCGCACAGCGCCGCAAGCCGGACGAGCTGGCGTCGATCGTGCAGGACCTGACGACGGTCCTGGAGAACATCACGCCGCAGCTGGAGCGGGGCCGCTACCCCGACAAGGCGGCGGGCGCGAAGATCGCGGGCCTGCTGAGGGCGGTCGCCGACCAGCTCGACGTGTAGGTCCTGCCGTACGGGTCAGGCCTGGCTCTCCGCGAGGAGCCGGGTCGACCGGCCCAGGGCCGAGCGCACCGCGCCGCCCCGGGTCAGCGGCGCGCGGTCGATCCCGGCGAAGAGCGCGACGAGCGCGATGTCCGCGGCCACGGCCCGGCCCGTCGTCCGCACCACCAGCTTCCTGCCGCCGCCGAGTCCCGACTGCTTCGCCGTGAGCGAGACCCCGGGGTCCTCGTCGTCGGCCCGGCGGGTCAGGACGAACCGTTTCCGGTTCACCGCCCGCAGCCGGTAGTGGTCGCCGCCGTACCGGAAGTGCAGCGCGCGGGCCCGGAGCGTCAGGCCGAAGCGGTTGCGCCGCAGGTGGACCAGGGCGTCGCCGACCCGGAGCGTCGAACCGTTGAGCGTCGGCAGATCGGTGGCCTCGGTGTGGATGCCGCGGGTCTCGAACACCGCTGTCGGTATCGAGGAACCGCGCACCTCCGAGACCACGCTGCCCGGGGTGTGCTTGAGGGGCAGCGGGGCGGTGAGGACGACCTCGCCGAATCCCGGCACCGTGCCCCGGAGGCCGGACCGCCGCTCGTGGGTGCGGCCTTCCTTCCAGAACTCCAGGGTGAACGGTCCGATCGCGGTGTGCACAGGGAGAGTCCTTCGGTTGCTTACCGCGCCCCGCTCGGCGCTCGCCGTCGTCGCTCGTCGCTCAGGGAAACGCCAGCGCGTCCGGACCCAGCGGCGGTACCAGTCCCTCCGCCGCCGCGCGGGTGAGCAGGCCGCGGACCGCCGCGTAGCCGTCCTCGCCGAGGTCGGCGGTGAACTCGTTCACGTACAGCCCGATGTGCTGGTCCGCGACGGCCGGGTCCATCTCCTGGGCGTGCTCCAGGACGTACGGCCGGGAGACCTCCGGGTGGTCCCAGGCGAGGCGGACCGAGCTGCGGGCGGCGTCGGCCAGGCGGCGCAGGGTTTCCTCGCCGAGGGAGCGCTTCGCGATGATCGCGCCGAGCGGGATCGGAAGGCCGGTGGTGTCCTCCCAGTGCCGGCCCATGTCGGCCAGGTTGTGGAGCCCGAAGTTCCGGTACGTGAAGCGGGCCTCGTGGATGACCAGGCCGGCGTCCACCTTGCCGTCCCGTACGGCGGGCATGATCTCGTCGAACGGCATCACGACGACCTCGCCGACGCCCCCCGGGACCATGTCCGCCGCCCAGAGCCGGAACAGCAGGTACGCCGTCGAGCGCTCGCTCGGCACCGCGACGGTCCGGCCGGTCAGGTCGAGGCCCAGCTCCTTGCTGAGGACCAGCGGACCGCAGCCCCGGCCCAGCGCCCCGCCGCACGGCAGCAGCGCGTACTCGTCAAGGACCCAGGGCAGGACCGCGTACGACACCTTCAGGACGTCCAGCTCGCCGCGTTCGGCCATGCCGTTGGTGATGTCGATGTCGGCGAAGGTCACGTCCAGCGCGGGCGCGCCGGGGACCCGGCCGTGCGCCCAGGCGTCGAAGACGAAGGTGTCGTTGGGGCAGGGCGAGTAGGCGATCCGGATCGCGTCCCCGGCCGGGCTGTCGCTAGCTGCGGTGTCGGTCGTCATGCCGGTTCAACCTTCCAGGTCCTCGTGGCTGTTCCAGCCCTCCAGTACGGATGCCGCCTTGCCGAAGGCGTCCGTGAGCGCGGCCAGCGCGTCGCCGATGCGCCAGGCGTCCCGGTCCCGGGGGCCGACGGCGTTCGAGACGGCCCGCACCTCCAGTACGGGCACGTCGGCCCGGGCGGCGGCCTCCGCGACCCCGAAGCCCTCCATCGCCTCGGCCAGCGCCCCCGGGTGCGCGGCGAGCAGGGCGCCGGCGCGTTCGGCGGAGCCGGTCACGGTGGAGACCGTGAGCACGGGGCCGGCCGCCGCGCCGGTGGCGGCCGTGACCTGCCGTACGAGGGCGGGCGGCGGGGTGAAGCGGTCCCGGCCGAAGCCGAGCGCGGTGACCGGCAGGAAGCCGTCGGGGGTCTCCGCACCCAGGTCGGCGGCGACGATCCCGTCCGCCACGACCAGCGAGCCGAGCGGGGTCACGGGGGTGAACGCCCCGCCGATCCCGGCCGAGACGACGAGCCCGTACGGAGCGGATGCCGAGCCCCCGGACGCCAGGGCGAACGCGGTGGCCGCCGCGGCTGCGGCCGGGCCCGCACCGCCCGCCAGCACGTCGAACGCACCGCAGCGATGCAGCTCGGCCCCCGGCAGCGCCACGTGCTCCTCAGCGCCCCCGAACGCACGCGTGACCGCGTCCCGTTCCACCGGGACAGCGGTCACGACGAGCACACGCACGGATGTCAGCCTCAAAGTCGAGGACGGGGAGCAGAGGGAGAAGCAGGGAGCAAGTGATCCCGAGGTGCCGGGGTCAGTCCTTGTCCTTGTTCTCGAACCGGAACTGCCAGATGCCCGTGAGCTTCTTGCCCTTGGTCTCCACGATGGAGACGTTCGTCTCCTCGGCGGTCTGGCCCGTCTGGCTGGCGAGGAACGCGTTGCCGGGGATCGTCCGGTACGTGTTCTTGTACGGCTCCTGCTCGGCCTGCTGGCCGTTGATGAAGAGCGTCCAGCCGTTCTCGGCGATCTCGGGGTCGACGCCGAAGCGGACCTTGTCGTCCATGGAGATCTTGACGACCTTGTCCGACTTCTTGTTCAGGCAGCCCTGGATCAGTGATTCCTTGATCGCGTCGCCGTCGTTGTAGCAGGTGGCCTCGGTGTGCACCGAGTCGCTGCCGACCGTCACGGTCGCGAGCGGCGTCGGCTTGTCGCAGGCGGACAGGACAAGGAGTCCCGCGGACACGGCACCAAGAGCGACGCCGATTCGACGGCCCTTACCGGAGAAGAACGCAACGGTCATGGGCCGAAGGTTATCGGTCGCCTCCGCTCACGCCACGCGGGGGTGCGGCGTGCCGCGCCGCGCGGCCCCCAGGAGGCCCCGTACGGAGGCGGCCGCGCCGAGCGCGAGGATGCCCGCGGCGACCGACATGCCGAGCACCGCGTTGAGCGGCAGGGCGATGCCGATGCCGCCGCCGACCACCCAGGCCATCTGGAGCAACGTCTCGGACCGGGCGAACGCGGAGGTGCGGACCTCCTCGGGCACGTCCCGCTGGATCATCGCGTCGAGCGACAGCTTGGACAGGGCCTGGGTGAAGCCCGCGACCGCGCCGAGGGCCGCGACCAGCAGGGTGGAGAAGAACACCGTGGCGAGGATCGCCACGCTCAGCGCGAGCCCCAGCACCGTCGCGATGATCACCTCGGGCCCGCGCGCCCGGAGCCAGGAGCCCACCGCCGTACCGCAGGCGTTCCCGACCCCGGCCGCCACGCCGACGATGCCGAGCGAGACCGCCGCGCTCTGCCCCGCCAGCGGGTGCTCGCGCAGCAGGAACGCCAGGAAGAAGATGAGGAAGCCGGAGAGGGCCCGGTGCGAGGCGTTGGCCTGGAGCCCGTGCAGCACGGACCCGCCGACGGACCGCAGGCCCGGCGGCCGCTCCTTGGCCGGTTTCTCCCCGTTGCCGGCCTTGCCGCCGCCCCTGCGCAGCCCGGCCCGGGTGCTGCCCGTCCGCCCCGACGTCTTGCCGGGGGCGGGCCGGGAGGGGGTCCCGTCGTGGTGCGGGACGATCAGCCGCGCCCGGCGCTCGCCCTTCGCGGAGTCGACCTTGTGCGGCAGGGTGAAGGCCAGGAAGGTCCCCGCGACGAAGATCGCGCACGCCCCGTAGAGCGGCCAGGCGGAGCCGATGGTCTGGAGGCCGGCCCCGATCGGGGCCGCCACCCCGGTGGCCAGCAGCCCGGCCAGGGTGACCCGGGAATTGGCCTTCACCAGGGAGAAATTCGGTGGCAGGAGGCGTGGCACGACCGCGCTGCGCACCACGCCGTACGCCTTCGACGAGACCAGGACGCCCAGCGCGGCCGGATACAGCTCCAGCCCCCCGGTGGCGACCGCGCCCGACATGGTGATCGCCAGCAGCGCCCGGGCCAGCATCGCGCCCGCCATCGCGGCGCGGCGGCCGTGCGGCAGCCGGTCCAGCAGCGGGCCGATCACCGGGGCGAGCAGGGTGAAGGGGGCCATGGTGATGGCGAGGTAGAGGGCGACGCGCCCGCGCGCCTCGTCGGTCGGCACGGAGAAGAAGACGGTGGAGGCGAGGGCGACGGTGATCATGACGTCGCCCGCGCCGTTCACGGCGTGCAGCTCGATCAGCTTGCCGAGGCCCGACTCCCCCGCGCCGTGGGCGTGCGTCGCCTTGCGGATGGAGCGCGCCGTGCCGGTGAAGGGGGCGCGCAGGGCATGGCCCGTCGCCCGTCCCGCCCTGCGGAGCGGGCCGGGACCGTCGTGCGACCTGGCGGCAGTCACCTCGTCATAGTGCCCCAACCCTGGCCGGTATGAACGGTGATCGGCCGCGGACTCGCGCGGGATGCCGAGGGTGATGCCCTGTCGGGCGAGCGGCGGCGGTGCCGTACGCGGAGGAGTGCCGGTCGCCGGGTGCCGGGTGCCGGTGGGAACGGATACGGCACGTTTGGGACGGGCAGGTGGGCGCAGGGCGGCGGAGAGGGTAGCGTGCGTAACGCGCCACCGGCGGTTGTTCTTGGCCGCGCGCCTCTCGGCGATCCCGCAGAATGGGTGGCAGAAGGCGCGCCCGAGGCAGGCACAACGGGTGTGGACGTCGACGCGGCCCCCAGGTCCGCTCCGCCCGCACTTGTCTGGCCGAAAACGGCAATCGTGCAGCAGCTGGCGCGCTCGTGAGACTGGCGTATGGAGAGAAGCGAAGACCTGTGAGTGCTGCGACGACCACGCGAAGCCGTACGACCCGTGCGACCCGTACCCCTGTTCCTGACCGCCTGTGCGCCGAGGCGGTCGACCTCGCCCGCTCGGCCGCCGAGGAGGCCGCCGCGCCCGGTGTGGTCGGCGAGCACGTCGGCGTGGTCTCCGAGGGGGACCGGGTCGTCACGCACTACTTCGAGGCCAAGGAGCCCGGCTACCGGGGCTGGCGCTGGGCGGTGACGGTGGCGCGGGCCTCCCGCGCGAAGAACGTCACCCTGGACGAAACGGTGCTGCTGCCGGGGGCGGACGCGCTCCTGGCGCCGGAGTGGGTGCCGTGGAGCGAGCGGCTGCGCCCCGGCGACATGGGACCCGGGGACCTGCTGCCCACCGAGGCGGAGGACCTGCGCCTGGAGCCCGGCTGGACCGGCGAGGACGAGCCGCCGCCGAACTCCGTGGTCTCCGAGGAGCTGGCGGAGCTGGTCGACTCCGAGGACGCCGAGCTGACGGACCGGCCGGTGGCCGCGACCAGCCGGGGTTCCATCGCAGCGGTGGCGGAGGAGCTGGGTACGCGCCGGGCGCGGGTGCTGTCGCGGTACGGGCTGTACGAGGCGGCCGACCGCTGGGACGAGGCGTTCGGCCCGAAGACGCCGATGGCCCAGGCGGCCCCGGCGACGTGTGTCAGCTGCGCGTTCCTGATCCCGATGGCGGGCTCGCTGAAGCAGGCCTTCGGGGTGTGCGCGAACGAGTTCGGTCCGGCGGACGGGCATGTGGTGTCGCTGGCCTACGGGTGCGGTGGGCACTCGGAGGCGGCGGTGATGCCGAAGCCGGTGCGGCCGGCGGATCATGCGCTGGACACGATGCGGGTGGACGCGTACGCGTTGCGGCCGGAACGGGGCGAGGGCTCGGTCCCCGCGGAGCCGGACGGCGCCTCGGAGGACCTCGGTCACTCCTGACGCCCGGCCCCTGGGGCTGCCCGGTGACGGTGTGCCCATCCAGCCCGTCCGGCGTTTGAGGACGGAACCCTGGCGGTGGTCCGGGGTGCGCCCTTTCAGCCCGTCCGGCGATTGAGGACGGAACCCTTGGCCGGGGCAGCGGTCGCCACGACAGGCACCTGGTGCGGAGGGCCTTGCCGTGGCACCCGGCACCACGTCGACGGTTCCGTCCTCAAACGCCGGACGGGCTTGAAGGGCCAGCCGGACGGGCTTGAAAGCCCCGGGACGCCGGACGGGCCGGCAATGGCCCGGAACGCTGGTACGGCAGGGGCGGCGCGCGCGGTACCTTCGGGCGCACACTGGGCCGCACAGGCATACGCGGGCCACCCACAACGCGGACGGAGTCGAGAGCGTGAGCATGAAGGCGACCGAGGGGGCCGATCCGTTCGGGACGGCACGGCTGCGGCGCGGCGTGCTCGACGCGTGGGGCGCCGGGCCCGCCCGGTTCCGGGAGGACGCCAACGCCGAGGAGGACCTCGCGCTCGGCGGCTACCGCGACCGCCTCGTCGTCGAGCTGGCCCAGAACGCCGCCGACGCCGCCGCCCGCGCCAAGACCCCCGGCCGACTCCGCCTCACCCTGCACCCCGCCGCCCCCGGCGACCCGGACGCCCGCTGCGTGCTGGCCGCCGCCAACACCGGCGCACCGCTCGACGCGACCGGCGTCGAGTCCCTGAGCACCCTGCGGGCCTCCGCCAAGCGCGAGGGCCACGAGTCCGCGGTGGGCCGCTTCGGCGTCGGGTTCGCCGCCGTCCTCGCGGTCAGCGACGAACCGGCGGTGCTCGGCCGCCACGGAGGCGTCCGCTGGTCGCTGGCCGAGGCGCGCGAGATGGCCCGCCAGGCGGCCGTCGGCTCCCCCGGCCTCGGGGACGAGCTGCGCCGCCGCGACGGACACGTACCGCTGCTGCGCCTGCCGCTGCCCGCCGAGGGCTCCGCGCCCGAGGGGTACGACACCGTCGTCGTGCTGCCGCTGCGCGACGGCACCGCCGAGGACCTGGTGGCCCGGCTGCTGGCCGCCGTGGACGACGCGCTGCTGCTCACGCTGCCCGGCCTGGACGAGATCGTCATCGAGACCCCGGACGGCACACGGACCCTGAGCCGGTCGCAGCACGGCCCGTACACGCACATCGACGACTCCGCGCGCGGCCTGAACCGCTGGCGCACCGTCCTCCACCACGGGCCCATCGAGCCCGCTCTGCTCGCCGACCGGCCGGTCGAGGAGCGGCTGCGACCGCGATGGGTCGGTGA
>NZ_QWFA01000167.1 GCF_003501885.1 Streptomyces globisporus
GTGCCGGGGGGAGGGGTCGGGCTCATGCGGGGCGCTCCTCGCTCTGCGCCTGGATCGCCGTGATCGCCACCGTGTTGACGATGTCCTGGACGAGCGCGCCGCGCGAAAGGTCGTTGACGGGCTTGCGCAGCCCCTGGAGGACCGGGCCGACCGCCACCGCGCCCGCCGAGCGCTGCACGGCCTTGTAGGTGTTGTTGCCGGTGTTCAGGTCCGGGAAGATCAGCACGGTCGCCTGGCCAGCCACCTCGGAGTCCGGGAGCTTCGTCGCCGCCACGGACGGCTCGACCGCCGCGTCGTACTGGATCGGTCCCTCCACCCGCAGCTCGGGCCGCTCCGCCCGCACCCGCTCGGTCGCCTCGCGCACCTTGTCCACGTCCGCGCCGGAGCCGGAGGTCCCGGTGGAGTACGACAGCATCGCCACCCGCGGCTCCACGCCGAAGCGGGCCGCCGTCACCGCCGACTGCACCGCGATGTCCGCGAGCTGCTCGGCGTTCGGATCCGGGTTGACCGCGCAGTCGCCGTACACGAGGACCCTGTCGGCCAGGCACATGAAGAAGACGGAGGAGACGATCGAAGCGTCCGGCTTGGTCTTGATGATCTCGAAGGCGGGTCGGATCGTGGCGGCCGTGGAGTGCACCGACCCGGACACCATCCCGTCGGCAAGACCCTCCTGCACCATCAGCGTGCCGAAGTAGTTCACGTCCGCCACCACGTCGTACGCCAGCTCCACCGTCACCCCGCGGTGCGCGCGCAGCTGCGCGTACCGCTCGGCGAAGGTCTGCCGCAGCTCCGAGGTCTGCGGGTCGATCAGCTGGGTCTCCGCGAGGTCGATGCCGAGGTCGGCTGCCTTCTTGCGGATCACGTCCACATCGCCGAGGAGCGTGAGGTCGCAGACGTCCCGGCGCAGCAGCACATCGGCCGCGCGCAGCACCCGCTCCTCGGTGCCCTCCGGCAGCACCACGCGCTTGCGGTCGGAACGGGCCTGCTCCAGCAGTTCGTGCTCGAACATCATCGGTGTGACCCGGGCGCTGCGGGCCACCGAGATCCGGTCGAGCAGCGCCGCGGTGTCCACGTGACGCTCGAACAGACCGAGGGCGGTCTCCGCCTTGCGCGGGGTCGCCGCGTTCAACTTGCCTTCGAGGGTGAAGAGTTCGGCGGCGGTGGGGAAGGATCCGCCGGCCACCGAAACGACCGGGGTCCCCGGTGCGAGCCGGGCGGCCAGCGTGAGTATCTCCTCGCCGGGGCGCTCGTCCAGGGTCAGCAGCACGCCCGCGATGGGCGGGGTGCCCGCGCTGTGCGCGGCCAGCGAGCCCACCACCAGGTCCGAGCGGTCCCCGGGGGTGACCACCAGGCAGCCGGGCGTCAGCGCGTTCAGCAGGTTCGGCAGCATCGCCCCGCCGAAGACGAAGTCCAGCGCGTCGCGCGCCAGCCCCGAGTCGTCGCCGAGCAGCACCGTGCCGCCCAGTGCCGCGGTGATCTGGGCGACGGTGGGGGCCGAGAGCGCCGGATCGTCCGGCAGTACGGAGACGGGGACGGGCAGCCGGGCCGCCAGCCGCTCCGCTATCTCCGCGCGGTCCTCGGCGGCGACCCGGTTCACCACCATGGCCAGCACGTCGCAGCCGAGACCGGCGTAGGCACGGTAGGCGTTGCGGGTCTCGGCGCGCACGGACTCCGCGGTCTGCCCCTTGCCGCCGACCACCGCGATCACGGAGGCCCCGAACTCGTTGGCCAGCCGGGCGTTCAGCGCCAGCTCGTCGGGGAGCTGGGTGTCCGCGAAGTCACTGCCCAGCACGAGAACGGCCTCGTACTCCCTGGCCACCTGGTGGAACCGGTCGACGAGCCGCGAGACCAGCTCGTCGGTGCCCTTCTCCGCCTGCACGGCGGAGGCCTCGTGGTAGTCCAGGCCGTAGACGGTGGCCGGGCTCTGGGAGAGCCGGTAGCGGGCCCGCAGCAGCTCGTAGAGCCGGTCGGGACCGTCATGGACCAGCGGGCGGAAGACCCCGACCCGGTCCACCTGACGCGTCAGAAGCTCCATGACTCCCAGCTCGACGACCTGCCGGCCGTCCCCCCGGTCGATCCCGGTCACGTACACGCTCCGCGCCACGCGTGCTCTCCCGTCCATGTTCGGTGCCGCGACCCGCGGGGCGTCCGGACGTGCGGTGCTGCCCCCGTGCCCGCCCGGTGTTCCGCCGGGTGCGGCATTGGCCTGCATTGCCTCTTGACGATACCTGCGGGGGCCGCTATATCGCCCGCCGGAGGTCCCGGCTGCCCACCGCCGCAGCTCCCGTCTTTCGGGTTCTCTCTCCCCACGGGTGCCCGCCCCGCCCCGGCCGAAAGCGCGGGGTCCGCGCCCGGCGTGGGACAATCGTCGCGGTTCAGGGCAGGGGGGCCGCCATGGTCGGCCTCCTGGAAAAGCGCGACTAGCGAGCAGGAGACATACCTCGATGCGCATCGGAATTCTCACCGCGGGCGGCGACTGCCCCGGCCTGAACGCAGTGATCCGGTCGGTCGTCCACCGGGCCGTCGTCGGCCACGGCGACGAGGTCATCGGCTTCGAGGACGGCTTCAAGGGGCTGCTCGACGGCCACTTCCGCCCCCTCGACCTCAACGCGGTCAGCGGCATCCTGGCCCGCGGCGGCACCATCCTCGGCTCGGCCCGCCTGGAGCGCGACCGGCTGCGCGAGGCCGCCGAGAACTGCGAGGAGCTGACCCGCCGTTACGGCATCGACGCGCTCATCCCGATCGGCGGCGAGGGCACGCTCACCGCGGCCCGCATGCTCGCCGACGCCGGGATGCCGGTCGTCGGCGTCCCGAAGACCATCGACAACGACATCTCCTCCACCGACCGCACGTTCGGGTTCGACACTGCGGTGGGCGTCGCGACCGAGGCCATAGACCGTCTGAAGACCACCGCCGAGTCCCACCAGCGCGTGATGGTCGTCGAGGTCATGGGCCGGCATGCCGGCTGGATCGCCCTGGAGTCCGGGATGGCCGGCGGCGCCCACGGCATCTGCCTGCCCGAGCGCCCCTTCGAGGTCGACGACCTGGTCAAGATGGTCGAGGAGCGTTTCTCGCGCGGCAAGAAGTTCGCCGTCATCTGTGTCGCCGAGGGCGCGCACCCGGCCGAGGGCTCCATGCCGTACGCCAAGGGCGAGATCGACCAGTACGGCCACGAGCGCTTCCAGGGCATCGGCAACCGCCTCGCCATCGAGCTGGAGACCCGGCTCGGCAAGGAGGCCCGGCCGGTCATTCTCGGCCATGTCCAGCGCGGCGGCACCCCGACCGCGTACGACCGGGTGCTCGCCACCCGCTTCGGCTGGAACGCCGTGGAGGCCGTGCACCGCGGCGAATTCGGCCGGATGACCGCCCTGCGCGGCACCGACATCGCCATGGTCCCGCTCGCCGAGGCCGTCACCCAGCTGAAGCGGGTGCCCGCCGAGCGGATGTACGAGGCCGAGTCGGTCTTCTAGACCTCACGGTCGCTTCGAACCGCACGAACCGCACGAACCGCACGGGCCGCACGGGCGGCCCGTGCGGAGTCACACCCCGGCGGTCCGCCAGAACTGCTCCACCACCCGGGCCAGGAACGCCCGGCCCGCGTCGCCCGTCGACCCGGAGCGCTCCTGGCCGGTGCTGCTCCAGCTCAGCGTCGAGACCATCAGGGCCTGGTAGTCGGTGTGCAGTTGCTCCAGCACGTCCTGGATCAGCGCCCGGTCCAGCGGGACGACCTTCGCCACCGGCCGGACGTACGCCTGCCAGCGCGTGGTGACCGCGCTGCTCAGCAAATCCGCCAGCTCCTCGTCGCGGCCCGTCGCCGTCAGGAACTGCGCCGCCGTCAGACCCAGCGCCCGGCACAGCGCCGCCGACTGCTTCTCGTTGCCCCGCCAGCGCCCCGACTCCTCCATCCGCAGATACGAGGTGCCGGTCATCCCCAGCTGCCGGGCCAGCTCGTCCACGGTCAGGTCCCGGGTCATCCGGTGCTCGCGCAGGGTGGCCGCGGCGGCCAGCAACTCACCGGGGGCGCACCACAGGACGCCGGCGAGGGCGGTCAGCTCGCGTTCCCCCGGGGTCGCGATGCCGCGCTCCCACGCGACGACGGTCTCTGCGCTGATCCGGAGTCCGTACTGGGCGGCGAGCCCGTAGGCGACATGGCCGGGAGCCATCCCCAGTGCCTCGCGGAGACGGCGCGCGGCGGGGGCGTTGAAGGGCGGGGTGGGGTGCACGGGCCCACCGTAGAAGTCCATTTCCGCCCTGGCTACGGTACGTTCCCCACAGAACACGCTTCGTAGGAACCTCCAGCCGCGAACCGCGCGGGCGGTACGGGAAACCCGCCCCACCAGCGCTTTCTTTTCCGGCCCCGAAAGGATCGTCCAGGGCCGGAAAACCGACCGGCAAGCGCTTGTCGGGCCGGCGGCAGCCGACCGGTCAGCGCCCCGCTACCAGCCAGCTGTAGTGCAACTCCGGTCGGCCGACCTGCCCATAATGTGGACGCCTCGCGGCGCTGCCGACGGTCACCAGGTGCTCCAGATACCGCCGGGCCGTGATCCGGGATATGCCGAGCCGCTCCCCGGCGACGGCTGCCGTCACCCCTTCCGGGGACTCCTTCAGCACTCGGGTGACCGCCTCCAGCGTCGGCCCGCTGAGCCCCTTGGGCAGCGCGGCCGGATGCGCGACCCGCAGCGCGCCCAGCGCCCGGTCCACCTCCTCCTGGCCGCTCGCCTCCCCGGCGACGCCCCGGAACTCCGCGTACCGCACCAGCCGGTCCCGCAGCGTGGGGTACGTGAACGGCTTCAGCACGTACTGCACGACGCCGAGCGACACCCCCTCCCGCACCACCGCCAGATCCCGGGCCGAGGTCACCGCGATCACATCGGCCCCGTGGCCGGAGGCGCGCAGCGAGCGCAGCAGCCCGAGCCCGTGCCCGTCGGGCAGATAGAGGTCGAGCAGCAGCAGATCCACCGGGGTCCGCTCCAGCGCGCGGACCGCCGCCGCCCGGGTGTGCGCCACCGCGGTCACGGTGAAGCCCTCGACCCGCTCCACGTACATCTGGTGGGCGTCGGCGGCCACCGGATCGTCCTCCACCACCAGCACTCTGATCACGCCGTGACCTCCTTCGCCCGGGCCCCCGCCGCCGGCCCCGCCGTACGGTCCCCGAGCGGCAGCCGTACGGTGAACCGCGCGCCCCCGTCCGGACCCGCGTCCAGCTCGACCGTGCCCCCGTTGCGGTGCGCCGCCTGCCGCACCAGCGCCAGGCCGAGACCGCGCCCCGCTCCATGCGTCGACCAGCCCCGCCGGAACACCTCGTCCGCGGCCTCCGGACCGATGCCCGCCCCCGTGTCCGCGACCCGCAGCAACAGCTCCCGTTCGTCCGCGAGCGCGGTGACCGTCACCCGGGCCCGGCGCGCAGGACCCCCGGCCGCCCGGGGCCCGGGCACCGCGGCCCCGGACTCCTCCAGGCCCTCCGCGCCCTCGGGGCCCTCCGACGCGGCGTCCACCGCGTTGTCGATCAGATTGCCCAGGATCGTCACCAGGTCCCGCTGGGCCAGCGACGGCGGCAGCGCCCCGTCGTCGATCAGGCTGTCCTCCGCGAGCACCAGCTCCACGCCCCGCTCGTTCGCCTGGGCGGCCTTGCCCAGCAGCAGCGCTGCCAGCACCGGTTCCTCCACGGCCCCCACCACCCGGTCGGTCAGCACCTGGGCCAGCTCCAGCTCCGCCGTCGCGAAGTCCACGGCCTCCTCCACCCGGCCCAGCTCGATCAGCGACACCACGGTGTGCAGCCGGTTCGCCGCCTCGTGGGCCTGGGAACGCAGCGCCTGCGTGAACCCGCGCTCGGAGTCCAGCTCCCCGGTCAGCGCCTGGAGCTCGGTGTGGTCCCGCAGAGTCACCACCGTGCCGCGCCGCTCACCGCCCACCACCGGACGGGTGTTGACCACGATCACCCGGTCCGCCGTCAGGTGCAGCTCGTCCACCCGCGACTCCGACGCCAGCAGCGCCCCGGTCAGCGGTGCGGGCAGGGCCAGCTCGTCGACCGTACGGCCGACCGCCTCGGTGTCCGGCGCCAGGCCCAGCAGCTCCCGCCCGGCATCGTTGATCAGCGCGATCCGCCGCCGCCCGTCCAGCATCAGCAGCCCCTCGCGCACCGCGTGCAGGGTGGCCTGGTGGTAGTCGTGCAGCCGGCTCAGCTCGGCCGCGTTCATCCCGTGCGTGTGCCGCCGCAGCCGGGCGTTGATCACGTACGTGCCGATCCCGCCGAGCGCCAGCGCCCCGCCCGCCGCCAGCGCGAGGGCGCCGAGCTGCTCCCGTACCTGCAAGGAGACCCGGTCCACGGTGATGCCCGCGCTGACCAGGCCGACGATCTCCCCTCCGTCGCGGATCGGGGTCACCACCCGTATCGAAGGGCCCAGCGTGCCGGTGTACGTCTCGGTGAAGGTCTGCCCGCGCAGGGCCTGCGCGGTGTTCCCGAGGAAGGTGTCCCCGATCTGACTGGTGTCCGGGTGCGTCCAGCGCACCCGCTCGGTGTCCATGATCGTGACGAAGGCGATCCCGGTGTCCTCGCGCACCCGCTCCGCGTACGGCTGGAGTACGGCGGACGGGTCCGGGGTACGGATGGCCTCCCGTACGGAGGGGGAATCGGCCACCGCGAGGGCCGCCACCCGCACCTGCCGGGCGGCCGTCTCCTCCGCCTGCGCGCTGCCGGAGACGTACGCGAACACGGCGCACCCGGCCACCACGGCGGCGATGAGCACGACCTGCATGGCGAAGAGCTGACCCGCCAGGCTGCGGGGGCGGGCACGGGGAAGGCGCATACCCCACAGTCTGCCTGGCCCGTCCGGAGGCTCCCAGACGTTTCCCGGGTGGCCGGAAAGCGACTGTGAACGATATGAACGCAAGGGTGACCGGGGTCACAGGCCGGTGGATAGTCACCGAAGCCCCCAGGGACGGGGGCGCTACCCCCTGACCGAGCCGAGGAGCCCCACCATGGCTGTGGCAGCCAAACAACGGGACCGCACCCACTACCTGTACATCGCCGTGATCGCCGCCGTGGCGCTCGGCATCCTGGTGGGCTTCGCGGCCCCTGGGGTGGCCGTCGAGCTGAAGCCCATCGGCGCCGGATTCGTGAACCTGATCAAGATGATGATCTCGCCGATCATCTTCTGCACGATCGTCCTGGGCGTCGGCTCGGTCCGCAAGGCCGCCAAGGTCGGCGCGGTCGGCGGTCTGGCACTGGGCTACTTCCTGGTCATGTCGACCGTGGCCCTCGCCATCGGCCTGCTGGTCGGCAACTTCCTGGAGCCCGGCTCCACCCTCCACATCACCGAGGCCGCCCGTGAGGCGGGCGCGGAGCAGGCCGGGGGCGCGGGCGAGTCCACCGCGGACTTCCTGCTCGGCATCATCCCGACCACGATCGTCTCCGCCTTCACCGAGGGCGAGGTCCTCCAGACCCTCCTCGTCGCGCTCCTCGCGGGCTTCGCGCTCCAGGCGATGGGCAAGACGGGTGAGCCGATCATCCGCGGCATCACCCACATCCAGCGCCTCGTCTTCCGCATCCTCGCCATGATCATGTGGGCCGCCCCGGTCGGCGCGTTCGGCGCGATCGCCGCCGTGGTCGGCGAGACCGGCCTCGACGCCCTGAAGTCCCTGGCGATCATCATGGTCGGCTTCTACGTCACCTGTGCGCTGTTCGTCTTCGTGGTGCTCGGCGCGCTGCTGCGGATGATCGCCGGGGTGAACCTGTTCTCGCTGCTGAAGTACCTGGGCCGCGAGTTCCTGCTGATCCTCTCCACCTCCTCCTCCGAGTCGGCGCTGCCGCGGCTGATCGCGAAGATGGAGCACATGGGCGTCAGCAAGCCCGTCGTCGGCATCACCGTGCCGACCGGCTACTCCTTCAACCTCGACGGCACCGCGATCTACCTCACGATGTCCTCGCTCTTCATCGCCAACGCCATGGGCGACCCGCTGAGCGCCGGCGAGCAGATCTCGCTGCTGGTCTTCATGGTCATCGCCTCGAAGGGCGCGGCCGGTGTGACCGGCGCGGGCCTGGCGACCCTGGCCGGCGGCCTCCAGTCGCACCGCCCCGAACTCGTCGACGGCGTCGGCCTGATCGTCGGCATCGACCGCTTCATGAGCGAGGCCCGCGCCCTGACCAACTTCGCGGGCAACGCGGTCGCCACGGTGCTGGTCGGCCACTGGACCAAGGAGATCGACAAGGACCGGGTGGGCGAGGTGCTGGCCGGACGGATCCCGTTCGACGAGAAGACCCTCGTCGACGACGGTCACGGCCCGGCCCCCTCCGACGAGGTCCCCGAGCAGCGGGACAGCGCGCCCGCCGAGCAGCCCGCCAAGGTCTGACCCGCGCCACCGATCCACCCACCAGGACCGCTGCGGCCTCCCCCCGGCCGCCGCGGTCCGCCCCTGAGGACACCCGTATCCCCCCGGTACGGGTGTCCTTGCGTCGGCGGCGGGTACCGGTGGCCTGTGCCGGTGGCCGGTACCCGTCGCTTGTGTCCGTGTTCTGTCACGACCGATCCGGCCGGGACAACCCTGCCCGTCCGGCACCGGTCTTGAGAGATGAAGGACCGCAGTCAGCCCCCATGCGCCCCACGACCGAAGGACTTCCATGCGTATCGCCCCTTCTCGCAGCCGTACCCTGCGCGGCGGGACCGCCGCCGTGGCCGCCGCAGCGCTGGTGGCGCTGGGCGCCGTACCGGCGCTCGCCGCCGACCCGGAGCCGGACCTCGGCGTCGGAACGATCGCGCCGGTCAAGGGGGTTCAGCCCGGAAGCTCCTTCTCGGCCCCGCTGACCTTCGTCAACAAGGGGACGGCGGAGGTCCCCGAGGTCTGGGTGACGTACGCCGTGTCCCCGGGCCTGGAGGCGGACGAGACGTACAAGAACTGCACGTACTACACCGTCGCCTCCCACGACGAGATGCCCGCGTCGAACGTCGCATCCTGCAAGATCGACCAGCCGCTGAAGCCGGGTGTCGTCTACGGCACGGCGCAGCCCGTCTCGCTCAAGGCGCTCGACTCCGCGTTCCGCGACGACCTGCGGGTCGCCATCGGCGTCGACGAGCCCGGCCCGGGCGACGGCGGCGCCACCGAGCCGGTGCCCGGTACGGGCGATCCGCTCACCCTGATCGAGAAGGGCCCGGCCACCGACGCCGACCGGACGAACCACCCCGAGCCGTACGCCGAGGCGGACGTCACCGCCGCGAACACCGCGGACTTCGCCCTGACCGGCGACGAGCGGAAGGGGAAGGTCGGGGAGAAGGTCACCGCGACGGTGAAGTTCGCCAACAAGGGTCCCGCCCGCGTCCAGGGCGCCCGCGTCCAGAGTGTGACCACCGTCGACGTCCGCATCCCGAAGGGCACCTCCGTCGTCAAGCCGCACGGATTCTGCGACGCGGTCACCAAGACCCACTACCGCTGCGGAACCTCCCAGTCCTGGGTGGACGTGAACGGCGGCGAGAGCTACCCCTTCGTCCTGCGCATCGACAAGGCGGTCGGCCGCACCACCGGCGAGGTCTCCTTCACCGGCCAGGAGCGCCCCTTCGACCGGAACGCCGAGAACGACACCGCGCAGATCGTGATCGACACCGGCAAGGACGAGGGCACGGCGGGCTCCTCGGGCTCCGACGGTTCCTCCGGCTCCACCGGCGGCTCCTCGTCCACCGGAGGCTCCGGCTCGACCGGCTCCACGAGCACCACGGGCTCCACCGCCACCTCCGGAGGCTCCGTCGACACGGGCGGTTCGACGACCGGCGGCGCCACCCCGCAGACCGGCGGCAACCTCGCGGCGACCGGCTCGGACTCCACCGGCCCGCTCACCGGCATGGCGGCCGCGGCGGTGGCGGCGGGCGGCGCCATCCTGTGGGCCGTGCGTCGGCGGTCGGCGGCCCAGGGCAGCTGACGACCGGACCGACACGACCGGGCGGGACCCTCACGGGTTCCGCCCGGTCGGCCGTTGACCTGCACCCTTTCCCGAAAGTGCGTATCTGACAGTCAAGTGGGTTCTGGTCAGCCCCTGTTCGCCCGCCCAGCATGGTCCCCATGACGCAAGCGCACACGACCACCGCACCCACCTCCACCCCCGTCACCGTTCTCGGCCTCGGCGACATGGGCCGCTCCCTGGCCCGCGCCTTCCTGGCCGCGGGCCACCCCACCACCGTCTGGAACCGTTCGCCCGGGAAGGGCGAGGACGTCGTCGCGCTGGGCGCGGTGCGGGCCGCCTCCGCCGAGGAGGCCGTACGGGCGAGCGGACTCGTCGTGGTCTGCCTCGTCGACTACGACGCCTCCGACGCGGTCCTGGAGCCGCTGGCCGGAGCGCTGGAGGGGCGGGTCCTGGTCAACCTGACCTCGGACACCCCGGCCCGCTCGCGGCAGACCGCCGCCTGGGCCGCGAAGCACTCCCTGGCCTACCTCGACGGGGCGATCATGGTGCCGGTCGACGTGGTCGGCTCGGCGGAGGCCCTGGTCTTCCACTCCGGCGACCGGGCCGCCTACGCCGCGCACGAGGACACCCTCAAGGCGCTCGGCGAGCCCGCCACCTACCTCGGCGAGGACCACGGCCTGGCCGCCGCCTACGACATGGCGATGCTGGACTTCTTCTACGGGGCCATGGGCGGCCTCGTCCACGCCTTCGCGCTGGCCCGCGCCGAGGGCATCGAAGGTGCCTCGCTCGCCCCATACCTCAACACGATCGCGGGCATCCTGCCGCCGATCGCGGCCTACACGGCGGCCGACGTCGACTCGGGTACGTATCCGCCCGACGGCGCGAACCTCGCCATGATGGCGGCCAGCGTCGACCACATCCTGCACACCGCGCAGGACCGGGGCCTGGACGTCTCGCAGCTGGCGGGGCTCAAGTCCGTCACCGATCGGGCCATCGCCGAGGGCCACGGCACCTCGTCCTGGTCGAGCATCATCGAGGTGATCGCCGCCGACCGCTGACCCGCCGGAAACGGGGGAGGGGCCGGTACCGCGTCGCGGGAGACGCGGTACCGGCCCCGGCCGTTCCACGGGCCCGTGCGGGCTACGCCGGGCGGAACCACACCGTCGCCAGCGGCGGCAGCGTCAGCGAGATGCTGTTCGGCCGGCCGTGCGCGGGCACCGCCTCCGCCTTCAGCGGCTCCTCGTTGCGCACGTCGCCGCCGCCGTACCGGGCCGCGTCGGTGTTGAGGACCTCCACCCAGCCCTCCGCGCCGGTCTCCGGCACTCCCAGGCGGTAGTCGCCGCGGACCGCCGGGGAGAAGTGCGAGACCGCGAGCAGCGGCGAGCCGTCCGCGTCGTAGCGCAGGAACGCGAACACGTTGTCCTCGGCCGCCCCGCCGTCCACCCAGCTGAACCCCTCCGGCGAGGTGTCCCGCTGCCACAGCGCGGGCACCGCCCCGTACACCGCGTTCAGATCGCCCACCAGGTCCCGCACCCCACGGTGGTCGCCGGACGCCTCGTAGGACGGGTCCAGCAGCCACCAGTCCGGTCCGTGACCCTCCGACCACTCCGCACCCTGGGCGAACTCCTGTCCCATGAAGAGGAGTTGCTTGCCCGGATGGGCCCACATGAAGCCCAGATAGGCGCGGTGGTTGGCGCGCTGCTGCCACCAGTCGCCGGGCATCTTCGACACCAGCGCCTGCTTGCCGTGCACCACCTCGTCGTGCGAGATCGGCAGCACGTAGTTCTCGCTGTACGCGTACACCATCGAGAACGTCATCTCGTTGTGGTGGTACTTGCGGTGGACCGGCTCCTTCGCCATGTACTGGAGCGAGTCGTGCATCCAGCCCATGTTCCACTTCAGCCCGAAGCCCAGGCCCCCGCTGTCGGTGGGGCGGGTGACGCCGTCCCAGGCCGTGGACTCCTCGGCGATGGTGACGACGCCCGGGTTGCGGCGGTAGACGGTCGCGTTCATCTCCTGGAGGAAGGCGACCGCGTCCAGGTTCTCCCGGCCGCCGAACTCGTTGGGCGACCACTGGCCGTCCTCGCGGGAGTAGTCGAGGTAGAGCATCGAGGCGACCGCGTCGACCCGCAGCCCGTCGATGTGGAACTCCTCGCACCAGTACGTGGCGTTGGCGACCAGGAAGTTGCGGACCTCGGTGCGGCCGTAGTCGAACTCCAGCGTCCCCCAGTCCGGGTGCGCCGCGCGCTGCGGGTCGGCGTGCTCGTACAGCGGACGTCCGTCGAACTCGGCCAACGCCCAGTCGTCACGCGGGAAATGGGCCGGAACCCAGTCCATGATGACGCCGATGCCCGCCCGGTGCAGCGCGTCCACGAGGAAGCGGAAGTCGTCCGGGGTGCCGAGCCGCGAGGTGGGCGCGTAGAACCCGGTGACCTGATAGCCCCAGGAACCGCCGAAGGGGTGCTCGGAGACCGGCATCAGCTCGACGTGCGTGAATCCGAGGTCCTTGACGTACGCGGGCAACTGCTCGGCGAGTTGGCGGTACGTCAGGCCCGGCCGCCAGGAGGCGAGATGCACCTCGTACACCGAGAACGGGGCCTCGTGCACCGGCCGGTCGCCCCGGTGCGCCATCCAGTCCGCGTCCTGCCACTCGTGGTGCCGGGCGGTGACGACCGACGCCGTCGCGGGCGGGACCTCGGTACGCCGGGCCATCGGGTCGGCCCGCACGGTGTGCGAACCGTCCGGGCGGCAGATGTCGAACTTGTACAGCGCGCCCTCGCCGACCCCCGGCAGGAACAGCTCCCACACCCCGGTCGAGCCGAGCGACCGCATCGGGAAGCCCGTGCCGTCCCAGTAGTTGAAGTCACCGGTGATCCGCACACCGCGCGCGTTCGGCGCCCACAGGGTGAACCGGGTCCCGGCCACCCCCTGGTGCTCCATCGGCTCCGCACCGAGCGCCCGCCACAGCTCCTCGTGGCGGCCCTCGCCGATCAGATGCAGATCCAGCTCGCCGATCGAGGGCCAGAAGCGGTAGGGGTCCTCCACCTCGATCGTGTTGTCGTCGTACCCCACTTCCAGCCGGTACGCGGGCACCTGCGGCACCGGCAGCACACCGGAGAAGAAGCCGTCCCCGTCGTCGTGCAGTTCGGCCCGCAGCCCGGTCGCCAGCACGGTGACGGTCCGGGCGAACGGCCGCAGCGCCCGGACGAGCACCCCGCCGGGGATCGGGTGGGCACCGAGCACGTCGTGCGGCGCGTGGTGGTCGCCGGCGAGCAGGCGGCCGCGGTCCGCGCCGTCCAGGGCCGGCGCGGGGCGGGCGCCCTGGCCGTCAGCGGCCTGCCGGGGGCGCGGCGGGCCCGCGTCCGCCCGCTTGGGCCGGGTGCGCTTGGCGGGCGCGGCCTTGGTGGCGGTGGCGGCGGGCGCCGGTGCGTCGGCGGCCGCCGCGTCGGCGGAGGGCTCGGTGGCGGTCTCGACGGCGGGTTCGGCGACGGTCTCGACAGCCGCCTCGGCGGGGACCTCGGCGGACTTGCGGGATGCCTTGCGGGACGGCTTGCGGGCGGTCACAGGGACTGCCTCCTCGGGGAGTGAAGGGGGAGAAGCGCGGGCGGAGGG
>NZ_QWFA01000168.1 GCF_003501885.1 Streptomyces globisporus
GCGTACGCGGGAGGGCGGGGGAGACGAGGGCGGGCGTGCTGTCGAGGTGCTCGGCCAGTTCGGCGATGGTCCGGTACTCGAAGAAGAGAGTGGCGGGCAGGGTCGTGCCCAGCTCCCGTTCGAGCTGCCTGACGAGGTCGACGGCGGCGAGCGAGTCGAGACCGAGAGCGAGAAACGGTTCGTCGTCCGGAACCTCGGTGGCCGGCAGCCGCAGCGCGGTGGCGAGCAGTCGCCGCAGCAAGGCGGCGGTGCTGTCGCTGGTGCCGGTTGCCTTGGAGGCCGCCGTTCCCCTTCCCGTGGCTCCTGCTGTCGTGGTCGGGACTCTTGAGGGCTCCGGGGCCACGGGCGGCGAAGACGGTGTGAGATCGGCGAGCAGCAGCTGTGCCGCGTCGACTTCGCATGCCGTGCGGAGCGCCGCCAGTGCGGGAGAGAGGGCAACGGTCCGCCCTCCGGCGTTCCGTCCGGTGGTGGGGTCCGCTCCCGTCCCGGTTCCGAGCGCCGCCGCCATGCCCGTACCGGCCAGGGCGGCGAGGTTCACGGACTGCCAGGGCCTGCCCGCGTGTCGTTCCGACGCGGCGAACGCGTCGAGGAACGCGTTGGCACCGGCGTAGTCGCCCAGTGCGCCCGCCAGTTTGGGCAGTACGGCGCTCACGGAGGAGAAGACGACGCGGACCGCCGGGTCGAGTCCGTGCCGGCGCAGGGCCAGCGAGAGGAGCAGGGCGCCCCGGGTCTTGGCGGCCAGGGCGTCCGCCGTCTCGCCCGGGCGCCTGTGCCGCAGGGTGCCGGGTCGTACGACACCTGCGGCGTGGAAGAGGGCGTCGAGGCGAGGCAGTTCGGCGAGGAGCGCGTCGACATCCCGCTCCACCGAGACGTCGGCCACGCGGTAGTGGACGGTGGCGCCCAGGGTACGGAGTTCGTCGGCCAGCCCCTCGGGGAGCGCGGGGGAGCGCCCGGTGAGGACGAGGGTGGGCCGGCCCCGGCCCGCGAGGTCCCGGGCGAGGGCAGCGCCGATTCCGCCGCCGCCCCCGGTGATGAGGAAGGTGCCGTCGGGCGGCAGCGGTGACCGGGCCGCCCCGGGGCCACCCGCAGGCTCCATCAGCGGCACGAAACGGCGGGTGAGCCGTCGTCCCGCACGCCAGGCGACGATGGTCGTGCTGCCAGGGGTACCACCGGACTCCAGCTCGGCCAGCACGGCCGTCAGACGCTGGGACGGGGTGTCCAGCGAGCAGAGGTCGAGGGCGGTGGCCGCAGCACGTGGAGTCTCCTGCGGCAGCGCCAGCAGGAGTCCGCCGAGGACGGCATGGGCGGGCCGTGGCCTTTCCCGTACGGTGCCCGTGACATGCACGTCCTCGGTCATCACCAGGAGCCGGTCCGCGTGCGTCTCGTCGAACCGGGCGAGGGCCTCGCCGAAAGCGGTCGACGCGGATTCTTGGACCCGGCCGAGGGCGTCGTCGGTGTCCTGGACGGGAGCCGGCCCGGCCACCAGGACCACGGCATCCGGACGCCCGTCGTCACCCGCTGCGTACCGACGTACACCTGCGGCGGCGAGCTGTGAGGCGAGGCGGTCCACGGACGCGGGGTCGGGTCCGGTCAGCAGCACCGAACGCACGGACCCCGCCGCCCTTGCCGCCTCGGTCGCCTTTCCGGGCAGGTCGTCGTCCTCCCACAGGACCCGGTGCAGGAGAGGACGCGCGGGCGGCTCGGCCCAGTAGCGGCGGCGCTGGAAGGGATAGGTGGGCAGGGGAATCCGCTGGTGGCCCGCGTCGAGCGCGGTCCGGTCCAGCGGCACGCCGAGCGACCAGAGCCGGCCGAGGGTCTCCAGAAGGTCTCCGCGCCCGCCGTGCCGGTCATCGGGCAGCGGTGCGTCCTGCGATCGGTCGACGGAACGTCCCGGCAGCGCGCACATCACCGTGACGCCACTGCCGGATTCACCGGGCGCGTACGCCTTGGCCGCCGCGCGCACCGAACCCGACAACGTAGCGCCGTGGCCGATCTCCACGAAGGTGTCGTACCCCTCCCGGACCAGGCGTTCCACGGCCGCCCCGAACAGCACCGGGCGTTCGGCGTGGTCGCGCAGGTAGGCCGGATCGAGGACCGGCTGCCACGCGCCGGTGACCGTGCTCATGAGCGGCACGGACGGGGCTCGCGGAGTCAGCGAACGGGCCGCGTCGGCGAGTCGGTCGGCCACCGGCCGCATCAGCGGTGAGTGGAAGGCCCGCGATACCCGCAGACGGCGCGTGGGGACGCCCTGGGCGTCGAGGGTGCGGGCGGCGCGTTCCACGGCGGAGACGGTCCCGGACAGGACCTGGAGTCCGGGACCGTTGTACGCCGCCACGGTGAGGCTCCCGCCGGACTGCGCCACCGCCGCTGCGACGGCCTCCTCGCCCCCGCGGACGGCGAGCATTCCACCGGGTTCGGTGAACGCGCCCATGAGACGGCCGCGTTCGGCTGCGAACCGCACGGCTTCCCGGAGAGTCAGCACCCCGCTGACACAGGCGGCGGTGATCTCCCCGACGCTGTGCCCGGCGACCGCTTCGGGCTCCACACCCCAGGTACGGAGCTGACGGGCGAGCGCCACCCCGGAGGCGACGAGAAGCGGCTGGGCCACCTCGGTCATGGCCTGCGCGGCCGGATCCACCTCCGGGTCCAGCCCCCAGTCCACCAGGGGCCGCCCACAGACGGGGCCGAGGAGCGCGGACGCCTCGTCGAAGGTGTCCCGGAACACCGACGCCGTCCGGTACAGCGCCCGGTCCTGGCCGGGGGACTGGGACTGGGCGCCCTGCCCGGGAAACAGGAAGACGACGCGCGGCCGGGAACGGACGACGCTCGCGGCGGGCACGGCGGTTGCACCTGTCCCGGCGCGTCCGCCCGCTCCGCCGGTCCCGGCACGCCGAACCGCGCCGCTCGTTCCCGCGTGCCCGCCCGCTCCGCCGGTCCCTCCGGCGAGTTCGGCGAGCCGTTCACGTAGATCACCGTCGGCGACGACGGCGAGCCGGTGGGGCCCCTCGTCCCGGGACGTGCTCGCGGTCCGGCAGACATCGCCCTCGCGCAGTCGCGGACGGCTGTCCAGATGCGTGGTGAGCCGGTCCACCGCGTCCCGGAGCGCACCCGCGCTCTGCGCCGAGAGGGTCAGCAAATGGGGCCCCTCGACAGGGACGTCCCGCGCGGCAGCCGGCGACGACGAGGCAGACCCGGCTGACGGAGGCGGGGTCGGGGCCTGTTCGAGAACGGCATGGGCGTTGGTGCCGCCGAAGCCGAACGCGTTGATCCCCGCGACCAGGGGCCCGGCCGACGTCCAGTCCCGAGCCTCGGCGACCACGGAGAAGCCCGCAGGAGCCAGGCCCGGCGCGGGCGGGGTGTGGTGCAGCGACGGCGGCAGCCGACGGTGGTCCAGAGCCAGCACGACCTTCACCAGCGCGGGCAACGCGGCGGCATTCAGCAGATGCCCGATGTTCGTCTTCACCGAGCCGAGCAACCGGGGCTCGCCGTCGGGCCGTTGGGGAAACGCGTGAGCCAGCGACCGCAACTCGATCGGGTCGCCGACGGCTGTGCCCGTCCCGTGCGCCTCCACATAGGTCACCGATGCGGGATCGACGCCCGCCGCCTCGTACGCTTGGGTGATGACCTCGCGCTGCCGCAGCGGATTGGGCGCCATGAGGCTCATCGACCGGCCGTCGTTGTTGACGGCCGTCCCCCGGACCACCGCGAGCACCTCGTCGTCCGCGAGCCGGGCCGCGTCGAGACGGGTCAGGACGATCGCCGCTCCGCCCTCACCGGGGACGAAGCCGTCCGCGTCGGCGCTGAAGGCGCGGCTGCGCCCGGTGGGGGACAGGGCCTGCGCCGCTTCCAGGAGCCGGTGCGGGGTCGAGGTCAGATGGAGGTTGACCCCACCGACGACGGCGAGGTCGCACTCACCGTCCAGCAGGCTGCGCCGAGCCAGATGCAGGGCCACCAGACCCGACGAACAGGCGGTGTCCACGGCGAGTGCGGGACCGTCGAGGTCGAGGCTCTGCGAGACGCGGGCGGCTATCAGGGCGGGCAGATTGCCGGTGAGCGCGGTCGGCAGCGGAGAGCCGTCGGCCGAAGCCCGGTCCAGGACCTCGCGGTAGCCGCTGTCGCCGACCGCCGCGAACACACCGACCCGGCGACCGCGCCGACGGGGCCCCGCGTATCCGGCGCGTTCGAGTGCCTCGTGCGCGAGTTCCAGGAAGAGCCGCGCCTGCGGGTCGATCGCGCGCGCTTCGTCCTCGCCGATACCGAAGTAGGCGGCGTCGAAGGCGGCCGGGTCCTTGAGGAGCCCCGCCCAACGATCCCGGCCATCCTCGTGCCAACGCCCGTACGGTACGGGGGTGATGGCATCGTTCCCGCCGATGAGCAGGTCCCAGAAGTCCTCGGGGGTGTCGGCGCCGGGGAACCGGCACGCCATCCCGATGACGGCTGCGACGGCTTCCCCGTCATCTCCGGTCTTCCCGGCCTCGGGGGTGGACGCCGACGAACCGGGCGCCACCGTCAGAAGGTGACCGGCGAGGGCGGCCACGGTGCCGTGGTCGCGGATGACCGCCGGAGGCAGCGTCACACCGAAGGCGTCCTCCAGCGCCACCAGGACCTCCATCGCCTTGAGCGACGTCCCCCCGAGGCTCCCGAACGGCTCATGCACACCGATCGACTCGGCGGGTCGCTCCAGCACACGCGCCCACACGCCGCGGACGGCGTCGACGGTCTGAGCCCGCGCTCGGGGCACGTCCGTGCGGGGCTCCGCAGACAGAGCACCGTCGCCCGCCGGCTGCCCACCGGTCGCGAACGAATCAGCCCCGAACGCACCGGCCTCGAACCGCTCCCGCAACCGTCGCCGCTGCAGCTTCCCACTCGTCGTACGGGGGAACGCCCCCGGCGGCAGGGCCAACACCCGCACATCGTCATGGAACAGCGCCTCGCGCACCCGCGCCGCGGCGCGTTCGAGCACCTCCATCGCGTCGCGAGGGGGCCGCGCCCAGGGGACGAACACCACGACGCGCTCCGCACCGGTGACCGGGTCGGTCGAACCGACCACCGCCGGGGTGCCGGGAGGCAGCCCGGGTGTCGACGCCGCGACCTCTTCCAGGTCCGTGGCGTGGAAGGTGCGGCCGTTGAGGAACAGCACGTCCTTGTGCCGGCCCGTGACGCACAGCCGGCCGTCCCGCAGGAACCCGAGGTCACCGGTGCGCAGCCACCCCTCGGTGAACGTCTCCGCGCTCACGCCGGGAAGGCCGCGGTAGCCACGGGCCAGTTGAGGACCGCGCACCATGATGTGCCCGACCCGCCGGTCCCCGAGGACAACGCCGTTGTCATCGACGATGCGCACGGCGCAGCCGGCCACCGGCCGCCCGACATCCATGAACTCGACCGCGTCGTCGCCCGGTTCGGTGTCCACCGCCACGCCACCGCTCAGTGACGCCCGGTCCAGGACCAGAGGTTCGGCCACTTCCCCCGGCGGCGGGAAGGTCACCGCGAGCGTCGCCTCCGCCAGGCCGTAGACGGGCTGGGCCGCCGCCGGATCCAGCCCCGCAGGCCGCGTCCGGGCGGCGAAGGCACGCCACACCGCGGGCGCGATCGGCTCCGCCCCGACCAGGAGCAGCCGCACGGCCGAGAGGTCCAGCCGGGCCAGGACGTCCTCGGGAACGCGGCGTACGGCCAGCGCCAGCGCGAAGTTGGCCGCGGAGAGCACCGTGGCCCGGTGCCGGGCGGCCACCTCGAACCACAGGCGGGGCCGCTTGGCGAACGACAGCGGACCGATCTTGACCTGCCGGGCCCGGGCGGCCAGCGGAGCGAGATGCGTACCGATGAGCCCCATGTCGTGGAAGTACGGCATCCAGCTGACCACCACGTCGTCGGCGCTCAGCGCCGAGGCGGTCCGTATCTGCTCCAGATTGGCCAGCACCGCGCGATGCGTCACCTCCACCCCCTTGGGCGCACCGGTGCTCCCCGAGGAGAACTGCAGGAACGCCACGTCGTCGGGCCCGGCGGGTGCGGGTTCCCGCAGCACCGGCCCCGCGCGCAGGGCATCGAGGGTCAGGGCGCGTGCGCCGTCGGGAAGCTCGACGGCCGGCGGCGCCGTCGAGGCGTCCACGACGAGCGGCGGCCGCCCCAGGTGCTCCCAGACCGGCAGGACCCGACGGGCATCGGCGGCCAGCGGAACGGGAACGAGACCGGCCGCCACCGCACCCCAGAACATCGGCTGGAAGTCCTCGCTGCGATCAGCGAGCAACGGCACACAGGTCCCGGGCGCGACGCCCGCCTCCCGCAAGCCGCCGGCCACCCGCAGGGAATCGTCCAGAAGTTCGCGCAGCGTGACCGTCAGCTCGCTTCCGTCGCCACGGACATGCACGACGATCTGCCCGGGGGCTTCACGGACCGCGTCCAGCAGTACATCCAGCAGTGTCAAGTGGTGCTCCACCGGTCGATCGATCCGTTCTGCGCGAGTTCTCCGAAGTTCCCGGATGTTCTCCGAAGAATGATCTTAAAAACGCGCGGGCCGGGGGGAATCAACCGCCGGGAGGAGGCGGTGTGCACCCTGGGAGTGACACGGTGGCGGAGTTCGACCGCTGATGCACCGGGGTCCGGCCCCGGCGACGTCGCTTGCTCGGCGGACGGGCGGAAGCGCCCCGACGGACAGGCGGAAGCGACCTGCCCGGCCGCTCATGGGCCGGCCGGGCAGGGTCACGCATCGGTGCGCTCGCCTACGCGCCCTTCGGCGCCGCCTGCTGCACGACCTCGAAGGACCACACCGTGGACCCGCTTGCCGCGGGCTTGGGGCGCTCGCCGCCGGAGGCGTCGCCGCCCTGGTGGGCCGCCTTCATCGGACCCTCCATCCATGCCTGGAAGGAGGCCTCGTCACTCCAGCGCGTGTAGACGAGGTAGTCGTCCGTGCCCTCGACGGGCCGGAGCAGCTCGAACCATTCGAAGCCGTCGGAGCTCTCCACGGCATGGGCGCGGGAGGCGAAGCGCTTCTCCAGCGTCTCGCGCTGTTCCTGGGGGACTGTCAGCACATTGATCTTGACTACGCTCATGGCCCCATCCTGCCGTACGAGGTCCGGACCCCGTCGCTTCAGGGGGAGGGAAGCGTTCGCGCCGATCTCCCGTCCCCGCTCCCGGCGGCCGAGGGGAGTTCCACCGTGACGCGCAGTCCACCGCCGGTGCGCGGGGCGAGGGCGAGCGTCCCGTCGTGTGCGCGAGCGATGGTCTCGACGATGGCCAGGCCGAGGCCGACCCCCGCGTGGTGGGTACGCAGACGCTCGGCGCCCCGCTGGAAGGGTTCGGTCAGCGTCGAGACCAGCTCGGGGGAGAGGGGCACCCCGGTGTTCTCGACCGCCAGCACCACGGCCTCACCGCGGACGCTCGTCGTGACCTGGACGGTGCCCCCTTCCGGCAGGTTGTGGACGATGGCGTTGTGCACGAGGTTCGTGGTCAGCTGCAGCAGAAGCGTCGGTGATCCGGTCGTGGTGGCGATGTCGCCCCGCGTCTCCAGGGTGACGCCGCGCTCTTCCGCGAGAGGGAGGAGGCTCTCGGCGGCCTCTTCCGCCAGGAGCGACAGGTCGACGGGTTCCCCGGTGAAGGAACGCCGGTCCGCCCGGCTGAGGAGGAGCAGCGCCTCGGTGAGGTCGATCGCCCGGCTGTTGACGGCATGGAGGCGGTCGATGATCTCGCCGGTGTCGTGGTCCGGATCGGCGCGCGCCACCTCCAGCAGCGTCCGGGAGACGGCGAGCGGCGTGCGCAGCTCGTGGGAGGCGTTGGCGGCGAAGCGCTTCTGCTCGGCGACGTGCGCCTCCAGGCGGGCGAGCATCGTGTCGAAGGCGTCGGCGAGTTCACGGAACTCGTCCTTGCGGCCGGGCAGCCGGATCCGGTGGGAGAGCGATCCGTGCGTGGCCGTGCGGGTGGCTTCCGTGATCCGGGTCAGCGGGGCGAGCATCCGGCCGGCCAGGAACCATCCGCCCACGAGCCCGAAGACGAGAAGGATCGCCAGCACGGTGCCCGCCGCCGGGGCGAAGGTGTACGCGAGGAGCTGACGGTTGGGGTTCTCGTACAGCATCCGCTGGTTCCAGTCATCGGGAACGTACTGCAGGAGATACACCCACACCGCCGTGAGCAGCAGGATCCCCGCGACCATGAGGAACCCGGCATAGCTGAGGGTGAGCTTGAGGCGGACGCTCAACCCGGGCCGCCTGACCACGGCCCCCTCCGGTAGGACCACCGTCCCTCCGGCTCCGGCTCCGGCCGCGGTCCGCTCGCTCCTAGCCACCGTTCTCTCCGCTCTCCCCGTCTCCCCGTCCGGCGTCGGCCGCCGGTTCGATGCGGTAGCCGACGCCGGGCACGGTCGCGATGATCCCGGGTTCTCCAAGGCGTTTGCGCAGAGCCGATACGGTGATGCGCACGGCGTTGGTGAACGGATCGGCGTTCTCGTCCCAGGCGCGTTCGAGGAGTTCCTCGGCGCTGACGACACCGCCCTCGGCGGCGACCAGGACCTCGAGCACGGCGAACTGCTTCCGGGTCAGCGCGACGTACCGGCCGTCCCGGTACACCTCCCGGCGGAACGGATCGAGGCGCAGCCCCGCGATCTCCCGCACGGGCGGCCTGCTGTGGCCGCGTCTGCGGTCGAGCGCCCGGAGCCGGAGGGCGAGTTCGCGGAGCTCGAACGGTTTCGTGAGGTAGTCGTCGGCGCCGAGCTCGAACCCGGAGGCCTTGTCGTCGAGCCGGTCGGCGGCGGTGAGCATGAGGATCGGGGTGCCGCTGCCGGAGGCGACGATGTGCCGGGCGATCTCGTCACCGGAGGGACCGGGCACATCACGGTCGAGGACGGCGATGTCGTAGGCGTTGACGCTCAGCAGCTCCAGCGCGGTGTCGCCGTCGCCCGCGATGTCGGCCGCGATCGCTTCGAGACGCAGACCGTCGCGGATGGCTTCTGCCAGATAGGGCTCGTCCTCGACGATCAGCACACGCATGTCCCTGATGGTAGGAGTCGCCGCATATCGTCGGCGTATCGAAAAGCACATACGCGCCGGCAACTCCGCGCTGCCTTGACTTGGCAGCATGACTCGACCCCCGCCGTCGGCGCGTACGTCGACACTCCGGTTCCGCAGGCCCCTCGTCATCGGCCTGCTGGCCGCCCTGGCAGCGATCGCCATGGCCCTCGGCCGGCCACTGCTGAAACCCTCCTCGGACTCGGCGGCCACCCCGGGCCCTGACTCCTCGACCCTCCTCCCCGCCCCGTCCCTCTCCGACCGGCCGCCGTCGCACGCCCCGCACCGCGAGAGCCGGGGCGCGCTCGACAAGGCCGACGGTGTCGTACCCGACGGTGTGACGGTCCTCGACGACGAGGTTCCGGCAGTGGCCAACCTCGACGCGGAGCTGCTCGACGCACTCCGCCGGGCAGCACAGGACGCCGTCGGCGACGGAGTCACGTTCACCGTCAACAGCGGCTGGCGTTCCGCCGCATATCAGGTGGAGCTGCTCCGCAAGGCGGTCGCGCAGTACGGCTCCGAGGCCGAGGCCGCCCGCTGGGTGGCCACCGCGACCACGTCTCCCCATGTGTCGGGGGACGCGGTCGACATCGGGCCCGACAGGGCGACGGACTGGCTGTCCACCCATGGCGCCGCGTACGGGCTGTGCCGGATCTACCGGAACGAGCCCTGGCACTTCGAGCTCCGTACAAACGCGGCGGAGCAGGGCTGCCCGCGCATGTACGCCGACCCCACCCAGGACCCGAGGATGCGACAGTGACCGGCAGCGAACGAGGACAGACCATGGCGACGCGGGTGGACACCGGGAACACGGCGGACGCGGCAGCCGAGGCACGCACGCAGGACACGACCGCCCCGTCGGTCGTAACAGGTACGCCGCGCACACCCGGAACACTCCGAGCCTCGGGCATCTGGCGCCGCGGCCGCGTCCTCGCGACGGCGGCGCTGCTGCTGGCCCTGCTCCTGCTGCTGCACGAGAGCATCCCGAACCGGATCGGGAACGTCGGCAGCCTCATCGAGACCTTTCTGCCGTGGTGCGGCCTGTTCGTTCCGCTGCTCCTGACCGGCGCGCTGCTGCGCCGCTCCGCCACCGCGGTGATCGCCCTGCTCCTCCCGGTCGTGGCCTGGCTGAACCTCTTCGGCGGACTGCTCACCGACAAGACCCGTCCGGGCGGCGACCTCACGGTGGCCTCTCACAACGTCGGTGCGCAGAACCCCGACCCGGTCGGCACCGCCCGCGCTCTGGTCCGCTCCGATGCGGACGTGCTGGCACTGGAGGAGCTGGCCGCCCAGGCCCGGGGGACGTACGAGAAGGAACTGGCGAAGGCGTACCTGCACCACACGGTGCAGGGCACGGTCGGGCTGTGGAGCAGGTTCCCGTTGTCGGACACCCGCCCGGTCGACGTCAAGATGGACGCCGGACCGCTGGGGGACGCCAAACCCGCCGAGGTCAAGATGGTCTACAACCGGGGGATGCGGACCACGGTGACCACGGACCACGGGCCCCTGGCGGTGTACGTGGCACACCTCGGGTCCGTACGCGTGAACCCCAGGGCCGGGCTCTCGGCGGGCCAGCGGGACGCCGGCGCGCAGTCGCTGGGACAGGCCGTCGCCGCCGAGGAGAACGAGCGGGTGGTGCTGCTCGGCGATCTGAACGGCACCCTGGACGACCGTGCGTACGCCGGGATCACCTCGCGGATGGAATCGGCCCAGGAGGCGGCCGGGTCCGGCTTCGGCTTCAGCTGGCCGGCCTCGTTCCCTGTGGTACGGATCGACCAGATCCTCGTACGCGGCGTGGAACCGGAGAGCGCCTGGGTCCTGCCCGCCACCGGCAGCGACCACCGGCCCGTGGCGGCCCGCATCAGCTGGTGAACGAGTCGCAGCTGCGCACCATGGCCGTACGGCACGGCACCCGAGTCGCCGCCAACCTCGCGTCCAATCCCGATGCGACGCCGGCGCTGCTGGCCGAACTGGCCCGGCACGAACCGCCCGTACGCACGGCGCTCCGGCTCATCGCTGGCCACACCAACGCGACGGCCACGGCGCTCCTCGTCTGCCTGGAGGACGCCGAGGCGCGGCCCGTGGCCGCCGGGCACCCGGCGCTGCCGCCCAAGTTCGTCGCCGATCTCGTGGCGGGGGCCGACCGGCGGTCGGCGGAAGCGGCCGCCGCCAACCCGTCGCTCCCGCACACGGTGATGGCGGAACTCCTGCCCTTCCCTGCCCGTACGCGGGCGGGCCCGGACGGTGGTAGGCGCCTCCCGCCGCACCCTGCCCTCCCCGGGGCCGGGACCGACGTACGCGCTAGGCTGCTGAATCGCCACGGGGGAAGTCCGGTCGAAATCCGGCGCTGACCCGCAACGGTAGACGGACCTCCGGTCCGTGAGCCCGATCACCCGCGGCACAGAAGGCTCCTGACCATTCGCCGTGGACTGCGAAACGGGCGCTGCGCGGGACGGCCGCCGTCCGGGGCCGCTCCTCCTTGCGCGACGCACGGCCCGAGGCGAAAGCGACCGGCCGTGGCCACGTCTCTCGACCGCATACCCGCCAAGCCGCCGAGTTCCGCGCGCGTCGGCTCCGGACCGATGCCGCCCCGCCGCGTACCCCTGGCGCTCATCGTGACCGGGTTGAGCCTCGCCCTTCCGCTCTCGCTCGTCTGCGGGGCGGCACTCGGGGCGTCGGGGCTCTCCTGGGCCGAGGTGACGCGCTACCTGTGGGCAGGGCTCACCGGCGGTGCCATCGGCTCCGACGAGGTCCCGGCCTACACCATCGTCTGGGAACTGCGCCTGCCGCGAGCGGTCCTGGCCGCTGTCGTCGGTGCTGGTCTGTCCGCCATCGGGGTCGCCGTCCAGGCCATGGTGCGCAACGCGCTCGCCGACCCGTTCGTGCTCGGCATCTCCTCGGGCGCGGCGGTCGGCGCCAACGCCGTCCTCATCTTCGGGGCTCTGGGCGCGCTGGGCATCTGGGCGCTGTCCACGGCGGCGTTCGTCTCCGCGCTCCTCGCCATGCTGCTCGTGTACGCGGTCGCCCGCACCGAACGTGGTCTCACGCCGCTCCGGCTCGTGCTGACGGGGACCGCGATGTACTACGGCTTCTCGGCGGTCACCACGTTCATGGTGTTCGCGGCCGAGCGCGGGGAAGCGGCCCGCTCCGCGATGATGTGGCTGCTCGGCAGCCTCAGCGGCGCCAACTGGGCCGCCGTGCCGATCGCCGCCGGGGCGGTGCTCGTCGGCCTCGCGCACCTCGGGTGGTCGGCGCGGCGCCTGAACGCCCTCGCCATGGGCGACGAGACCGCCGCCGCGCTCGGCGTCGACCCCGGCAGGCTGCGCAAGGAACTCTTCCTCGTCTCCGCGGCCGTCACCGGGGCGGTCGTCGCGGTCAGCGGGGCGATCGGCTTCGTCGGCCTGATGGTCCCGCACGCCACCCGGATGCTGGTCGGCGCGGACCACCGACGGCTTCTGGCCGTCGCACCCCTCGCGGGAGCCGTCCTGCTGATCTGGGTCGACATCCTCTCGCGCGTGGTGCTCGCCCCGGCCGAACTGCCGGTGGGCGTCCTCACCGCGGTCATCGGCGTTCCCTGCTTCATCCTCCTCATGCGCCGGCGCGCTTACTCCTTCGGGGGCATCTGATGCGGATCGACATCGACGCGCTCACCGTCGAGACAGCCGGCGCACGTCTGCTGGACCAGGTCACCCTGGGCGCGGCCGACGGGCAGCTCGTCGGTCTGGTCGGCCCCAACGGCAGTGGGAAGTCCACCCTGTTGCGCTGCGTCTACCGTGCTCTGCGACCGTCCGCCGGCGCCGTCAGGATCGGCGGTGATGACCTCCACGCCCTCTCCACCCGGGAAGGCGCGCGACGGCTGGCCGCACTTCCGCAGGACGCGGTCGCCGAATTCGACTTCACCGTCGCCGAGATCGTCGCCATGGGCCGTCTGCCGCACCAGGGGCCGATGGCCCGGACGACCGACGAGGATCGCCGCCGCTGCGACGAGGCGCTGGAAGGCGTCGGGGCGGGACACCTCGCCGAACGCGGCTTCCTCACCCTCTCCGGCGGCGAGCGGCAGCGCGTCCTGATCGCCCGCGCGCTCGCCCAGCAGCCCCGGGTCCTGGTGCTCGACGAGCCCACCAACCACCTGGACATCGCCCACCAACTGGAAGTCCTCGCCCTGGTCCGGGGCAGCGGCCTGACCGTGCTGACCGCCCTGCACGACCTGAACCTCGCCGCCCTCCACTGCGACGTCGTCCATGTCATCGAGAGCGGCCGGATCGTCGCCTCAGGACCGCCGCAGGACGTCCTGACCACCGAACTGCTGGCCGACGTCTTCGGCGTACGGGCACACCGCGTCACACACCCCGAGACCGGCGTGCTGCAACTGCTCTTCGACCTCCCCCCGGCCCGTCCCACCTCCTGAAGGAGACCTGCCCCCATGCCC
>NZ_QWFA01000169.1 GCF_003501885.1 Streptomyces globisporus
CGTATGAGGATGTGGGGTGGGCGGGGTCAGGGGGCGGCCTCGATGGTGATGCGGTCTGCCCCGGAGAGCTGGTCGGCGTCGGCGTCGATGTGGCCGAGGACCAGCAGGTCGGAGGAGGCGGAGGGGCCGTCCTTGTAGAAGATGGCGAGGTTGCCCCACGGGGCGAAGTAGGTGAGGTCCCCGGTCTTCGGCGCCTGCGGTTCCGGGGCGTTCTCGGTGGTCAGCTTCCTCGGCGGGTCCGCGATCCGCTCGGTCCCGTGGAAGTCCTCCAGGTCCAGGGTGAGCGGAAGGAGGAGGCCAGGTCGCGGGCGGCGGGGCTGTCGTTCAAGGTCGCCTCGACCTCTTGGCCGTCGATGGTGACGCGGATGTCCATCGGAGTGCTCCTGTCTGATCCGGGCGGGCTCGCGGACGCCGAAGCCGGTGGGGAGGCCGGGGCGGACGACGAGACGGCGGAGGTGGTGGGGGCCTGCTCGGCGGACGAGCCTTCCGAGCAGGCGGTCGCGGCCAGCAGCAAGCCAGTGGTGGCGACGGTCAGGGCCCGGCGAAGGGTGAAGGTGGTCATGGGGTGCCGTCCTGCGGGTCGGGCATGGGCTCGGCGTAGTGACGGAAGCCCTTGCGGTCGGTGTGCAGGCCGTACAGCAGCTCGGCGAGCTTCTCGGGGCTGGACGTCGCGGAGTCGGGGCTGATCGCGCCGGGGACGATGAGCTGCGTGGCGTGGATGTTCTCGTCGGCGAGCGCGGTGTGGAGCATCTGCGCGTACGCGCTCTCGGCGGCGAACGCGATCGAGGTGCCCGCCACGCCGGCCTTCGGGCGCACGGCGCTGCCGCCGTTGACGAACAGCAGCGTGCCCCGGCCCAGCTCCCGCATACCGGGCAGGACCGCGTTCACGCAGGTGAGGGGCCCCTTGACGGAAAAGGCCAGCGGGTCGTCCAGGTCGGCGGCGGTGGTGTCCAGGACAGGCTTCATGAAGTCGCCGCGGGGCACCGGGCTGAACTGCAGGATCTCGACGGGCCCCAGCTTCTCCGCGGCCTCTTGCAGGGCTGCGGTGAGGGAGGCGGGGTCGAGGACGTCGGCGGTGAAACCGCGGGCGTCAATGTCTTCCCTCGCCAGCTCCTACACCAGGTTGTCCTGGTGCTGGGGGCTGCGCGAGAGGAGGGCAACGTGGTGGCCCGCTTTCCCGAAGCGGCGGGCGGCGGCCAGCCCCAGGCCGGGGCCGGCGCCGACGATGGCGAAGGTGGTCACGGTGGTTCTCCTCAACGAAGTGGGCAGGGCGGGCCCCATCGGGCCCGCCTCGGGAAGCGGGGCGGTTCTCGGGTGGAGGGACGGTGCGGGCCGGGTTCAGCCGGGGGCCGGGGCGGTGGCGTACTCCTCGTCGGTGACGGGGTTCAGCCAGTGCACGACGTCGTGTTCGTCGTCGCCCTCGTTGATGGCCAGGTGGACCATCAGCCGGTTCGGCGCGGCACCGTGCCAGTGCTCCTCGTCGGCCTCGAACAAGACGCGGTCGCCGGGCCGGATGACCTCCACCGGCCCGCCCCGGCGCTGGCACAGGCCGACCCCTTCGGTGACGAAGACGGTCTGGCCCAGCGGGTGGCGGTGCCAGTGGGTGCGGGCGCCGGGCATGAAGTGCACCAGGGAGGCGGTGACCCTCGAAGGGGCGGGGGCCGCGGCGACGGCGTCGATGTAGACGTCGCCGGTGAACCAGTCCGCCGGCCCCTTGGCGGTGTCGATCGAGCTGCGGGTGATCTGCACGGAGAGTCTCCTGGTACGCGTGCGTGGCGGGGCGGGTCAGGGGGTGAGGAGCGTCTTGATGGCGCGGCGCTCGTCCATGGCCTGGTAGCCCTCGGCGACCTGGTCCAGGGCAGGTGGTCATGAACTCGACGTTCACGCAGCTCGACGGGAATCCGTTGCGGCAGTTCGCACAGGTGTTGTCCGAGGTTGCGAAGGAGCCGACGACGAGCTGGCCGGGCTTGACCGCGGTCACCTCGGAGCCGACTTCCTCCACGAAGCCGACGTACTCGTGGCCCATCGGGTGCGCGTGGTCGGTGGGCTCCGCGCCGCGGTAGGGCCACAGGTCGGAGCCGCACACGCAGGTCACGGCCGTGCGGATGATCGCGTCGGTCGGCTTGAGGATCTTCGGATCCTGAAGGGTCTCGAAGCGGATGTCGCCGGGGGCGTGAATCACTGCGCCGCGCATGTGAGAGGTTCCTTTGCGTTACCGGGTACAGGGTGCGGGCCCCGGAGCACGGGCGGCGGGCCGCCCGGCCGGGTGCGGAGCCTCCGGTTTCCACCTGGTGGGCGGGACGGGAAGCACCACGCCTTCCAGGTAACGCCCTCTTCACGCGCGTAGCGATTCACTGACAAGGGGTGTACTGGCAGTGCATCCCTTCGGCCCTGTGCTCGACGTACCGTCGAAGACATGGACAACCGTGAGGAGGTCCGCGAGTTCCTCACCTCGCGGCGCGCCAAGATCACCCCCGACCAGGCCGGACTGCCCGCAGGCTCCCGCCGCCGCGTGCCGGGCCTGCGCCGCAGCGAGGTCGCGGCCCTGGCCGACATGAGCGTGGAGTACTACTCCAAGCTGGAGCGCGGCAACCTCTCCGGCGTCTCCCCGTCCGTGCTGGAAGCCCTCGCCCGTGCCCTGCGGCTGGATGACGCCGAGCGTGCCCATCTGGTGAACCTGGCCCATGCCGCCGACGGCTCCGACAGCCTCACCCGCCCCCGCCGGCGTACCGCCACACGGCAGTGGACACCGCACCGCAGCCTGCAGTGGACGCTGGACGCGATCACCGCCGGACCGGCGTTCGTCCGCAACGGCCGGATGGACGTCCTCGCCGCCAACGACCTCTTCCGCGCCTTCTACGCCGACCTCTACACGACACCGGGCAACCAGCAGAACCTGGCCCGCTTCACCTTCCTGGACCCCGCCGCCCGCCGCTTCTACCCCGACTGGGACTCCTTCGCCGACATCACCGTCGCCATCGTGCGTACGGAAGCCGGCCGCAACCCCCACGACAAGGACCTCCACGACCTGGTCGGGGAGCTGTCGACCCGCAGCGACGCCTTCCGCACCCGCTGGGGCGCGCACAACGTGCGCCACCACAGCACCGGCACCAAGCACTTCCACCACACGGCCGTCGGCGACCTCTCCCTGGCCTTCGAGGGCCTGGACATGGCCGCCATCCCCGGGCTCACCCTCACCATCTACACCGCCGAGCCCGGCTCCTCCTCCGAGGAGGGGCTGCGCCTCCTCGCCACCTGGGCCGCCACCCAGGAAGCCAACCCGGACACCGAACGATCGGCCACCGGCTGACCGACGGCTACCTGACCGCCCAGGTTGCGTCCCGCGTAGCGGGAACCATGAGACGAATCATCGACACCCAACTCAGTCGCCGCAGGTCAGCGTCCTCCGCCCGACCATCTTCGCTGTCAAAGGGCACGGACGTCCTGCGCCGGGCCGGCATCGGGCGGCACGCGGTGGACGTGCTGCCGCGCGGCCTGGACGCCGAGGTGGTCACCGACGGGGTGAACCTGGGCCGGGCGCGCCGCCCGCTGCCGGTGGCCAAGGCGCTGGACGACGTCCTGCTCGCGTACGAGATGAACGGCGAGCCGCTGCCGCCCGATCACGGTTGTCCGGTCCGGCTGATCGTGTCGCGGGCGGCCCGGCTGCGGGACGAGCCACGGGCCGGGAGCTGGGTGCGGTGGACGGCCGACTGGGTGCCGAGGGAGCGGGGGCCCGCCGTGCTGCTGGCTCGGGCGACGGACCGTTCGGGGCGCAGGCAGCCGGTGGCCATCGCGCACAACACCCAGGGTTGTCTGTTCGACGCGGTGGTGCGGCACCCGGTGACGGTGGTCTGACCTCAGCACGCCGTGCCGGTGAGCCGACACCCGTCACGCGGCCGGGCGGGCTCCCGCCAGTACGGCGCTGTGTACGGCGCGGGCGATCCGCGCACCCCAGGTGGAACGGGGTCCGGCGAAGGGTTCGCCGCCGTCCGGCCCCGGTTCGGGGGCGGCGACGCACACGGCGTCGGTCGGGGTGCCCGAACAGTCGAGTCCGGCGTCCAGCAGCGCCTGGACCTTGGCCTCGGTGGCGGTGGCGACGGCGTTGACGAGGGCGGCGTCGGAGAGCCCGGCGGGCAGGGTGACGACGATGTTGACCGTGCCGGGGCGGAACGAGGGCACCCGGTCGTCTTCGGGCGCCGCCGCCCATCCCCGTACGCCCAGGCCTGCCGTGACGGTCGCCGTGACCCCGCCGTCCTGGGCGGTCGTGTACGCGGCGACGTCGGCGGCGGTCATCAGCCCGGCGCCGGGACCCGTGAGCCCTTCCGCCGCGGCGATCTCTGCGAGGTGGCGGTCCGGGTCGAGGCGCGGGTAGCCACCCGGGACCTGGGCGTTGAGGATCCAGGCCCGGGGGCCGATTCCTCCGCCGAAGACCGCGCTGCTGCACACCCGCACGCCCGGCCCCAGCCGCCACACGAGGTGGTGGAGGTGCTGTCCGTCCTCGCGCCGGTCGCGCAGTTCGCCGCGTTGCGCGGGCAGCCCGAGACGTACGGAAGAGATGGCGCACCTCTGGTGGATCGACGGTCGGCGGTGGTCCGGCCTGCGGCCGTCACGGTCCGCCGATCCTATGCGAGCCCCGGCAGCTCACCCGATTGGCCTAACGGGTTCCGGAGTGGCCCGGCGCCGCCGCACGGGGCCGGGGCCCCGTACCGGGCTTCCGGGAGCCACGATCGGGGCGGGCGGGCGGTTGCAGCGTCCATGCGGGTGAGGCGCGATGGAATCCGGACGCGCCACCTCCGGTGGAGCCAACCACAGGGCGTGCCCGAGAGGAGGAATCGGTTATGGGAGCCGCTGACGGTTTCACGGATTCCGGAGAACTCGACGGTCTGACCGTGTACGACAACGACGGCGAGAAGGTCGGCAGCGTGGGCCGGGTGTACGTCGACGACGACACCGGCAAGCCCGACTGGGTCACGGTCAAGACCGGCCTGTTCGGTATGAAGGAGAGCTTCGTCCCGCTCGCCGGAGCCCGTCGAGTGGGTTCCGACCTGCACGTCGCCCATCCGAAGGAGAGCGTCAAGGACGCGCCCCGGGTGGACGCGGACGCGCACCTCTCCGTCGCCGAGGAGGAGGAGCTGTACCGGCACTACGGCCTGAGCAGGAAGTCCGGCAACCTCGGTGAGAACCGGCCGGGCGGCATGGACGCGCCGACCGTCGCCGGGACCGGGGCGATGGGCGCGGCGGGTGCCGCGGGCACGGCCCGGGGGACCGGAACGCCCCCCGGCGCCAAGGCGACCGGCAAGGCGACCACGGTGGGGACGAGCGCCGGGACGGCCGGCGCGGGAACGACAGGAGCTGCGGGCATGGCAGGAGCAGGCAGCGGTACGGGCAGGCACCGCGACACGGACGCCTCCACCACGGCACGCCCGCTGGCGGGCGCCGGTGCGGGCACGTCCCGGGCGGCCGACATGAGCGGCAAGGACGAGATGATCCGCTCCGAGGAGCAGCTGCACGTCGGCAAGGAGGAGTACGAGAGCGGCAAGGCACGGCTGCACAAGTACGTGGTGACCGAGGAGGTCACCCGGACCGTGCCGGTCTCCCACGAAGAGGTGCGGGTGGTCCGCGAACCGCTCCAGCCCGGCGAGAAGACCACCGGGACCACGGACTTCGGCGAGCAGGACGTCGAGGTCACGCTGCACGCGGAACGCGCCACCGTACGCAAGGAGGCCGTGCCGGTGGAGCGGGTCCGGCTGGAGACCAACCGGGTCACCGAGCAGAAGGAAGTCTCCGCCGAGATCCGCAAGGAGAAGATCGACTACGCGGACGGCAAGGACATGGGCACCGGCAAGGACGCCGGTGGCGAGTTCGGCCAGGGGCGACGCCGCTGACCTGCACGACCTCAGGTGGCTGGAAGGCCGCTTCCACGTCCTCGGCCGCCGGGCGGGCTCGTTCAACGGGTCCGCCCGGCGGGCTGTCCTGCGTCGTGCGCCGTCAGCGGCGCGGCAGGAACCGTACCGAGGGGCGGCCGTCGGGGCCGTCCGGGGTGACGACCGCCCGCACTCCGTAGACGTCTCCGATGAGTTCCTCGGTGATGACCTCGGCCGGGGTGCCTCCGGCGACGACCCGGCCGGCCTTCATCACGGTGATCCGGTCGCAGAACATCGCGGCCAGGTTGAGGTCGTGCAGCGCGACGACGCTGGTGACGGGGAGGTCGGCGACGAGGGCGAGCAGATCCAGCTGGTGCTGGATGTCGAGGTGGTTCGTCGGCTCATCCAGGAGGAGTTCGCGGGGCTGCTGGGCCAGGGCACGGGCGATCTGGACGCGTTGGCGTTCGCCGCCGGACAGGGTGTGCCAGGACTGCCCGGCGCGGTCCGTGAGCCCGGTGCGCCGCAGCGCGTCGGAGACGGCGTCCTCGTCGGTGCGGTCCGGGGCGGACCAGGCGCGCCGGTGCGGGATGCGGCCGAGGCGTACGACGTCCAGGACGCTGAGGTCGACCTGGGTGACCGCGTGCTGGTCGACGACGGCGATCCGGCGGGCGACGGTACGGCGGCCGAGACCGGCGAGCGGTTCCCCGTCCAGGGTGACGACGCCGGTGTCCGGGGCGAGAAGTCCCGCGAGGATCCGCAGCAGGGTGGACTTGCCGGAGCCGTTGGGGCCGAGGAGCCCGACGGTGGAGCCGGGCGGCGGAGTGATGGCGACGCCGTCGAGGATGAGCCGGCCGCCCGCCTCGCGGCCGACGCGGTCGGCGCGCAGGCCCGTGGAAACGCTCATGACGTGCTCCGGGTGCGGTACAGGACGAGAACGAATGCGGGCACGCCGATCAGCGCGGTGACGACGCCGACCGGCACTTCCTGCGGGTCGAGGACGGTCCGGGCGAGGGTGTCGACCCAGACCAGGAAGATCGCCCCGGCGAGCGCGGTGACCGGGAGGAGCCGCCGGTGTCCGGAGCCGGTGAGGGCGCGGGCGGCGTGCGGCAGGACCAGGCCGACGAAGCCGATCGCCCCGGCCGCGCTGACCAGGGCGGCGGTCAGCAGGGCGGTGGTGCACAGCAGCACGATCCGGGTGCGGGCGACGTTCACGCCGAGCGCGGCGGCGGCGTCCTGCCCGAAGACGAAGGCGTCGAGCGTACGGGCGTGGGCCAGGCAGATCACCAGGCAGACGGCGAGGACGGCGGAGCACAGGGCCACTTCGCTCCAGCCGACGCCGCTGAGGGAGCCGAGGAGCCAGAACAGCACCCCGCGGGTCTGCTCGGCGTCGGCGGAGGTCATCACGACGAAGGAGGTGAGGGCGGAGAAGAGCTGCATCGCGGCGACGCCGGAGAGGACGACGCGGTCGGTGGAGCCGCCGAGGGTGTGGCTGAGCAGCAGCACCAGGGCGAAGGAGAGGAGCGCCCCGACGAACGCCCCGGCCGACAGCGACACCGCTCCCCCGCCGACCCCGAGGACGACCACCACGACCGCGCCGGTGGAGGCGCCCGAGGAGACGCCGAGGACGAAGGGGTCGGCGAGCGGGTTGCGCAGCAGCGACTGCATCACCGTGCCGCACACCGCGAGCCCCGCGCCGCACACGGCGGCCAGGAGGGTGCGCGGCATGCGGAGGTTCCAGATGATGCCGTCCCGGATCGGGCTCAGGTCACTCGCGCCGAACCCGAGGTGGGCGGCGACGGTGGACCAGACGTCGGGGACGGAGATCCGGGCGGGGCCGATGGTGACGGCGACCGCGACGGAGGCCATGAGGAGGAGCAGGCCGCCGCTCCAGAGCAGCACGGCGAGCGGCGCACCGGCCCGGGCGGGGCGGGCGGCGGCAGGCGCCGCGTCGGCCACCTTTGCGGCCGTACGGCTGTCGGTGCTCACCCCGCGAGCCCGAATTCGCGCAGTCCGGCCGCGACGCGCTCCAGTCCCTCGACGGTCCGGATGGTGGGGTTCATGGCCTGGCCGCTGAGGAGCACGTAGCGGCGGTTCCTGACGGCGTCCATCGTCTTCGTGACCGGGTTGGACTCCAGGAACTCGATCTTCTTCTCGGCGCTCTCGGCGGTCTGCATCGTGCGACTGAGGTCGCCGATGACCAGGACGTCGGGATTGCGGTCGGCGACGGTCTCCCAGCTGATCTGGGGCCATTCGTCGCGGGTGTCGTCGAAGACGTTCTTCGCTCCGAGCTCCTTGGTGATGACGCCGGGGGCGCCGCAGCAGCCCGCGAGGTAGGGGGCCTTGGAGTCGGAGAACCAGTAGAGGAGCGACGTGTCGGAGGCGTCGATGCCGTCGGTGGCCTTCTTCACGCGGGCATGGAGCTTCTTCACCAGGGCGTCGCCGCGTTCGGGGACGCCGAACACCTGGGCCAGTTCGCGTACTTCGGTGTAGACGCTGTCCATCGTCAGGGGTGCGGTGCGGGCTCCGTCGCCGCCGCCGCTGTTGTCCTTGCCGACGCAGTCGGCGGGCGAGACGTAGGTCGGGACGCCGAGCTTCTCGAACTGTTCGCGCGGGGCGACGCCGCCCTTGGCGAGGGTCGAGGCGAAGGAGGCGGAGAGGAAGTCGGGTTCCTTGTCGAGGACCTTCTCCGAGGAGGGCCGGTTCTCCGATATCCGCTCGACGCCCGCGTTGGCCTTCTCCAGGCCCTTCATCACCGGGTCGCTCCAGGTGGCGGTACCGGCGAGCCGGTCGGCCAGGCCGAGCGAGAGGAGGATCTCGGTGGACCCCTGGTCGACGGAGACGGCCTGCTGGGGCGGGGCCTTCACTGTGACGGTGCGCCCGCAGTTCTTCAGGGTGAGCGGGAAGCCGTCGGCCTTCTTCCCGTCGGCGGCTCCGGTGCTTCCGCCGTCGCCGCAGGCGGTCAGCAGGAGGAGTCCGGCCGCGAGCAGGGCGGCGGTACGTATCGGGGCGGGGGTGGCCGTGGACAGCACGAAGGACCTCTGTGTCTCTGGGCCCAGCCGCGGAGCCCGTCGTACGGTTCCCGTGCCCCGGTGCGGGCGCGGGTGCCAGCAGGTCTTCGGACTCGGGTTCGTCCGGGCGGGACGCCTTCCCGGAGCACGCGTGTGCTCCAGTGGCCGTGGCCCCGCCCGTCCCCCTCACCGCTGCGCGTCAGTTCCGGATTCGCACCGGATTCCCTGACCCCGTCGCTGGGGTTCGACTGGCCCCGGCAAGCTATCACGCGCCTTCCCGCAGTTCGGGCGGAGTGCGGCGGGTCACGGTCCGCGGGGCCGGTGCGGCGCGGGGTCTGCCCGCCGTACCGGCCGCGCGGATTTTGCCGGGGCAGGCCTTACGAGGCCTGGAGGGCGATCACCGCGTTCTGGCCGCCGAAGCCGAAGGAGTGGCTGACGGCCCGTCGTACGGGGACCTCGCGCGCGGTCTTGGTGACGCAGTCGATGGCGAACCCGGGCTCGGGGGCGTCCAGGTTCGCGATCGGCGGGATCAGCCCGTGCTGGAGCGTGAGGATCGTCAGGCCCGCCTCGATGGCGCCGGCCGCTCCCATGCAGTGGCCCAGGACCCCCTTGGGGGCGGTGACGGGCGGCCGGTGCGGGTAGGCCCGGCCGATGAGGGCGGCTTCGGTGGCGTCGCCCTGCGGAGTCGACGTGCCGTGCGCGTTGACGTGGTCGACGTCCTCGGCCCGCCAGCCCGCGTCGCGCAGCGCGGCGTCGACGGCCGCCCGCGCGACCTCCCCGGCCGGGTGCGGGCTGGTGGGGTGGTGGGCGTCCGTGGTGGCCCCGGTGCCCGCGATCAGCGCTCGGGGGGCGGCTCCTCGGGCGCGGGCCTCCTCGGCCCGTTCCAGGACCATGATCGCCGCGCCCTCGCCCATGACGATGCCGGCCCGGTCGGCGGCGAAGGGGCGGCAGAGGCGGGCGGGGTCGCCGTCCCGCGGTGCCGCCGCGCCGGAGCGGGCGAAGCCGGTCATGGCGACGGGGAACACGATCGACTCGGTGGCCCCGGCGATGGCGATGTCGCACTGGCCCAGCGTCAGCATGTCCCTGGCCACCGACAGCGCGGTCACCCCGGACGAGCAGGCCGTGCACGGGGCCAGGCTGGGTCCGGTCGCCTTCATCGCGATGGCGATCTCGGCCGCGGGCATGTTCGGGATGGTCAGCAGGATGCCCGAAGGGGAGGTGGCCTCGGGGCCGCGTCGCTCCAGGGCGACGGCCTGTTCGGTGAGTCCGGCGGACCCTCCGCTGCTGGTGCCGACCACGACGGCGACCCGGGCCCCGTCCCAGTGCGCCGGGTCGAGCCCGGCGTCGGCGACCGCCTCCCGGGCGGCCAGAAGGGCGAGTTTGACGTACCGGCCCATCCGGAACGCGGACCGGCCGCCGACCGCGTCGTCGAGGTCGATGCCGGAGACCGTACAGGCGAAGTCGACGGCGCAGCCTTGCAGTTCGGGGACGGTGCGGGCCGGTGAGACGCCGGCGCGGACTCCGTCCCAGGTCGTGTCGGTGGTGTGGCCGACCGGGGTGATCATCCCCAGTCCCGTCACGGCGATGGCGGGTCGCTTCATCGGGTGTTGCTCACCGGCACCGTCGCCTCGGCCGCCGCGCTGCCGACGGCCTCGTCGATGTACGCGGAGATGTCGGCGAGCGTGGCGTCCTTGTAGAGCTTCTCGGAGTCGGCGTCGACGCCCAGGGTCTCCTTGATGATGACGGCGAACTCGGCGACCGCGAGGGAGTCCATCTCCAGGCTGTCCATGGTGGACTCCGGCAGGACCTCGTGGGCGGGCACCTTGAACGTCCCGGTCAGCACCTCGGTGATCTTGGGGTGGATGGTCTTCACGGTGATTCCTCTCATCGGCTTCGTCGGGTTCATGGCGCTCGTCCGAGCGGCGGGCAAACGGTGTCGCCCTCCGCTCGAAATAACTGGAAGACGATCTTCCGGTTACGCCTTCCGGCGAACCGATTCGTCTACGCTCACCTGCGGCTTCTCGAACCATCGGGAGAGCACCGATGTGGTTCCCCAGTACGCCAGGAGGACCCCCCGCGTGCCGAGCGCCGCGACCTTCTCGCGCAGCGGGCGCCTCCGGCTGCCGCAGACGGGCCGCCGGAATTCCGCCGCGCGGCCCCGGATTCCCGCCCTGCGGCTCCGGTGCCAGGCCCCCTCGGGGTCGTCGTAGACGTCCGCGTACCGGGGTCCGGCGATCGGCCAGTCCGACATCAGGCGCTCGGGCAGGGCGAAGGTCGCCACCAGGGCGGGGGTGTGGTCGGCCACGACGACGGTCGCGTCCTCCACCGCGTCGGGCAGAAAGGTGACCTGATCGGCGGTCAGCCGTCCGGAGGCGAGCAGGTCGCCGCTGTTGCGGGCGATCCACCGGAGCGCGAAGAGCCGGCGCAGCTCGGTCAGCCGTTCGCGCGCCGCGCCCTGGGGCAGGGTGGCGACGGCCGCGGCGTACGCTTCGTCCGCCTGCCGGTAGGCGTATGCCTCGACGCCGCGCAGCGCGGCCGACGACGCGGCGTTCCAGCGGCCGAGCGGGTCGCCGGGCGGGGCGGCGCTCATCCGCGTCCGGGCGCGGGCGAACCAGAGGTGCTCGACAGCCGCGAACAGCCGGCCGAGGAAGGCGGGGTCGTCCAGGTCGCCGGGGCCGTCCGCCTCGGCCGGGTCCCGGTCGGTGGCGCTGAAGACCATCTCGGCGGCGGCCTTGGCGTGGACGGCGAGGTTGTCGCCCTCGGCGGTGATCGCGCCCTCGATGCCGGTGACCAGCTCGGTCATTCCGTTGTTCTCCAGAAGACCCTGGGCTCCGCACCGTTCGCGGCATTCGACGATGACGTCCCGGGCCTGCCAGGTGATCCACCCCTTGGCGACGGCCACCAGGCGTTCCGCCTCGTCCCGGCCCGTCTCGGAGGCCGACTCCCAGCCGTCCAGGGCCCTGCGGTGGAGCAGGCTCATCGCGTAGACGGTGGCCATCGCTCCGGCCAGCGGTCCGTGGTGGGTGCGGTGCGCGTACACCGGGATCCGCCGGGTGGCGCGCGATCCGGAGATCATTCGGTGGCCGGCGTAGCGGACGGCGATGGCCAGCGTGACCCGGGCGGAGCCGACCGCGCAGGCGCTCATGGAGAGCTTGCCGGGGGTGACCCGGCCGATCGAGGTGAGGAACCGCCTTCTGCGGTTGGGGACTTCGCTGTGGAACCGGCCGTCGTCGCCGATCCTGCCCTGCTGTCCGGCGAGCAGCGCCTCGCGCGGGACGAAGCAGCGGTCGAAGGAGGTGAGGCAGTGGTCGACCGGGGAGCCCATCCGGGCGGGCAGCCGCCGCACCCGGACGCCGGGCAGGGCGCGGTGGGCGTCGGTGAGCGGGGCGAGGAAGAGGAAGACGCCGTGGTCGGCGCCGTCCACGAGCAACCGGGCTGCCACCACACCTGACTTGGGGCCCCCCGCGGGGCTGGTGTTGGGCATGAACTTCTGCGCCCCGGCGTGCGGGGTGTGCAGGACGAAGCCGTCGCGTTCGCGGTCGTACGTCGCGGTCGTCTCGATGGCCGCCGCGTCGTTGCCGTGCGCCACCTCCGTACAGAGGAAGGTGCCCACGCGCCGCAGGGCGAGGAAGTCCGACACGTCGCGCCGCGTGTCGGCGTCGTGGTCGAGGAGGCTGCCGAGGAAGAGGTTGTAGTGGATGCCTGCCACGGTGGTCAGCGCCGGGTCGACGGGGCCGAGCCACTCGTGGAGGGCGGCCAGCGCCCGGGGGTCAGCGGCGAGTCGGGCGCCGCTGTCGAGCGCGTTGTTGAGGATGCGCAGCCGGTGGTAGGAGAGGGCGAGCCGTTCGTCGGGGGTGCCGCCACCGGGGCGGCGAAACGGTTCTGTTGTCAGCAGGCGGCGCCAGAATCCGTGCTCCTGGCGGAAGTTCGGCCCGTAGAGCACTGCGGTGAGCAAATCGTTCGTGGACGGCGAGGCCGCGTCGTTCGTGGTTACGGTCACAACACAGTAACGATCAAGGAACGGCGAGGACACCCCCGCCGTCCCGAAATGCCCCCGTATATCAGGCGCGTTGGAAGGCCAGTGCGACGTTGTGGCCACCGAAGCCGAAGGAGTGGCTGAGCGCCGTCTCGACCCGCCGGTGACGGGGCTCCTTCGTCACGCAGTCGAGGGGGAAGGCGTCGGGGAGCGCGTCCAGGTTGGCGATCGGCGGGACGACGGAACGTTCCAGCGTCAGGACGGTGGCCACCGCCTCGATCGCGCCCGCCGCCGCCAGGGTGTGTCCGGTGACGCCCTTGGGCGCGGTGACCGGCGGCCGGTGCGGGAAGAGCCGGGAGATGAGGGTGGTCTCCATGGCGTCGTTGAGGGGGGTGGAGGTGCCGTGGGCGTTGATGTGGTCGACATCGCCCGGCGCCCAGCCCGCCTGGTCGAGCGCCGCCTGCACCGCCCGCTGGGCGCCGTGTCCGTCGGGCGCCGGGGCGGTGGGGTGGTGGGCGTCGGTGCTGGAGCCGGCCCCGGCGAGCAGGGCGCGCGTCCGGCCGCCCCGGGCGCGTACCCCCTCCTCGCGCTCCAGGACGAGCATGGCGGCGCCCTCGCCGATGACGAAGCCGTCCCGGTCGGCGGCGAACGGACGCGAGGCGGCGGCCGGTTCGCCGGTACGGGTGGACAGCGCACCCATCCGGGCGAACGCGGTCACCACCAGCGGGGTCAGCACCGACTCCGCGCCGCCCGCGACCACCACGTCGCAGCTGCCGCCGAGCAGCAGATCCCGGGCGACGGCGACGGCCGTGGCCCCGGAGGCGCAGGCGGTGGCAGGGGCGAGGCTGGGGCCGCCCGCCTTCAGCGCGATGGCGACCTCGCCCGCCGCCGCGTTGGGGATCATCATCGGCACGAGAAGCGGGGAGACCGCCTCGGGACCGGAGGCGGCCAGCCTGGCCGCGTTGTCGACGAGTACGGAGACGCCGCCGACGCCGACGCCGAGCACCACGCCGACCCGGGTGCCGGCGACCAGCGCCAGCTTCACGAACCGGGCCATCCGCCACACCGACCGACCGCCCACCGCCGCGTCCAGGTCGATGCCGTCGACCGGACAGGCGAAGTCGACGGGCAGGCCCGCGAGTTCCTCGATCCGCCGGGCGGTGGACCGCCCGGAGCACAGCCCCTCCCAGAAGCTGTGCTCGTCCGCCCCTGCGGGTGTCACGAGGCCGACCCCCGTCACCGCGACGGCGGTGCCGGCTCGGGCCTCGGTGCCCTGATCAGCGGGGAGCGACATGCTGTGTTCCTTCCATAGAGTCCATGCACATGGTCTGCGGGGTCCCGGGCCAGCGAAGTGCCGCCGAGCCCCAGGTCAGTCCGCCCCCGAAGGCGGTGAGCAGCACCCGGTCGCCGGGGCGCAGGCGGCCCCCGTCCGCCGCATCGGCCAGGGCCNCGGCGCCGGTGTTGCCGACCCGCTCCAGATGGGTCACGCAGCGCTGCGGCGCGATGCCGACCCGCTCGGCGACCGCGCGCAGGATCCGGGCGTTGGCCTGGTGCGGTACGAAGCGGTCGACCTCGGCCGGGTCCCAGCCGACCCGGTCCAGGAGCGTCCGGCAGGAGCCGGTCATCCGCTCCACGGCGTGCTGGTAGACGGTGCCGCCCTGCATCCGGAAGAACCCGTCGGCCAGGCCCGGCGGCTTCCCGCTCGCCCGCGCGCGGGCCCCGCCGCCGGGGACGGTGATCAGGTCGTGGCCCGTGCCGTCGCTGCCCAGGTCGAACGCGAGCAGTTCCCCGGGATCGCCGCGGCGCCCGGCCGCGACCAGGGCAGCGCCCGCCCCGTCGCCGAAGACGACGCCCGCCGAGCGGTCGGCCGGGTCGAGCCAGGTCGAGTAGACGTCGGCCCCGACGAGCAGGATCCGCCCGTAGAGACCCGAGGTGACCAGACCGTGGCAGACGGCGAGTCCGTAGACGAAGCCGCTGCACACGGCGGCGATGTCCAACGCCGGTACCGTGCCGAGCCCCAGCCGGGCGGCGAGCGCGGGGGCCGTGCCGGGACAGAGGTGGTCGGGGGTGGCGGTGGCGAGGACCACCGCGTCCACCCCGCCCGCCGCCGGGGCGCGGGCCAGCAGCCGGGAGGCCGCCTCGAACGCGAGGTCGCCGGTGGCGACGCCCGGTCCGGCACGGTGCCGACTGCCGATGCCGGTGCGGCGGCGGACCCAGGCGTCGTCCACGCCCCAGTCGGCCGGGAGCCGTTCGTTGCCGACCGGCTCCCCCGGCACCCAGCCCGCCACGCCCTGCAGCACCGCCGTGCGCGCCCCGGCCGCTAAGACGCCCGTCCGCGTCCCCGGCTCCGTCCCGCTGTCGGCCGCCCGTCTCCTCGCCACCCGTCGCCCCGTTGCCACCCGTCGCCCCGATCCCGTTGTCGTACTGCATCGGGTTGACGAACGGCGGAACGTCTCACGAGGGTGCGTTCGACTGCGCCGAACGGGTCATGACGCGGCGTCAGTTGACGCCGAGCGCCTCACGGAGCTCGTCGGGTCCCGGCGGGTTGGCCCCGGCCCGGGAGACGGTCACGGCGGCGGAGGCGATCGCGTGGCGCAGGACGTCGGCGACGGTGTCCCGGTCCACGGCGTGCAGCCGGTCCCGGGCGTCCGTTCCCAGGAGCCCGTGCGCGGCGAGGGCGTGGAGGGTCCCCGACATGAAGGCGTCGCCCGCGCCGACGGTGTCGGCGACCGCGACGGCCGGGGCCTCGACGGTGATCCGGCCGCCGGGGAACCGGGCGAACGCGCCCGCCCCGCCCCGGGTGACGAGGACGAGCGCGGGACCGGCGGCGAGCCATCGCTCGGCGACCCGCTCCGGATCCTCGTCCGGGTGCAGCCACTCCAGGTCCTCGTCACTGGCCTTGACCACGTCGCTCAGCTCGACGCAGCGCTCGACGCGGTCCACCGCCCGGGCGCGCTCGCCCATCAACGCGGGTCGCACGTTGGGGTCGTAGCTGACGGTGGCGGCGGCCCGCAGCGACTCCAGGGCGGCCAGCACCGTCGCCGCTCCCGGCTCGACGACGGCCGCGATCGAGCCGGTGTGCACATGTCCCGGCGTCCGATCGAGCGGGACCGGGCCCAGGGTCCAGCCGATGTCGAAGGCGTACGTGGCGTGCCCCTGGCCGTCCAGGGTGACCGCGGCCGAGGGGGTCGGCACGGAGGCGTCGTCGGTGCGGACCCCGACCCCGGCGGCGGTCAGATGGTCCCGGATGAGCCGCCCGTGGCCGTCGGCGCCCAACTGGGTGAGCAGGGTGGGGCGATGGCCGAGCCGGGCCAGTCCGTACGCGACGTTCGCGGGGCTGCCGCCCGGGTGAACCCGGTCGGCCCGGTCCGGCTGCCGGACGATGTCGGCGACGCATTCGCCGATGACCAGCGGCTCAAGTCGGTCGAACATGGGGGTGGGTCTCCTGGGGTGCGGTGTCATGGGGCGGGCCGGCGGGAACGGGGGCGGCGACCGGGTGCCGGGCCTCGGCGACCGGGCG
>NZ_QWFA01000017.1 GCF_003501885.1 Streptomyces globisporus
GAGTACGGCGTTTCATGACGGGTCTCCGTGGCGGGGGTGGGGGTGAGGATGTGCGGGCGATACGTCGGGGCTCTCCGTGCTCTCCGTACGGGCCTGGGTGCGGCCCGCACCCTCGACGCCCAGTTCGGTCAGCAGCCGGGAGCGCAGGTCGGTGAAGCCGGGGGAGCCGACCTCGCGCGGCCGGTCCAGCGCGACGGACGTGTCGTACGCGATCCGCCCGTTCCGCATCACCAGCACCCGGTCGGCCAGCAGCAGGGCCTCGTCCACGTCGTGGGTGACCAGGAGCACCGCACAGCCGCGCCGCTGCCAGAGCTCGGCCACGAGCTGCTGGGCCTTGATCCGGGTCAGCGCGTCCAGTGCGCCGAAGGGCTCGTCGAGCAGCAGCAGATCGGGCTCGCGCACCAGGGCCCGGGCCAGCGAAGCGCGTTGGGCCTCGCCGCCGGACAGCGTCTTGGGCCACGCCCCGGCTCGCTCCGCAAGACCGACCTCCGTCAACGCCTGCTCGGCGATGGCGCGTTCGGGCTTGCCCGGCAGCCCGAGCAGTACATTGCGCCAGACCCGCTTCCAGGGCATCAGGCGCGGGGCCTGGAACGCGACCGCGCGGCGGCGGGGCACCAGGACGGTGCCCGAGATCTCCCGGTCGAGCCCGGCCAGCACTCGAAGCAGGGTCGACTTGCCGCACCCGCTGCGTCCGAGGAGGACGGTGAACTCGCCTGTGTTCAGGGTGAGATCGAGGTCGTCGATGACGGCACGCCCGTCGAAGGAGCGGGTGAGCCCATCGACGCGTACGGCGGCTTCGGCGTCCTGGTGGGACGTCGGAGCACCGGCGGCGGAGCCGGGTTCAAGGGTGGACTTCACTGGCCGGTGAAGGTCGGTCGCCATTGCAGCAGCAGCCTTTCGAGGATCCGGACGATGACGTCGGCGGTGAGGCCGAGGAAGGCGTACACGACGAGACAGACGACGATCACATCGGTCCGGAAGAACTCCCGGGCCTGGTTCATCAGGAACCCGATTCCGGCGTCGGCGTTGATCGACTCACCGAAGACGAGCGCGAGCCAGGCCGTCGCCAGCGAGTAGCGCAGACCGGTCATGGCTCCCGGCAGCGCACCCGGCAGCACGACATGCCGTACCAGTCCCCATCGCCCGAGCCCCAACGACGTCCCCGCTTCGATGAGTTGGGCGTCGACGCCGCGGATTCCGGCGTACACGTTCAGGTACAGGTGGAAGGCCACGCCGAGGGCGATGAGGGCCACCTTGGGCGCCTCGCCGATCCCGAGCCAGATGATGAACAGCGGGATGAGCCCCACCCAGGGCACGGTCCGCAGCATCTGCACGGTCGCGTCGACCAGATCCTCCCCGAGCCGCGAAAGCCCCGACACGAGCGCGAGCGACGTCCCGATCACCCCGCCGAGCAGGAGCCCCACGACCACACGCTGGAGCGAGACCCCCATCGCGGCGGGCAGCGTCCCGTCGGCCATCAGATCGGCACCGGCCCGGGCGATGGTCCCGGGCGAGGCGAGCACATCGGGATCGAGCACCCCCGTGGCGCTGAACACCTGCCACAGCACGAGCAACAGCAGCGGCCCCACCGCACGCCGCACCCACCGCGGAGCGGCCCGCAACCGCGACCGCCGGACGGAGGCCGGGACGACGGCTTCCAGCTCGGGCGGCGTACGCGTCGGTGCGGAAGGATTCTCGAGGGGTACGGGTATCGCGGACGGCGGTGCGTGGCTGACGGTCATGACGGCTCCAGGAAGGGGCGCAGGGACGCGCGCAGAGGGAGGGGGTCGCAGACATGCCGGAGCAACCGCGTAGCCATGCACGCACGAGGACCGGCCGACGGCCGGCAGGACGCGAAAGGGATGCGGGGCGGGGAGACTCAGCGCATGCGGGCGCGCAGCGGCACGGAGCCGGACGCGACTACACCAGAACGAGCGACGGAATACGGCTGGCAGCGAGGCCGACGCGCGGACGGACGCCACGCGGCCGGACGCGGCCAGGAAGTCACCGAGGGAACGTCAGCAGCCGCGACAACACGCGGCGGAAGCCACTCGCAGCAGGTCGATGTGACCGCGCGAAGTGAGCAGAGCTGATCGGAACATGGCGCTGAACGTAGTGATCCGGTGGGGACACGGTCAATGGCGTCTCGGAGCGTGGACGCCTCATTTCACCCCGGTGAGGTGATGATGGAGGCATGTCCGATTCCTTCACCACCACGGTCCTGAACATCACCACGGGTACGGCCGAGACGGTCACGGACCTGACGCGCGCCTGCGAGGAGTTCCTCACCCGCACCGCCCCCGGCCGCGACGGCCTGCTCAACGTCTTCGTCCCCCACGCCACGGCCGGCATCGCCGTACTGGAGACGGGCGCGGGCAGCGACGACGACCTCCTGGCCGCCCTCCACCACCTGCTCCCCGCCGACGACCGCTGGCAACACCGCCACGGCAGCCCCGGCCACGGCCGCGACCACGTACTCCCGGCCCTGGTCCCACCCCACGCCACGCTGCCGGTGATCGGCGGCCGGCTGGAGCTGGGGACGTGGCAGTCGGTCTGCCTGGTGGAGTCGAGGGTCAGCAACTTAGGTAACCTTGGCGACGCCCTCCACTGGATCAGGAGAGCCGGTCATGCAGATCACGACGATGTGCCATGCAGCCTGAGGATTCTCCCGAGGAGTGCTGGAGCACCAAGTCCATAGCCTTAACGAGTTCGTCGACGCCGATGATCGCGGCAATGCGCAGCTCGTGGACAAGCAATGTCGCAGAGGTCACGGCGACTAGGTCCGCGCTCACCTCCGTTGCCTCACCGTCCGAAGCGGGGCCGTTGGAGAAGACGGTGACATCTTCGTAGTTGGCCTTGATCCGCAGGCGGTAGAGGTAGTCAGCCATGGTCGCAGGGCGGATGCCACTGGTTACGGTGTCCCGCTCCGCCGAGGTCAGCCTGACACTCTTCGGCTCAGGCTCGGGCTTTCGGCCCGTCGCCGCCCGGGCCTCCTCGTTGAGGCGCCATTGCTTCTTCTTGGCATTGAGCTTTTCACGCCGCCTCTTGGCGAGGCGGTCCTCGACAAGCAACTGGCGGGTGGAGCGCAAGGCCTTGGCCGCGATGTCCCAGGCTTGTTCGCCCTGCCACGCCACCCACGGGTGCAAATCGAAATCTAGGGAACGCTTGGGGCCGCCGAGGATCCCGTCCCCGTCAGCAAGCCGGGTCCCTGGAGCCGTCGCCGCGAGAGTCCAAGGCGCAATCTGCAGACTGCGAGAGGTCCACAGATCCACGTAGCGCCGCTTCGTGGGCTCGTGCATCTGCGGACGCTCGCCACCTTCGGCCACGATCAAGGCCTGGGCGGCCCCGTAGAGAACGTAGTAGGACTGAACAGCTCCCCAGCTGTTGGCGAGCCGGATAATCTCGGAGTCTCCGGCCAGTGTGTGCGTGTGCTCCAGCAGGCGAGCGGTCGCCCATGCGCGACGCAGGCATGCCATCACCTGTTCTCGGTTGCAGTAACGCGATGGCACATCAGCCCTGAACAGGGCTGAGGCCGCAGAGTCATGAAGGCCGACGACAGCGTCTTCCGCTCTGCTGTCGCCGAGCGCAAGTTCACGGAACGCGCGGATGTATGAGGCGTGGGTGCGGAAGCTGCGGGTCTGCTCGCTGTCGACCGGCGCGGAAGGAAAGACGATACGTGCCACGCCTCAGTATCGCCTGCCCGGCGGCTGGCCGCTGACGAATCTCGTCCGGGGAGCGCGCGTCTATGCCTGGCACTGCGGCGACCCGACCAACCGGTCTCGCGCACCAGTATGCCGCGGGTGGTGGGTCTTCCCGGGGCACAGCCGTCAGACCTACGCCACGCTGAGCCAGTTCACCATGTCGCTCGCACGTCGCACCGGCTATGCGGTCTTTGCCGCCTCTACGTCAGCCGGGGGTCCTGGACGCCCAGGAGCGTCTGACGGCGATGATCGAGGACCAACGCCAGGAGATGGGAGGAATCACCGAGCTCGGCATTTCTCCTCGGTAGGTGGCACTGCGGCTGCATCCTCCCCGCGCCTTGTGGAGCGCTTCTGCGGACGACGACTTGCCGCCGGTCGGGATGGAGCCGCAGAACCTGTCCGGCATGTCATGGGAGACACCGCGCTTCACACTCGGGCGGGAAGCACTTGACGGCAACCTGCGGGAGCTGGAGCGCTTGGTCTAGTGCCTCGGGGGACCCGGTGCGGCCCAGATGACCCACGCCGACGGGAACCTCGTATGGAATGGCGTGCGGCCCGAGACGGTTCTGGAGCGGTTCCTCGATGTCTACCGGCCGGCCTCTCCCCGATTGGCCGAGCGTATGGACTGGCTCCGCGCTTACATCCGCAGATGCCCGGCCTGGGGCGAGTTGAGGCAGCGAACCGTTTAGTTGGTGAGCTCGTCGAGGGCAGTGAGTGCGACCGAGGTGGCCGGCCATCGCATCGGGCTGGTCGTCCGCAGACTCGTTGCGCCCTTCACCGGGGAGACGTTCGTGATCCGACGGGTGTCCAACCCGAGGAACGAACTCGTGGACCTCGACGAGGACCAAGTGCGCCGTCGCGCTCGACGCGACCCACGCCGCAGTGATCGGTGAGGAGCCGGGAGCGGGCACGACCCGTGTGCCCACGTTGCCCTCCCGCCAGTGTGCCATGTGAAGCAGGTGAACTAGTCAGAGCTCCGATGCCCGTTGGGCCGTTGCGAGGACCCTGGCTTGGTGGCGTCATTCATGGTGTCCAGGCTCGTTGCTGTGCTCCACTTCGACGCGACAGCCCTCTCTGGCCGAGCGCTCTTCCAGTATCGTCTTGTGCCAGTTGCGGTGGCTGGGCGGGCGGAGAGGGCGGCTGTGAGCGGTGCTGAAGAGGGGCATGTCCATAGCTCCGGGCGTCGCTATGCGGTCGTGGTAGGTGTCTCGCGCCATGAGGAGCCGTTCTCTGATCTTTCGGGGACTGTCGAGGGCGCCGAGCACGTGGCTGACCTTCTCGCCTCGATGGGTTACGAACGGGTGCTGCCATCCGTCTCCGTCAATCCCACTTCGAGTGAGCTCCGGCAGGAGCTGAGCGCCTGGGGCAGGCAGGCCAGGCTGGGTCCGGACGATGTGGTTGTCGCGTACTTCGGGGGGCACGGCGCTCTCTATCAGGATCGCCATTACCTGATCGGCGCGGACGACGGCGAGGATTTTCCTCACACGGCTATCGCTGGAACCGACTTCGTCGGCATGGTGGCGAACAGCCTGGCCGGGAGCGTGCTGGTCATCATCGACACGTGCTACGCAGGAGCTACCGCGAGCGACGCGGTGCGCTCGCTCATCGAGCTGGGATGCGTACCTTCGGCCGGGAGTGGTAATACCTGGGTACTGGCCTCGGCCACTAGTACCGAGATGGCCATGGAAGGAGCCATGGCCAAGGCGCTCGGCGACGTGCTCACCGGAATGTCCGCAGGCAAGCGGCAACGCTATCTGAGCGTGGAACGGGTGGCGGAAGGCATCAATCGCCACTTCGGCACTCACGGTGTCCCTCAGCGGGCCGTCGCGGCAGGCCGCACGATGAGCGGGGAAAGCCCCTTCTTTCCGAACCCTGCCTATATTTCAGGCCTTCCGCGCGACTCGCTGGACATTCCCAGTGTCGTCCGGCTCCGCCGTGAACCGCATGACCATTTCATGTCACGCAGTCGAGGTGTGCCGTACGCCTCAGAACCGGGTGATTTGTTCGTCGGACGTCTTGAGGCCTTGAGAGCGATTACGGACTGGCTCGGTACGTCCGGGGCCGAAGTGCGTCCACTTGTTGTCACTGGTGAACCGGGAAGCGGGAAGTCGGCGCTGCTGGGCAGGGTTCTTGCTCTCACGGACCCAGACAGTACAGCCCGACTGAGTGTGCCCCCCGACGTGCTGCCGCCGCCCGGACTCGCGGCCATTGCGATGAACTGCCGCACGGTCGAGCACGTCGTTGAGAGCCTGTCAGCCTCACTCGATTTGCATCCTTCGTCCTTCGCAGGCGTGCACGCCGCACTCGCTAGGCGCACCGACCCTGTAGTGATCGTTCTCGACGGGCTCGACGAAGCGTTGGAGAGCGACCGGATCATCGCGGAGGTGATCGCGCCGCTGGTCGGGCTGCCGGCGGTCCGTCTGATGGTGGGCATCCGGCGATCCCTCATAGCGTCGCTCGGTGAGGACGTCCACGTCATCGACCTGGATACACCGAAATATAGCGACGATACCGACCTCAGAGCCTATGCCCGCCTGCTCCTGGAAGGTCGAGCCAGCGAATCGGGCCGTGGGAGTTCCGACAGGTACCGTGCTCATCCGGCGCGCGCTGCCGCTGAGGCGGAGAGCATTGCCCACGAAGCCCGGGGCTCCTTCGCCATGGCGCAGGCGCTGACTCGTGCTGTGTTGCACGGCGAGGTGCCCGGCGGCGATCTGTCGAACCTCTCGTCAGGAGACGTCGACGATCTGTTCAGGCGCTACCTCGATGGCTACGGGCCGAAGAGAGAGCTGGCAGTACGCCTTCTGCTGCCGCTGGCCTACGCTCAGGGAGCTGGCCTGCCCGGTCGGTTGTGGGCCCCGCTGGCCGAAGCCCTCGCCGGCACGTCCTGCAAGGAAGCCGCTGTGCGGTGGTTCCTCGCGCAGGAGAACACGGACGCTCTCGTCGCTGAAGGCGTGACGACCGACGGTCAGGTGTACCGGCTGGCTCAATCCGATCTGATGGAGCATCTGCAGGCCCCGGGAGAGGACAGCACCGTACACCGCCGGCTCGTTGAGGCGTTATTGCGGCAGGTCCCTGTCTCCACCACCAGAGAACGGGACTGGGAGGCAGCACCCCTATACATCCGCGAACATCTGGCCACACACGCCGCTGCCGGACATGTCCTGGACGGGCTGCTGCAGGATGACGCGTATGTGCGGCACGCCGTGTCCGGGCCGTTGCTGCGCGCGCTCCTGGAGACCAGCGCTGTGATGGGAACCCGCTCTGCGGGGTCGTCGGTGCTGTCCGGTGTCGCCTCCCCACAGGAGCGGATCGAGCAGATCGCCTCCCGCATTCTTTCCGACCGTGTCACCGTTCTGGTCGTCGCCACCGAGTGGTCGTCCGCGCACGGCGGCCTGAGCACATTCAACCGCCACCTCTGCCTTGCACTAGTCTCGGCGGGGGCAGCCGTCTTTTGCGCGGTGGTCGCGGCTGACGACTCCGAAGTCGCCGACGCGGCGGCCAAGGGCGTCACCCTGCTGTGCCACCCGGGAGCGCCCGGTGCCCCCGATTACGGCAAGCTCACCCGCCGACCCCGTCTGCCTCCAGGCGTCGACCCCGACCTCATCATCGGCCATGCCCGCACCACCGGTCCGGCTGCGGCCCACTTGCAGGAGGACTTCTTCCCAAGGGCCCGACGGTTGCACATTGTCCACATGGCGCCGGACGAGATTGAATGGCACAAACCCGACGGCTCGACCGACCGAGCGCACAGAGCGGAGGAACGCACCGACATCGAGCGGCGACTCGGGGCCTCCGCCCACCGAGTTCTGGCCGTTGGACCTCGTCTGTACGAGCGGTTCCGCAACGAACTCTGCGACGAGGACGGGCTCGAGCCACTCCGGATCGACCCGGGGTTCGATCTTCCGGCACCGAGAGGGCTTGCCGCGCGCACTCCTCCGCCGGGCAAGCCCTTCAAGGTGCTGATGATGGGCCGCACCGAGGACGCCATGCTCAAGGGCGTCGATCTGGGCGCCCGAGCCTGTGGTCTCGTGCACGAACTGCGTACCAAAGCGTCCACCGAGCCGATCGAACTCGTGGTGCGCGGTGCGCCGCCGGGCATGGCCGACATGCAGCAGGAACGCATCGGCGCATGGTCGGGAGTCCCCGGAATGGATGTGGTCGTGCGCCCCTATTCGACGGATCCTCGTCGCCTGGACGCGGACATGGCACGGGCCAGCCTGGTCATCATGCCGTCACGCCGGGAAGGTTTCGGGCTGGCGGGGCTGGAGGCCATCATTCGGGGAGTTCCGCTCCTGGTGAGCGCCAACAGTGGTCTGGCCTTGCTTCTACGCGAGTTCCTGGGCGGCGATGCCGACCCGCTGATCGTGCCGGTCATCAGGGACGACCCACTCGACGCGGATACCTGGGCCATGCGGATCGAGGGATGTCTCTCCGACCGCGAGGCCGCCTTCGGCAGGATGGCCGTCGTACGAGACGCTCTCGCGGCCCGTGTCACCTGGGCCGAGGCTGCCTCCCGCGTCCTGGGAGAAGCCTCTCTCCGTCATGACTCGACGACGGATGTCCGAGGCTACTGACGTCAGCTCCGGGCGAATGCCGCTCTCGTGATGTCACGCTCCAGGACGGCGGCATGGAAGCCGTACGTTCCGATGTTCGGCACCTTGATCAGGATGCAGAAACGGTCCAACGAATCCAGGGAGCGTGCCACGTCACGGTAATGCCGCTTGAGGTAATGGATGGCGGCCTGGTTGGCCAAGGAACTGTGTCCGCAGACAAGGAAGATCGGGCGGGTGGATTCCGGGGGTGTGAACTTGGCCACCAGCGAGTACTCCAGCCTGCCCTTCTCGAACAGGTACCGGTGACCGTCGACCACAAAGGCCGCCGAATCGGCCTCTTGACTGTACGGGAGAATGGATACGCCAGGCAGGTGCGCCGCCAGATGGCCACCGGTGCGGATGTTGGCGTCGCCGAGCGGGCCGCCGATGCAGAACTCCGTACGAGCATCGTTGCTGCCGCGGTATTCATTGCTGGATTCCGTCACCACATCGCTGCCGAGCTGACTGGCCAGCGTCGCCACTTCGATGATCGCGCGGACGTCCTTGCGGTTCGTCGCTTCCGGCAGGTTGTGCTTGTTGCCGATAATGACCACACACGTCTCGCCCGGCACCACGCCGAAGAAGGCTGCCTTGCGCCGTACGAACCGGGATCGCTTGCTCCGTTCCCAGAGCCATACACACGCACCACCGATGAGGCTGGTCGCGAGACCGACCAACACATTGACGATCACCGAAGAGATGGCTGCCCCCTTGCCCCGAATGCCCCCGTGGAGGGCCCCGACCCTGTCTCCGAGATCATTCACCCACGCACCTGCCCCTGGCAACCGTAGGTGAATGGACGGCAGTTGTCGGATGCCGAGCCGAGCGCACGTTGCGTGACCCGGCCGAACGTGCGCCGGGCGGAGAGCCGCTGCTGCAGGTCGATGTGGCGAAACTGCCGGACCATGAGCGGTGAACGAGCCCACGCCGTTTGCGCCGGCAGTCGCATGGACCGGCCTGTGCGCCCAGTGTTAGAGGCTGCTGGCAGTATCGCCGTCGGCTGTAGAAGGCGGGCGGGCCAGCTATTCTTGGGTTGCCTCAACGGAGTTTGGTGGACACGAACGTCTCGAATCACAACCGTCAGGTGCGGTTGAGCTTCTTCGGATAGCGCGTCGCTTCGGTGGGACTGTAGAGGGGAAGCCATGAGGGCGAAGATGCCCAGCTGAGGTACTCACGCCCGGGACGGGCGTAGTGGGCGGGCTCGGTGGTGAGTTCCTCCCTTACTACGGTGGCGAGTTCGTCCTCCGGGTTCTCATCGAGCCAGCGGTGCATGCTGAGTCACTGGGCCGCGGCGTAGCGGTCCCAGCTGTTCTGGTCGGCCAGCATCATTTCCACGACGTCGTACCCGAGTTCCTTGAACTGCTCGATCGGAGCGACGAGAAGTCGTGCGCGGATCTCCCGCTGCAGGCCCTGGGCCGGCTCGGAGCGCGCCCGGACCAGAGGAGCGCACGCGGCCCGCCTCCGGCGGTCGCCGTTGTCCCACGGAGGAACCTTGGCAGCCGCTTCCGCGCGGAGAGGACCGCCCCGTGTTCAGCCGTAGTAGGCCGTGCGCATCAGCTCCCGCATGTCGTCCAGCATCGGCATGCGGGGGTTGGCCGGTGCGCACTGGTCCTCGTAGGCGTTGAGGGCCTGCTGCGGCAGCGCGTCCAGGAAAGCTCGTTCGTCGACTCCCAGCGTCTTGAACGTCGGCTCGATGCCGACGGCGTCCCGCAGGCGCTCGACGGCCGCAGCGAGGGACTCCACGCCCTCGGGCGGGGTGGTGGCGGGCAGCCCCAGAGCGCGGGCGATGTCCTGGAACCGTTCGGGAGCGCGGTAGTGCTCGTACTTGGGCCAGCCGGTCAGCTTCGTCGGGATGGCGCCGTTGTAGCGGATGACGTGGGGGAGCAGCACAGCGTTGGTGCGCCCGTGCGCGATGTGGAAGGTCGCGCCGAGGGTGTGGGACATGGCGTGGACGATGCCGAGGAAGGCGTTGCCGAAGGCCATGCCGGCGATGGTGCCGGCGTTGTGCATCTTCTCCCGTGCTTCCGGGGCACCCCCGCGGTCGGTGACCGCTGCCTCCAGGTGGTCGAAGACCAGGCGGATGGCGTGCAGCGCGAGGCCGTCGGTGAAGTCGTTGGCGTAGACCGACACGTACGACTCGATGGCGTGCGTGAGGGCGTCGAAGCCGCTGTCGGCAGCGAGGGCCGGGGGCAGGACCGTGGTGAGGAGGGGGTCGATGATGGCCACGCTGGGCGTGAGCGCGTAGTCGGCCAGGGGGTACTTCTTGCCGGTGGCGGGGTCGGAGATGACGGCGAAGGGAGTGACCTCGGCTCCGGTGCCGGAAGTGGTGGGCACGCAGACCAGGCTGGCGAGCTTGCCCAGGGTGGGGAAGCGGAAGGCGCGCTTGCGGATGTCGGAGAACTTCTGCCGCATGTCGGCGAAGTCGATGCCGGGCTGCTCGTACAGCAGCCACATGACCTTGGCGGCGTCCATAGGGGAGCCGCCGCCGAGCGCGATGATCGTGTCGGGGCGGAAGTCCCGCATGAGGCCGGCGCCGTGCTGGACGGAGTCGATGCTGGGTTCGGGCTGGACGTTGTCGATGATCTGGAGGGTGACCGGCTCCCGACGCTGCTGCAGTACGCGGCTGATCCGGTCGACGAACCCGAGGCGGGTCATGGTGGCGTCGGTGACGATGGTGACCCGGTGGATGTCAGGCATGGAGGTCAGGTAGCGGATGGCCTGCGGTTCGAAGTAGATCTTCGGCGGGACCTTGAACCACTGGAGGTTGTTGCGGCGGGTGGAGACCCGCTTGACGTTCAGCAGCTGGGCGGCGGAGACGTTGTTGGAGACCGAGGTGCTGCCCCAAGAGCCGCAGCCCAAGGTGAGTGAGGGCAGCAAGCCGTTGTAGATGCCGCCGATCGCGCCTTGGGAGGATGGGGAGTTGACGATGATCCGTGCGGTCTTCATCCGCATGCCGTACGCCTCCGCCACGGCCGCGTCTTCCGTGTGGATGACGGCGCTGTGGCCCTGACCGTGGAAGGCGACCATGTCGGCGGCCAGGCCGAAGCCGTGACGTTCGTCCTCGGCCCGCAGCACGGCGAGCACCGGGCAGAGCTTCTCGCGGGTCAACGGCTCGTCGGGTCCGACACGTTCGGCTTGGACGAGGATGACCGAGGTGTTATCCGGCACCGAGAACCCGGCCCGCTCGGCGATCCACGCGGGGCTCTGCCCGACAGCGGCGGCGTTGACCTTGGGCTCGCAGCCGCCCCCCGAACCACCGGTGGCCGGGAACAGGAAGGTCTCCAGCTTCGCCTTCTCCTGCGGGGTGGCCAGATGGGCGTGCAGGGTGCGGAACTCGGCGAGCGCCGAGTCGTAGATTGCCGTGTCCAGGATGACGGCCTGTTCGGAGGCGCAGATCATGCCGTTGTCGAACGACTTGGACAGCACCAGGTCGTTGACAGCCCTGCGCAGCTTGGCGCTGCGGTGGACGTATGCGGGGACGTTGCCGGCGCCGACGCCGAGTGCGGGTTTGCCGGCCGAGTAGGCGGCCTTGACCATGGCGTTGCCGCCGGTGGCGAGGATCAGGGAGACCCCGGGGTGCCGCATCAGTGTGTTGGTCGCCTCGACGGAGGGGGCCTCGATCCACTGCACGCAGTGCTCCGGTGCACCGGCGGCGATGGCCGCGTCCCGTACGACGCGGGCCGCTTCGGCGCTGCACCGCTGGGCGGAGGGGTGGAACGCGAAGATCACCGGGTTGCGGGTCTTCAGCGCCATCAGTGCCTTGAAGATGGTGGTCGAGGTCGGGTTGGTGACGGGGGTGACCGCGGCCACCACGCCCACCGGTTCGGCGATCTCGACCATGTTCTCGATGTCGTCCCGGCCGATGACTCCGACGGTCTTCATGGGCCCCATGCTGTGCGTGACGTGCTCGCAGGCGAACATGTTCTTGGCGGCCTTGTCCTCGAAGACCCCGCGTCCCGTCTCCTCGACCGCCAGACGGGCCAGCGCGGTGTGCTGGTCCAGGGCTGCGACCGACGCCTTCTTGACGATGTGGTCGACCTGTTCCTGGGTGAGGCTCTCGTAGTCGGCGAGTGCCTTGAGACCGGCCGCGACCAGACGGCCCACGGCGACCTCGGCGTCGGACGGGGCGTCGGTCCTGGCGCGGTCCTCGGTCCGTACGTCCTGTCGGGTCATGGTGGTATGCCTCCGTTGTCAGGGGCCGCCGTGGTGTACGGCGGTGCCGGCCAAGAGCAGTGCGACGGCGAACCGCCCCGCTCTCTGCCCTCACTGTCCTTTGGTGCCGACTGGTGCAGGAGGGCCCGGAGGGCCTTCGTCGACGCCGTCCGGCCCGCCTCGGTAGGGACCGTCGGCCCAGGCCGCCCGAGCCGCCGCTCGAGGCCGCTCGCCGTGGGCTCAGCCGCTCCCGCTGCGAGCGGGGCCGGCCGGCTCCGCACAGTCGTCGACGCGGAAGCCCAGACCGTTCACCACGCCGACCACACCTTCGAGGCGCCAGGCGGCGTATACGATCTCCGGTACCCGGGAACGCAGTTCCACCCGGCCCTCGAGAGTGATGACACCGTCGCTAACGGAGACGAGGACCGCGTCGGACGGAAGCTCCTCCGGAGCTCCGATGATCTCCTCGGTCACCTCTCGGCGGATGTCCTCGTCGGCACGCAGGAAGACTTGGAGAAGGTCGCGGCGAGTGGCGATGCCGATCAGGCGGTCGGCCTCGTCCACCACGGGCAGCCGCTCGACACCGCGGCGCTCCATGAGCCGGGCGGCGTCCGGTACGGACTGTTCCGGGTGCACGGTGATGGCCGGGCTGGACATCATGTCCTGTGCGTTCACGGCCAGGGGCGGGGCGGAGCCTTTCCGGTACGCCTGGGTGCGTACCAGGTCGCTTCCGGACAGGACACCGAGGACCTTGTCGTCGGTGTCGACCACCGGCAGTCCGCTGATCCGGTGGTGGTCGAGCAGTCGCACGACCTCCTTGAACGGTGTCGTCGGGCCGGCCTGCACGACGTCCCGTGTCATTACCTCACCGACAGTGCGAGGGGTCACGATGGATCCTCCTTCACGAGCATGGGCGAAGAGAGCCGGAGCCGATGGCTGGCCCGGCGCCCCGCCACACCTGGCAGGCGCCGCGTGACGCCCACTTCTGCGAGCCGTCCCGCCATGGGACTGCGCGGTCGTCCGGCAGGCGCCGACGTGGTGAGTCCGTTTGGACCGGTCGTGCAGCGCTCGCATGGTGGCGGACGTCTCACGGGCACCGAGGTCCCGGGGCGATCTGGTGCTCCCCTGCCCGGGACCATGTCGCCACGCCTCAAGACTGGCGCGCTCCGCAGTCACGTAGGAGAGGCCGCCGGTCCTGGTGTGGAGGGGCGACCGGGCCCTGGCCACAGGGCCGATGGGCCCCGTGCCCCTGCTGGTGTCCGCTCTGCTCGGTCCCGCCATGGCGGCCAGACCGGCCTCCGGGCGTGCCTCCGGCGCCCGGGACGGCGAGCAGGAGACGTGGTTCAGTCCGGTCGGGATGCCCGGCATCGGACTGGCTCCCGAAGCGGAGCTCGTCGGCGCGGACCCGCGGTGACCTCACCGCTTTAGCCGACCTCGACCGCTTGGCCGAGATCGCCGGTTCGGCCCCGTTCCCTTGGGACTCGTATGAGGACGCAAGCGGAGGGCCGACCCCGCGGCAGGCCAACCAGCACACTCCAGCACGATGGTGTTAGGAGCTCTCCGGCTGGAGGATGAGGCTCAGTCCGTGCCTGCCGACGCCGTCAGCTTTTCGAGTTGCGCGGCGATCACCTCGTCCGGAGCCTCGCCCGCGTTCTTGTGCGCTACCAGGCTCTGCCAGCCGAAGACGGCCACATGGGGACCACTGCGCACCACCCGGTACCAGTGCACCGTTCCCGCCAACTCCCTTTTGTAGGCGAAGGCGTCGTCGGCCGGGCCCGGGTCGGGATCGGGGAGAGCGGTCACGGTCGGGTTGAGACCCATGTCGTCCTCGTAGCCGGTACAGCTCTTCGCCGCGTCGCGAACGCGGGTGAGAAGTTCTTCGGCGTCCGACGCCTTGCCGTAGGCGTACAGCGTGATGTCGGTGGCCTTCGTGTCCGTCTTCGGGCGGACGGATCGGGCCGCCGCCGCGGTTGGCGCGGGTTCGGGCGCGCGCAGCCGGATGTCCTCCATGGCCTGGCAGGCGGCCGGGTCGGCCGGCTTCCCCTTGGTCCCGAGGACGGTGCCCTGCTTGAAGACGGTGAAGGTGTATTCGGGCAGGTCCGCTTCGGCGACCGCCACGTTCTCAAGGCCGGCTGCATCCAGCGGGCCGTCGTTCGCCCTTCCTGCCGACGTGCCCTTCGCCGAGTCCTCGGTCACGGCACCGCTTCCGCTGTCTCCGGCCCCGTCGCTCCCGCCCCCGCAGCCGGCCAGCAGGGCGACCGTCGCCAGCGTCACCACGACGACCGGAACCCGCCTCAGTCCGTCCACCTTCATTCCCGCTCCCTTGGTAGTGGCGGCCCGGGTGCGTCGGCACCGGGGGCGCATCTCGAAGCACGGTGACAGAGCGCGACAACTTCGGCGTCAACCAAAGTACGTATAGCTGCTACGCGCATCAGGCAGTCGGCGGCGGTCGCGGAGTTCGGCGAGTCCTGCGTCGCAGCTCACCTTCGCCCGGATGGCTGCCTGTTCGGAGCGCCGGTCTCGCGGACGGTGCATGAGTGGGTCCCTGCCGGCCGGGGGCGACCTGTTCACAGCGGTGGAGGCTGTCGGACTCTCGTTCGTCCGTACGTTCCCCGACGCCATGAAGGGCTCGGGCACCAAGCTGGACGTGGAGGCCACGGTGGGCGATGTGAGGCCGGGTGAGGTAGCGCAGCGGCGCGGATGACCATGCGTACGAGCCGAATGAACGGCCACGCCGTGAAGAGCAGCAGTGCGTTCCTCGCGCACAGTTGGAGCAGGGCCGGGGGTGAAGGCAACTGTTCAGACGGTCGCTGTTGTTCGCTTCCGCCGGTCTGGGCCGCCGGTTCTCATGCGGTTCTGCCGGCCGTGCGGGGCTCGCGCTGCCTGCTGGCGCGGGACTTTCCCTCACCGTCTGCGGACGAGGCACGGACGGCCGTCAGGGTGAAGGCCAGAGCCCCGGCGGACACGATCGCGAGGAGGACAAGGCCCATCGCGTACGACTCGAACAGCCCGAACAGCGACCCCATGACCAGCGGTGGCAGGAACCCGCCCAGTCCGCCCGCGGCGCCGACCACTCCGGTCAGCGACGGGGTGCGCAGAGCCACCGGGGCGAAGGTCGCCCCGCTGCCGGCGCCGAGTGCGGCGGCCATGGCCAGGAAGGCGATAGTGCCCACGGGGGCTGAGGCGAGGGTGAACGCCGGCGCGACAGCACCGGCCACGACCGTGACCGGGGAGCCGGTCGGCACGCGGACCGGGCCGATCCGGTCGGACAGCCAGCCACCGAACGGGCGTTTCGCCACCGCGAGGAGAACGAACCCGGCCATACGGTTCGCCACGTCGGCCTGTGAGGCCGTAACCGGTCTTGAGGTAGGTCGGCAGGTAGACGGAGAAGGCTACGTAGCCGCCGAACGCAACCGCGTACAGTGCGGACGCCTGCCAGGTGACGGGCAGCCGGAGGGTGGCGGCCAGACGGCGTGCGGCGCGCTCGGCCGGCACGGACCGGTCGGGCGCGTCACGGCGCAGGGAGCGGCGGCCGCGGCGTACACCGCGAGAACCGCCGCGGTGATCAGGAACGGCGTGGACAAGCTGTGGGCGTCGACCAGTTTCACCGTGGTCAGGGCGCTGATGGCGGTGCCGCCCATACTCGCGCCGAAAACCCTGATGGCGAGACCGCGCCGCTCGGGCGGGAACCAGGCGTTGACTGCCGGGATGCGCAGAAGGGGCCGACCGGCCCTACTCGGCGGCACACCGCGACGCGGAGAATGGTGGGATGCTCGAGAACGACGCCATTCGCATTCTCGACCGGCTGGAATCCCTTCGTCTGCTGGCCAAAGTGCCGCTCGGCCGGGTCGTGTACACCCGGCAGGCGCTGCCCGCGGTCCTCCCGGTCAACTTCTTCCTGGACGAGGACGACTCCGTTCTGCTGTACACCTCGGCTGTCTCCGACCTCGTGCAGGCCATTGAAGGCGCCGTGGTCGCTTTCGAGGCTGACGAGTTCAGCGCGGCGACCCGGTCGGGCTGGAGCGTGGTCGTCACCGGCCGGGCCGGCGTGGTGGCCGAGCCCGCCGAGCACGAACGGCTCTCGCAGTCCGGGCCGCATTCCTGGATGCCCGTACGGGACGGTGTCTTCGTGCGCATCGAGTCCGAGTTGGTCACGGGACGCGAGATCACTGGCACGCGTACCGCCGGATGAGGCGGAAGCCGCGGGCGTTTCCGCATGCCTGTCCGGTCTGCGCAGCCAACCGGACACGGTCAACCGGGCGGGGCGGCCCTCCCACCGGAGACTGCCGGCCTGGGCGATGCGGCGTACGCGGCCGCGCGTGGGGTGCGGCTGCCCTCGGGGCCGTACCCGAACCGGATCAGCAACTGTGGGCACCGCTGCTGCGAACCGCTCACCGCCGCCCGCAGATCCATCCATTCCATCGCCTGGTGCAGCACGGAGGTGCGTAGCCCGTACGAGGTCGCCGTGAGCAGCACGTGTTGCAGCGCTTGGCCCGCCCTCAGCCAGTCCTGGTGCCGGTCCCGCGCCGTCCACAACAGTGCTACCTGCGTGTGGCGTTCGAAGTGCAGGGCAGGAAGGTGCGGCACAGGTAGCTGACCGGTGAAGTCCCGCATCGGTATCCGGCCGGACGCGTCCAGGGCTCCCACCGCGGTGACGGGGATGCCGTACCCGGAGTCGAGTCCTGGGGCGGTGAGCCAGCGGTGCGCCTCTGCCGTGCGGCCGGGGTGGGAGGCGTTCGGACCTCGCCCGCCTGGGTCAACCGCAGCAGACGGCTGGTCCTTACGATGTCGGGGACCTCAAGACGCGCGCCCTGCGTGTGCGCCGCAGTGATCATCTCCGTCACGATCGCTTCAGGCACGGGGCGGCCGGTGAAGGGCATCCGGCTGCTGTGACGCCGTTCGACGGCCTCGTACAGCGGCCGCAAGGACGGGGGTCCATCCTCGCCGCCCCCGGCCAGGTGCACGGTGGCGAGCAGGTCGGGATCGTCAGCGGCTGGCAGCAGCCGGACGACGGGCCGCCAGCCCAGGTGCGCCGCGGCCACCCGGAGATTGAAGACGGCCGCGCCCACAGAGATGTGGCGGGCACGGAGGTCGGGATCGGTCATCGGTAGCCGCCGTCCGGCAACGGCACGGAACTCGACCGTCCTGGTGTCCGCGTCCAGGCCGAACCGCCAGGGCTGCGTGTTGTGGATCGACGGCGCGGCCACCGCTGCGGCCAGCAGGGTCTGGACGGCTGTGGCATCGATTTCCCGGGTCCTCATGGCGACTCTCCTTCGCAAGCTCTCCGCGTGTCACCCACTCTGCGGCGCCCTGCCTGCTCACGGGAGGGTTGGGCGGCCCCTCCCTGCCCGCCACACGGCCCCGAACCGTGGTCCGCCGGGTCCAGGGGCAGGGCGGGGCCGCCCAGCACAACCCGGAGCGAGGCCGAGTGAGGACGGCAGGCGTACTCAGGGCAAGGACCTCCGCAGGCGGCTCGTCGAGCAGCTACCGGTGGTTGGCGACGGCGGCCGCTCCTCGCCGCCGCCGGGCAGCAGTAGCTCGTACAGCCTCCGTCGCTGATCAGGTCGCCGGCCCCTACGTCCCCCGTGCCGCCTGTGCTCAGGCTTCCGAGTGGGCCAGCCACAGGTCGGGGCCGAAGACCTCGTAGCGGATGTGGCGCGCCGGGACGCCCGACTGGATCAGCTGTGCCCTGACGGCCCGCATGAAGGGCAGTGAGCCGCACAGGTAGACATCGGTGTCGGCGGACAGGTTCAGCCGTTTGAGGTCCATCAGACCGGAGTGGGCGCCGGGCTCGGCAGCGGCGTTCTGCTCGTACCAGAACTCTGCCCGGGCGGCGGGCAGGCTGCCGACCAGGCGGTGGGTGTCCGGGAGCAAGGCATGGTCTGCCGGAGAGCGATCGGCGTGCAGCACCATGACCGGGCGGGTGGCTCCGGTCGCCGCGAGGTGTTCGAGCATGCCGACCATCGGGGTGCAGCCGATGCCCGCCGAGATCAGCAGCAGAGGGCTGTCTGCCTCGTCGAGGACCACATCGCCGAACGGAGCGGACAGGGTGAGTTGGTCACCGGCCCCGACGGCGCGGTGCAACTGGGTGGACACCTCGCCCTCGGGCGCGTCGGACAGGCTCGCCACCCGCTTCACGGTGACCCGGCGCAGCTGGTCGCCAGGGGCGCCCGACAGGCTGTACTGGCGCACCTGGTGTATGCCGTCGGGCATCCGCACCCTGACGCTGACGTACTGGCCGGCGCGGACGGGCGGCACGGGGTCCTCGTCGGCCGGGCGCAGCAGGAAGGAGACCACGTCGGGGGTCTCCTCGCGCCGTTCCACCACCGTCCACTGCCGCCAGGGGTGACGGGGGTCGACCTGCGCCTCCTGATAGAGACGGGTCTCCTGGGCGATCAGGGCGCCGGCCATGAGCCAGTACACCTCGTCCCAGGCGGCGGCCACCTGGGGCGTGACCGCTTCGCCGAGCACCTCCGCGATGGCACCGAAGAGGTACTTGTGGACGATCGTGTACTGGTCCTCGGTCACCCCGAGCGCGGCATGCTTATGGGCGATCCGGGAAAGCAGGGCGTCCGGCCTGGTCTCGGGATCGGCGAGCAGCGCCTGCGCGAAGGCGGCGATGGAACCGGCAAGAGCACGGCGCTGACCACCGTTTGCCTGGTTGCCGCGGTTGAACAGCCCGTCCAGCAGTTCGGGCTGCTCGGCGAACATGGTGCCGTAGAACCGAGCCGTGATCTCGTCCAGAGCCCCGCCGACGGCGGGCAGGGTTGCGCGGACGACGGCGGCCGAATCGGGCGAAAGCATGGGTCTCCTCGACAAGGTGGTGTGCAGGGGAACTGTGCTCACCATCCTGGGGGTCCTGGTGCCGGGCCAGATGGGCCGATCGGCCTTCCCTGTGGGGCCGACCGGCTCCGGGGGCCCCGGAGTCAGGCAACTAACCCGTCGGCCGGGTCGTGGAAGCGCGGAAGGCCCTACCACCCCTCGTACGGAACGGGCCGTGCGTGCTCGCCCGGGTTTCCGGGGCGGCCGGCGGCGCCTGACGCGCGCAAGTCCTCACACGTCGGCGAGGCCCGGTCACGTGAGGCGCAGAACGTCCTTCACCGGGCGGCGGGGGGTGGCCGGGCCCCTCGGGCCGTAGCCGATACGCAGCACCATCTGCACTTGCCCCAAGCCCGATCCCGGGTCGCGTACCAGCAGCCGCAGCTCTGCGGTCTCCAGCGCGTGGGAGGTCAGAGAGGTCGCCAGCTCGGCCAGGGTGGCCTCCAGCAGTACTCGTTCCAGTGCCTGCCCGGCGTGCAACCAGTCCTCAGGGCCGTCACCGGAGGTGCTCAGCAAGGCCAGGTGCGGGGTGAACTCGAAGGTGGTGGTGCCACGGTCGGCCACCGGCCGACGTCCGGCGAAGTCCCGTACGGGGGCTCTGCCGTCCCGTTTGCGGGGCCCGAAGGCGTACTCGGGGACGCCGTCGACGGCCGTGTCCGCTTCCGGACCGAGCCGCGTCCAGCGGATGAGGTCCTCGCGGGCGCCGGGGTCCATGGCGTCCCGGCTCTCCGCGTCGCGAACCAGGTCGAGCACCGTCTCGGCGTGCCAGGGGCCGGGGAAGTGCAGAGCTGCGGACTCGCGCGCGGCGGCGTCCTGCAGCATGCTCCGTACATCTGCGGGAATGTCCGTCTCCGCGAAGGGGTGACGGCTGGTGTGCCGCTGCCGGATCCCCGCGTGCAGCCGCGCCAGGGCATCGTCCCGCTCGTGCCCGGCCTGCTCGGCCAGATGGACGGCGGCGAGCAACAGCGGGTCCTGCGGCTCGGGCAGCAGCCGGACGTCCGGGGCGAGGCCCGCGTGCGCGGCGGCGACACGCAGATTGAACAGCGCGGCCCCACAGCCGATGTGCAGCGCCCGGTTACCGGGATCGGAGCGCGGCATGGCCCGCTCGTCATCGGCGTACAGCAGCAGGAGACTCTCGCCTCTCAGGAAGCGGAAGCGCCACGGCTGCGCGTTGTGCATGGAGGGTGCCGCCGTGGCCGCGGCCACCAAGGTAACCACCGTCTCCTCATCGACATGCCGCAATGCCACGTCTCCTCCTCACTCGTACCGGAACGCGGTCTCCACTTACCGGGTACCCAGTGAGCGGACCAGTGGACACAGCACATCACCGCCATGGGCGCTCCGCACCCTGCGGGCCCACTCCGGTGTCCATCTCAGGAGAGCCCGTGGCTCTGGGCCATCGGAACAGCGGCTGCCGCCGACGCGCGACGTCCACGGCCCCCGGCAGAGCACGCCGGTGGCGGGCGATGCGGGGCACAGGCGCTGAAGCCCACTCGGCTCCGGAGCGAAGACCGCCGCAGACCGGCTCGCCCCACCGCGCCGGTATCTGTCCGTGGGAGGCCGAAGGTCCCGCCGATCGGGGCCGCACGGGGCCCGCCCGGTGCCCTGTCCGGCACTGATCGCCACCGGTCCGTACGACGAGTATCGGCAGTGACGAGACCGTCCGACGAGAGGACCTGCGATGACCGCGACGGTGACAGCCGCCCCCCGGACCGCCGACGCCTGGCGACAGTTCACGGGGAGCGGGTGGCGTGCGCGTATCGACGTGCGTGACTTCATCCAGGCCAACTACACGCCCTACGAGGGCGACGCCGCCTTCCTGACGGGTGCCACGGACCGCACGCGGGCGGTATGGGGGAAGGTCAGCGCGCTGTTCCCCGAGGAGCGGCGCAAGGGCGTCCTGGACGTGGACACCGCCACGCCCTCCACCATCACCTCGCACGCCCCCGGCTGGATCGACCGTGACCGTGAGCTGATCGTCGGGCTGCAGACCGATGCGCCGCTGAAGCGGGCGATCATGCCCAACGGCGGCCTGCGCATGGTGGAGAACGGGCTGAAGGCGTACGGCTACGAGCCCGACCCGTTCGTGACGCGGGTGTTCGACACGTACCGCAAGACCCACAACGCCGGCGTGTTCGACGCCTACACCCCGGCGATGCGCGCCGCCCGCAGGGTCGGGATCATCACCGGACTGCCGGATGCCTACGGTCGTGGCCGGATCATCGGGGACTACCGGCGCGTCGCCCTCTACGGCACCGACCGGCTCATCGAGGCCAAGCGCGCCGAACGCGACGGCCTCGACGGCAGGCCGTCCACCGCGGACGTCATCCGCGACCGGGAGGAACTCGCCGAACAGATTCGGGCTCTGGGCGAGCTGACGGCGATGGCGGCGACGTACGGCTGTGACGTCAGCCGTCCCGCGGCTACCGCGCACGAGGCCGTGCAGTGGCTCTACCTCGGCTACCTGGCCGCTGTGAAGGAGCAGAACGGCGCGGCGATGTCGCTCGGCCGGACCTCCACCTTCCTGGACGTCTACCTGCAGCGCGATGTGGACGGGGGAATCCTCGACGAGACGCGAGCCCAGGAACTGATCGACGACTTCGTCATCAAGCTCCGCATCGTCCGCTTCCTGCGCACCCCCGAGTACGACACGCTGTTCTCCGGCGACCCGACCTGGGTGACGGAGTCCATCGGCGGCATCGGTGCCGACGGCCGCCCGCTGGTCACCCGCACCTCCTTCCGCTTCCTGCAGACCCTGTACAACCTCGGCCCCGCCCCGGAACCGAACCTGACCGTGCTGTGGTCCTCGCGGCTCCCGGACGGCTTCAAGAAGTTCTGCGCCCAGGTGTCCATCGACACCAGCGCCGTCCAGTACGAGTCGGACGACCTGATGCGGACACGCACCGGCGACGACACCGCGATCGCCTGCTGTGTCTCCGCCATGGCGGTGGGCAGGCAGATGCAGTTCTTCGGAGCCCGCGTCAACCTCGCCAAGGCACTGCTGTACGCCGTCAACGGTGGCCAGGACGAGATGACCGGCGACCAGATCACCCCCGAGATGCCGCCCCTGACCGGCGAGTACCTCGACTACGACGAGCTGTCGGCCGCGTACGACCGCGTTCTGGACTGGCTCGCGCAGACGTACGTCGACGCGCTCAACGTCATCCACTACATGCACGACAAGTACGCCTACGAGCGCATCGAGATGGCGCTGCACGACTACCCCGTTCACCGCTTCATGGCCTGCGGCATCGCCGGCCTGTCCGTCGCCGTGGACAGCCTGTCCGCTGTCAAGCACGCCCGTGTCAAGGTCTTCCGCGACCGGACGGGGCTGGCCGTGGACTTCCGGACCGAGGGGGAGTTCCCGGTGTACGGCAACAACGACGACCGTGCCGACAGCATCGCCGTCGACCTGGTGGAGTCGTTCATGGCGAAGGTGCGCGAGCACCCCGCCTACCGCGACGCGGAGCACACCCAGTCCGTGCTGACCATCACCTCCAACGTCGTGTACGGCAAGCACACCGGCAACACCCCTGACGGCCGGCGCGCCGGACAGCCCTTCGCTCCCGGGGCCAACCCGATGAACGGCCGCGACAAGCACGGCGTGGCCGCCTCCGCCCTCTCGGTGGCCAAGCTGCCCTACGACGCCGCACGGGACGGCATCTCCCTGACCACCACGATCACCCCGGAGGGACTGGGGCACGTCCCCGGGGAACGCGCCAGTCACCTGGTCGGCATCCTCGACGCCTACGTATCCGCGGGCGGCTTCCACATGAACGTCAACGTGCTGAACCGGGCCGTGCTGGAGGACGCCATGGAGCACCCGGAGAAGTACCCCGAGCTGACCATCAGGGTCTCCGGCTACGCGGTGAACTTCGTCCGCCTGACCCGCGAGCAGCAGCTCGACGTGATCAGCCGCACCTTCCACGGAGCACGGTGAGCACCGTGACGACAGGCCGGATCCACTCCTGGGACCTGTCCACCGGCGTGGACGGTCCCGGGACCCGGTTCGTGCTCTTCGTGAGCGGCTGCCCACTGCGCTGCCTGTACTGCGCCAATCCCGACACCTGGCACATGCGCGACGGGCGGGAGGCCACCGTCGACGAGGTGATGGCGGAGATCGGCACGTACAGGAGCTTCATCACCACGGCCGGTGGCGGGGTCACCCTCACCGGCGGTGAACCCCTGCTCCAGCCGGCCTTTACCGGGACGCTCCTGCGCCGCTGCAAGGAGGCCGGTCTGCACACGGCCCTCGACACGTCCGGACTCCTGGGGGCCCGGGCCTCGGACGAGCTCCTCGCCGACACCGACCTGGTGCTCCTCGACATCAAGTCGTTCGACACCACCACCTACAGGAAGCTGACCGGCGGCGCACTCGCCCCCACCCTGAGTTTCGTGCACCGCCTGGAGCGGCTGGGCAAGCGTGTGTGGATCAGGTACGTCCTGGTACCCGGCTGGACCGACGACGCATCCGCCGTCGACGGGCTTGCCGCGTTCCTCTCCGGCCTGGGCTGCGTGGAGCGGGTCGACGTCCTGCCGTTCCACAAGCTCGGCGCCGCCAAGTACGACGCACTGGGCGTCCCCTTCCCTCTGCGTGACACGCCGATTCCCGGCCCGGCGCTGGTGGACCGAGTACGGGGTCAGTTCCGCGAGCATGGGCTCGTGGCCCACTGACGCGGGCGAAAGTGGGGCCGATCGGCCCTGGTCCCGGGCTGTCCGAGAAGATGAGGATGTCGGCACAGGACGAGGCATACGAGGAGCGGTCGATGGCGCACGGCGAGCAGGACGGCAGCACGGGGAAGCCGATCAAGGTGTTCCTTCTGGACGACCACGAGGTGGTACGGCGAGGGGTACACGACCTGCTGGAGGACGAACCGGGCATCACGGTCATCGGGGAAGCGGCGACAGCGGAGCAGGCACTGGTGCGGGTCCCCGCCCTGCGGCCCGACGTGGCCGTCCTCGACGTGCGTCTGCCCGACGGCGACGGGGTGACCGTCTGCCGTGAACTGCGCTCGACGATGCCGGACCTGGCCTGTCTGATGCTGACCTCCTTCGACGACGAGGAAGCACTGCTGGACTCGATCATGGCGGGAGCCGCCGGGTACGTCCTAAAGCAGATCCAGGGATCGGACCTGGTCACGGCCGTGCGGACGGTGGCCCGTGGGCAGTCGTTGCTGGACGCGAGTGCCACGACCAAGCTCATGGCACGGCTGCGCGGCGGAGGTCCGGCCGAGGAGCCGGAGATGCTGCCGGGCCTGACCGACCGCGAGCGCGAGATCCTCGACCTGATCGGTGAAGGGCTGACCAACCGGCAGATCGGGCAGCGGCTGTACCTCGCGGAGAAGACGGTGAAGAACCACATCTCCCGCCTGCTCGCCAAGCTCGGCGTTGAGCGCCGCGTCCAGGCCGCGGTCATCGCCACCCAGGCCCGCGACCGTATGCGACCCGACGGGCGCTGAAGGCGAAGGCCCGGCCGGCGGGCCCGCACGGCTGCGACGGTCCCTCGTCCTGCTCCTGTTCGAGCCGTTACTGTGGTGGTGCACGGGACGGTTGCCGACAGGCGGTGGGGCGTTGGAGGAGCAGCGGGTGGAGAACGCCGAGGGAGCCCGTGAGGCACGGGTGCGACTGCCGCAACTGCGACTGGACGAGTTGCTGGAGGAGCTGCAGGCCCGGCTGGACGCGGCGCGCGGGACCCGGGACCGGGTCCACAGCCTGCTGGAGGCTGTGCTGTCGGTCGGCCGTGAGCTGGACCTGGAGCAGGCGCTGCGCAGCATCGTGGAGGCCGCGGCGGCCCTGGTCGACGCCGAGTACGCCGCGCTCGGAGTGATCGGCCCGGACGGCACACGGCTGTCGGCTTTCCACACCGTGGGGGTGGACGAGGAACAGATCGCGAAGATCGGGCCCTACCCGGAAGGCCACGGCCTGCTGGGCGAGCTCATCCGCCACCCGGAGCCGTTGCGTCTGCCCAAGCTCTCCGATCACCCGGTCTCCTACGGCTTCCCGGCCCACCACCCGCCGATGAACACCTTCCTCGGCGTGCCCATCCGGGTGCGCGATCACGTCTTCGGGAACCTGTACCTGACGGAGAAACGCGGCGGGCAGCAGTTCGACGAGGACGACGAGGCGGTGCTCGCCACGCTGGCCGTGGCGGCCGGCGTGGCGATCGACAACGCCCGCCTCTACGAGGAGTCCCGGCTGCGGGAGCGCTGGCTGGAGGCGAACGCGGAGATCACCCACACGTTGATGTCCGGTGCCGACCAGGGCGGGGTGCTGACGCTGATCGCGGAGCGGGCCAGGGAGATCACCGCTTCGGCCCTGAGCGTGGTGGCCACGCCGGTGAGCGGGACGGACACACTCGCCGTGGAACTCGCGATAGGCCAGGAGGCCGACGTCTGGCGGGGGGTCGTCCTGCCGGTGGAAGGCACTCTCATCGGGCAGGCGTTCGTTCACCGGACTCCTGTCAGCACCGCGGACCTTTCACATGACTCCCCGCTCTCGGTCGGCCCGCCGCGCTCCGACAGGCTGGGACCGGCCGTCGCCGTGCCCATCGGCTCGCGCGACGAGGCCCAGGGAGTGGTTCTGCTGGTCCGGCAGTCGGGCGGCCGGGAGTTCACCGGCAAGGAGACCGAATCTCTCCAGGTCTTCGCCGCGCAGGCCGCCGTCGCGATGGAGCTGGCGGAACGCCGTCACGACGCCGAGCAGATCACGCTGCTGGAGGACCGCGACCGGATCGCACGCGACCTGCACGACCTGGCCATCCAACGGCTCTTCGCCACCGGCATGACGCTGCAGAGCGCCGGGCGACGCGTCCAGGACGACGTGGCTTCCGAGCGCATCCTGCGGGCGGTGGACGACCTCGACGAAACCATCAAGATCATCAGATCGACGATCTTCGGCCTGCGCTCCCGCGACGACGACACGGCGCCCGGCCTGCGCTCCCGCGCGGTGCGCGCGATCGGTGAGGCAGCCCCTCTCCTGGGCTTCGCCCCCAGCGTCCGTATGGAGGGCCTGCTCGACACACACGTGCCCGGTAAGACCGCCGACCACGTCATGGCCGTCCTCACCGAGTCCCTGACCAACATCGCCCGGCACGCCCGCGCCGACCGCGCCGACGTGGTGCTGGACACCGACGGCAAGCAGGTCCGCCTGACGGTCACGGACAACGGCGTCGGCATCCCGGCCGGAGGCCGCCGCAGCGGCCTGGCCAACATGGCGGATCGCGCGCGGAGCCTCGGCGGCGACATGGAGCTGCAGAGCCCGGGAGGAAAGGGGGCACGGCTCGTGTGGCACGCTCCCCTGGGTCAGTCCTCGGGCACGGCGGAGGGCGCCCGTCCCGCCTCGTGAAGCGCGGCTCGGCTGCTGAGCGGTCCTTCGGCCTCTTTCCTCGGCGGCCCGGTCGGCGTCCGTCCCGTTGCGGCTCTCCCCTTTCTGTGTGGCACGCGGCGCCGGTCGGTTCCCGGCGGTCCTGGTAGGGGCATCGTGCGCCCTTTCACGAGGGTGGCCTGAGCGCCAGGGCAGACGTGGTGCAGGGGCGGCAGGACCCGGCAGCTCCGACCGGTCATTCCCGTGGCGAGACGTTGAGCGTGGCGGGGCTCCTCGATACTCCTTTGTTTACAGGTCCGAGTCGGCAGATGCGTACAGGTCCGAGTCGGCAGAGCCCGGGATGAAGCCTGCCCGGCCCCGGCCCGTGGCCGCGCGTGCGCGCGGGCCTTGCGGGACTGGTCCGTCCTATTCGCTCGACCGTCCTGAACGACCCTTCATTTAGGGGCCGTTCAGCCTTGGGCTGCGGACCTTCGGCGTCGGGTGCGCGGTGGCGCGGGCCGGAAGAGTGAGCGATGTCGGGAACCACTCGGACAGTGCTGAAGGGACCATCGTCATGGCCGTGCACCAGCCCACTCACCGCCGCTCACCTTTCCACCTGCCGTCGTTGCGCGGAAATCAGGCCGCTACCGGACCGGAGGCGGACGTGTCGGCGGGTGCCGGCACGCGTACCGCGCAGGCTTACGTGCTCGCCCCGGCGCGTGTGCTGATGGGCTTCGTCTTCCTCTGGGCCTTCCTCGACAAGACGTTCGGCCTCGGTTACGCGACCGCCTCCGGCAAGGGCTGGATCGACGGGGTTTCGCCCACCGCGGGCTTCCTCGGGCACGTCGCCGTCGGCCCGATGGAGTCGACGTTCCACGCATGGGCCGGTGCGGCCTGGGCGGACTGGCTCTTCATGCTGGGTCTGCTCGGGGTCGGGCTGGCTCTGACGGCGGGGGTGGCGCTGCGTCTGACGGCGCTCGCGGGAACGCTGATGATGGCGTTGATGTGGGTGGCTGAGTGGCCGCCCGCGCAGCATCTGTCGGACGGGTCGGCGAGCATGTCGACGAACCCGTTCGCCGACTATCACCTGGTCTACGCGGTGATGCTGATCGCTCTGGCCGCTCTCTCGGCCGGCGACGTGTTCGGTCTGGGCCGGCTGTGGGCCAGGCTCCCGGTCGTCCGTGACCACGGGTGGTTGCGCTGAGCACGGCTGGTGGGGCGGGCCCGCCGAAGGGCCGCCCCACCAGCCCGTCGACAGGGGCCGTCGGCTCTCTTCCGGAACCAGCGGCCCCGGCCACCGTGCGGACCCCGCGAGACACGCTGAGAACAGACCGAATGACACAGGAGGTGGGCGGCATGGCCCGCTCGATCACCGTAGGACTCGACGGCTCGCCCGAGAGCCGGGCAGCAGCTGAATGGGCTGCCCGCGAAGCGGCGCTGCGGAAGCAGCGGGTACGACTGCTGCACGTGTGGCAGCCGGTGCCGGAGGCCATGGCCGAGGCTCCGCCTCTCGGCACCGAGACACATCAGCACTGGACCGAGCGGATTCCCCGGGAAGCCGCGCAGAAACTAAAGCTGCGTCACCCTGGCGTAGAGGTGACCACCGAGCAGCGGACAGGAGTTCCGGCCGAGGTTCTGCTCGACGCCACGCACGACGCGGAACTGCTGGTACTGGGTTCCCGCGCCCTGAGTGGCCTCGCGGGCTTCCTGGTCGGGTCCGTCGGCCAGTCGGTGATCGCCCGGGCCGAGGTGCCCGTGGTGCTGGTGCGCGCCGGGGAACGGGCCGCCGACGAGCACGTCGAGGACTCCGCCGGTCTTCCGTCCACCGCTACCGGTTTGCGGCCTGTGGTCCTGGGCCTGGACACCGACAGACCCGACGACACGATGCTCACTTTCGCGTTCGAGGAGGCGAGATGTCGCGATGCCACGCTGACCGTCGCCACGGGCTGGAACCTCCCCTCCTTCTACGCCTACAGCCTGGCCGCCGGAGTGGACCTCCGCGAGGACATCGTCCGGGAGCAGGCCCTGGCACTCACCGAAGTGCTTCTGCCGTGGCGGGAGAAGTATCCGGATGTGGAGGTGGCCGAGGTCTCTCGGCTCGGCAGTCCCGCCGGCCTTCTGATCGACGCCTCTCGCGACGCCTCCCTCGTCGTCGTGGGCCGGCGCGTGCGCCGCAGCCCTTTCGGCGCGCACATCGGTGCCGTCGCCCACGCGGTCATGCACCATGCCATCGCGCCGGTCGCCGTCGTCGCTCACGACTGACGCGCGGACACGCCTGCTGCCGCGACGACCACCGGGCTCTTGTCCGCACCGGTCCGGCAACGCCGCCCGCACGTCTACGTAGCCCGAGTACGGCACGTGAGGGCGTTCTCCGGCAGAGCAGGGACGGTCGGCCCTCGACGCCGACCGTCCCTGCCGTGAAGGTTGAAGATCTGCGCAGGACCTCGCACGGAAAGGCGACCGGCTGATGTACCGCAATGATGGATTTCGGGAACTGCACCGGCGGGAGAGCCTACGCCGACTGGCCGGGGTGACGGTGGGGCGCATCGTCCACACGCGCGACGCCCTGCCGGCCGTCCTGCCGGTCAACTATCTTCTCGAAGACAACGGTGCCGTGTTGCTGCGTACGTCCGCCTCTTCCGAGCTGGTCCGCGCCGTCGACGGCGCTGTCGTCGCTTTCGAGGCCGACGAGGTCGACACCGCGGCGCACTCCGGTTGGAGCGTTGTCGTCACTGGTCTCGCCTCTGTGGTGACCGACCCCGACGAGCACGAGCGACTGGTCCGCACCGGGCCCCGATCCTGGGTGCCCTGGCCCGTGGAGGTCTTCGTCCGTATTCAGCCTGAACTGGTCACCGGCCGGGAACTGGTCGGCGGGCGCACCCTCTACGGAGTGAACCTGCCTTCGTGAGCCGCCGAGTGCGCCCGGACACCGGCCCCCGCCTTCCGCCGACACGCGATCGTCATACCTTGCGGGAGCTTGTCGGCGGAGTCCCTCCGGCCGGCCCGACCGGCCTCTTCTGATCTTTGCCCAGGGCACCGGTTGTTCACGAGCCTGGTCCGTACGAGCCGTCCATGACCCAGGCCCCCTGCCGCCGATCGCCCGTCCCACCCCTCCGAGCTCCGCGGGTGGCTGTGGGCCGAAGGGCCCTCACCGGCAGTCCGGAGGTCCTCGGGCACGGGCCTCCCACAGGTACGGGTGGCACCTCGGCGCGGACCCGTCGGCTCTGCCGGGAAGGAGCGGCGGGAGCCAGGATGAGGGAGACCGAGGAGGAGTTGCCATGAGTGGTCTCAGGACCAGCGAAGAAGTCGACGTCCAGGTGCGTAACCGAGGACAGGTGCCGGACGAGGCGGACGCCTACGCCCGGAGAAAGGTGCTCGTGGTGATCAGCCATGTGAGCGAGCCGGTTCTGTCGGCCCACGTGAAGCTCACGCAAGCCGCCCATGCTTCGGCGGCCCGTCCGGCTACGGCTCAGGCGGTGGTGGACGTCAACGGCAGACCCGTGCGGGCCCATGTCGCCGCGACCACCATGTTCGAGGCCGTCGATCTCCTGCAGGAACGCCTGACCGCGCGCATCGCCCGGGCACGGCGATACACGGTGCGCGGATCGCGCGGTGGCGGCCCGGACGGCCGGACGTGGCGGGACGGCTCGGGTCATGAGCACCGCCCGCACCGCCAGCACCTTCCGGCCGAAGAACGCCGCATCATCCGGCACAAGTCGTTCAGCCTGGCCCTGCAGACACCGCAGGACGCCGTGATCGATCTGGAGGCCATGGACCACGACTTCTGGCTCTTCACCGACCTGGCATCAGGGCACGACAGGGTGGTTTACCGGGACGCTGTCGGCGGCCGGCATCGTATGGCGTCGCTCGGGATCCCCGGCCAACGGGACTTCGAGGGACTGCTGAGCGTGAGCACGGTTCCCGTCCCCGCGAGCGATGTGGACGGGGCAGTCCAGCGACTGTGCCTGACCGGTCTGCCCTTCGTCTTCTTCCACGACACCGGCATCGGCCGGGGCAGCGTCCTCTATCACCGCTACGACGGCCACTACGGACTGATCACCCCGGCCCTGTAGAGGCGTCAACTCACCACCGTGCCGCAGCCTTGCGGGACCGGACAGCTCGCGGTCGACGGCCGGCGCGCCGCCGCCTGCCGCCGCGCCCGGGCCGTCGCCCCGCCCTCGTCTTCGCTCTGCCACCGCTCCTCGACCAGACACACCCTGTATTCGGAGGAACCATGTCCCGACGTACCGTCATCGCCGCTGTGGACGGCTCGGCCGAGTCGCTCGCCGCAGTGGCATGGGCCGCCCGGGAGGCCCGCCTGCGCAGTCTGCCCCTGCACCTCCTCCATGCCCGGCAGGAGCGTTCGCCGCTCTTCAGCCCCGCCCTGTCGGGGGGCATCGGCACCACATCCGGCGGAACCACCATGACCCGGCACGGGGCGGAGCACGTCCTTGCCGAGACGGCCGATCGGTTGGGGGGGAGGCATCCCGACCTCGACGTCAGCGTCGATCAGGTCATCGGGCGCCCCGCGGAGGTGCTGCTCTCCGCGACGGAGCAGGCGGAGGTCCTGGTGATGGGATCGCGAGGGCTCGGTGTCCTCGGTGGCTTCCTGGCCGGATCGGTGTCCACGCCCGTCATCGCCCGTGCCGAGCGCCCGGTCGTCGTCGTGCGGCCCGGCGGACGGGTCGAGGACGGGGCCGGTGGCAGCCCGGCCTCCAGCCGGTACCTCGACGTGGTGCTCGGCCTAGACCTCTCCCGGCCGTGTGACGAGTTGATCTCCTATGCCTTCGAAGCCGCCACCGCTCGCGCGGCCGGGCTGCGGGTCATCCACGGCTGGACCGCCCCGGCCGTCTTCGACCACGACCCCGCAGCCGCCGACCCCGGCCATCGTGTCGCCCGGGGACTGCGCGAAGCGAGCGTGCTCACGGACGTACTGCGACCGTGGCGCGGCGCGTTCCCACAGGTCGAAGTCACGGAGCAGTGTGTCGTCGGCAGGGCCGCCCACCACCTCGTGGACGCCTCCTCCAACGCCTCACTGCTGGTGGTGGGGCGGCGTATGCGCCGCGCACCGTTCGTCACGCACGTCGGGCCGGTCACGCACGCGGTGCTGCACCACGCCGCGGCCCCGGTGGCAGTGGTTCCCCACCTGTGAGCGCGTACGGTCGGCTCCACGCGCACTGAGAGACCGCCGGGGCCGGTCGTCTCCGCTTCCACGACGCACCAGCTCCCCGGAGCGGCCCTTCCGGTGACATCGCCGTCCAGCCGACTCGGGACCGGTTGGAGGCCTGTCGCACAGCACGATCAGGGCCGCTCAGGCCCACACCAGGGACGATCGGCCCCAGTGTCGGATGCCGGCCCCGTGTGAGGCTCACACCATCACGTCATCACATCCGCTGGAGTCTTCCCCCTTCAGCGGAAACATCAGGAGGCAACATGTCCGGCATCATCACCGTAGGACTGGACGGGACCGACCACGCTGCGGCGGCGGCGGACTGGGCGGCCCAGGAGGCGGAGCGCCGGCGATCGGCCCTGCGACTGGTGCACGCCTGGGTCTGGCGCCCCACCGACGTGGCGTACGTCGGAGACCGGGCGGCCGAGGAGCGCTGGATACGCAACATGCTCGACGAGGCCCGGTCCCGCGTCGCCAGGGAGCACCCGGCCCTGGACATCACGACCGAGCTGATCGTCGACGACCCGGTGCCCACCCTCCTGGCCGAAGCCGCACGCGCCGACATGCTGGTGCTGGGATCGCGCGGCTACGGCACCCTGACCGGCTACCTGATCGGTTCCATCTCGATGAAGGTGCTGCGCCACGCCGCCGGGCCGGTCGTCATGGTCGGGAAGCCGCATTCCGGCACGCCCCAGCAGGCTCCGGGGGTGGTGGTCGGCGTGGAACCCGGACAGATCGGTGACGCGGTCCTGGAGTTCGCCTTCTCGGCCGCGGCCGAACGCGGAGGGACCCTGCGTGCCGTACATGCCTGGAGCATCCCGACGGCCCTCGCCTGGAGCCCGGGTTCGCTGTATCTGGTCGAGGCGGCGAACGGTCTGGAGCAGATCAACAGAGAGGTGCTGGCCGAAACCCTCAAGCCGTGGCGCGACAAGTATCCACAGGTCGAGGTCGTCGAGCAGTTCGAGATCGGCTCCGCCTCCGAAGTCCTGCTGTCCAACAGCGCCGATGCCGGCCTCGTGGTCGTCGGGCGTCGCAGCCACGAGGCGGGCCTGCGACGTCTCGGCCCGGTCACCCACGCCGTTCTGCACCACGCCACAGCCCCCGTCGCGGTCGTGCCTCACGACTGTCCCCCCGGGTAGGACCGCGCCCGTATCTCCTCACCGCGCGGACGAAGGCGCGTGCGATGCCTTCTCTCCCGCACCGGCCGGAGCGGCCTGGGCGGACCGCCGGCTGGCACCGGGCCCGAGCGGTACCCGTCCGGTGCCGCTCGGCCTGGCTTGGGGCCGTCCGCTTCCGGTCGTCCGAGGCAACGGATGACTGCGGCTGAGCACCCCCGGTGCTTTGGACCGCCGTGCACCCGCGCCGATGGGGCCGGTCGGCCCCTTCGGGGGACCAGCGGCCCCTGCCCCGAGAACCGGACGAACAGTGACGCTGGAACCAGAGCATTCGAGACCGGAGGAGAGCATCATGGCCCGCACGATCACCGTAGGACTCGACGGATCGGCCGAGAGCGGAGCCGCTGCGGAATGGGCGGCGCGCGAGGCGAAGCTGCGTGACCTGCCGGTACGGCTGATGCACGTGTGGATGCCGGTGCCGGAGCCGATGGCCCAGGCCCCGCTCCTGGGTGCAGAGACCCACCAGCACTGGACCGAGCGGGTCCCGCGCGAGGCCGCCGAAGGGCTCAGGCTGCGCCACCCGGGGGTAGAGGTGAGCACCGAGCAGCGTAGCGGGACGCCGACCGAGGCCCTTGTGGAAGCCGCCCGCGACGCTGAGTTGCTGGTCCTGGGGTCCCGGGCGCTGAGCGGGCTCGGCGGCTTCCTTGTGGGCTCCGTCGGGCAGGCCGTGATCGCCCGGACCCAGGTGCCCGTGGTCCTGGTGCGCGCCGGGGAACAGGCCGCCGACGAGCACGTCATGGACCCCGCCGGCATTCCGTCCGCCGCCACCGCTTTCCGCCCCGTCGTCCTCGGCCTCGGCAGCCCCGACGACGCCGTCATCGCCTTCGCCTTCGAGGAGGCCAAGCGTCGGAAGGCCGCCTTGTACGCGGTCCGGGCCTGGGACTCGTGGCCCTACGCCGTTTACACCGTCGGGCCGGGTTTCGAACACCACGAGGAGTTCTCCCGCCAGAGGGCCGACGCACTAGCCGATACCCTGCGTCCGTGGCGGCAGAAGTACCCGGACGTCGAGGTCGTCGAGGTGTCCCGCCCGGGCAGCGCCGCCGCTCTCCTGATCGACGCCTCCCGTGACGCCTCCCTCGTCGTCGTAGGCCGCCGCATACGCCGTAACCCCTTCGGCACCCACATCGGTGCCGTCACCCACGCCGTGCTCCACCACTCCACCGCGCCCGTCGCCGTCGTCTCACACGACTGACGCACATCCGTACAAAGGAACGAGGACATCATGAAGGCAGCGGTCGTACGGAAATTCGGTCAGCCCCTCGTCATCGAGGAGCGCCCCGACCCCGAGCCCGGCCCCGGACAGGTCCGTGTCCGCGTCGAAGCGTCCGGGCTGTGCCACACCGACATCCACGCCGCGCACGGTGACTGGCCCGTCAAACCCACCCCGCCGTTCGTGCCCGGTCACGAAGGTGTCGGCCTCGTCGAGAAGCTCGGCGAGGGAGTCACTCATCTCGCCGTCGGCCAACGGGTCGCCGTGCCGTGGCTCGGCCGCGCGTGCGGGCGCTGCGAGCACTGCCTGTCGGGCTGGGAGACGCTGTGCGAGAGCCAGGTCAACACCGGTTACGGCTGCGACGGCGGATACGCCGAGAAGATGCTGGCCTGGGCCGACTTCGCCCAGCTGGTCCCCGAGGGCGTCAGCGCCATCGACGCCGCCCCGCTGACCTGCGCGGGCGTCACCACCTACAAGGCCCTGAAGGTCGCAGGCGTCCGGCCCTCACAGCTCGTCGCCATCTCCGGCGTGGGCGGTCTCGGCCATCTGGCGGTTCAGTACGCGAAGATCGCCGGCGCCACCGTCGCCGCCATCGACGTCACCGACGAGAAGCTCGAACTCGCCCGGGAACTGGGCGCCGACATCCTCATCGATGCCCGTACCCAGGACGTCGGGGCGGAGCTGAAGCGGCACGGCGGCGCCCACGCAGCCCTCGCCCTCGCGGTCAGCCCGGCGGCCTTCGAAGCCGTCAACTCGGGTCTGCGGCGCGGTGGGAAGCTCGTCATGGTGGCTCTGCCCGCGCACGGCACCATCCAGGTGCCCATCTTCGACACCGTGCTCAACGGCACCTCGGTGATCGGATCCATCGTCGGTACCCGCCAGGACCTCGCGGAGGTCTTCCAGCTCCACGCGGCCGGCCGGACGAAGGTCATCCAGGAGACCCGACCGCTCACCTCCGTCAACGAATCGATCGACGAGGTGCTGCACGGCAAGGTCAAGGCCCGCATCGTTTTCGACCTCGGCGCGGGAGGCTGAGAGCGATGAACCTGCCCCTGATCGTCGGCGTCGACGGCTCCGAACCCAGCCTGCGGGCCGTCGACTGGGCGGCCGACGAGGCGGCCCTGCGCCGGGTGCCCCTGCGGATCGTGTACGCCTCCCTGTGGGAGCGCTACGAAGGGCCCGCACTCGCGCCGGAGGTGGGCAGCACGTCCGGGCGTGTCACCGCGGAGGACATCCTCGCGGCCGCGTCCCTGCGGGCGCTGCGCCATCATGCCGAGCTGTCCGTGACGACCGCCGACGTGCTGGAGGAGCCTGAGTACGCCCTCGTGCGCGAAAGCCGCGACGCGTCCGCCGTGGTCGTAGGCACCCGTGGACGCAGCGGTCTCGCAGATCTGCTTCTGGGCTCCGTCAGCCTGACCGTGGCCGCACAAGCGGACTGCCCGGTCATCGTGATCCGCGGCAACCACAGCAACCGCGCTGTCGGCAGAGGTCAGGACCACATAGTCGTCGGAGTGGCCGATGCGCCGACAGCGGCCGTGCGCTTCGCCTACGCCGAGGCGAAGCGGCGCGGTGTCGCGATGGAAGCGGTACGGGCGTGGCGGTGCCCCATGCACGAGACGGTCGACCACCCTCTGCTCACGGGTGGTCCCGAGCGGCTGCACGAGGAAGGGGCGGCCAAGGAGCTGGAGGAAGCTCTCGCCGACGCGCCCATGGAGGTTCGGCTGCGGCGGCGCACAGCGGAGGGCCCCGCCCACAGGGTCCTCCTGGCCGCCTCGCGAGACGCCGGCCTCCTCGTCGTCGGCCGACGACGCCCCGGCCGCCTGGGGCCCCGTCTTGGACGGGTCGCCCACACGGTCCTGCACCACTCCGGCTGCCCTGTCGTGGTCGTGCCGGAACCGGAGTGAGGGGAAAGCTCCGACGCGGGACGACGGGGGGAATCGCTTCTGCCGGGCGGTGGCGTGCCCCCGTTCACCCGCGACACATGGGTGAAGCACCTATCGGAGAGTCCGCGGTGACGGGACAGCTGGACTGCCGAGCTGCGAGGGAGTCGCTGGACGGTGCCCCGGGGCGCTCACGGACCGCGGTCGGTCCGGTCAGTGGCCGACGTCGCGGGCTCTGCGGTCAGCACGAGGTTGGAACGGTAGGTGCGGCGGTCGCTGTCCCAGTCGGCGCAGGTGATCAACGTCAGTGTGGGGGTCATGGTCGAGCCGTAGGCGGGGTCGAGGTCGCTGGGACCGAACATGTTGTCGTAGGTGTCGTTGCCGTTGAAGTCGATGCCGTGGACGACGACGGCGTTCTCGTTCCGCAGGCTCTTGGCGGTTTCGTCATTGACCGTGATGGTGCGGTGGTAGGCGTGCGAGGCGCCCTTGGGGAAGCGGTCGCCCGCGAGGGCCGAGTGGTCGGCCCCGGTGTCGCCGGTGGTGGTGAGCGAGGCGCCGATCTTGCCGTAGAAGGGCAGGCCCTCGGTCGTGTTGAGGCTGAGCTGTCCGTTGTGCTGCTTGGCCGCGGAGGCCGGCGGGCATCGGCCCTCGGCCCCGATGTGGAAGTGCTGGGCGTGCGGGGCGTCTGCGAGCAGACCCTGCGTCTTGATCGTCACGGGGGTCTGGTTCCCCTTGAGGTGCACCGTGGCCGTACCCGAGCCGGTCACCTTGCTCGTGGGGATCGGCGAGAGTGCCGTGTGCAGTTCCCCGTTACGCGGGGCGCTCGCAGAGCAGGCGCATACCGGTGCTTTATGGCGACCTGCGGAGGTGCGCGTGGTGCGGCGGCCATCCCAGACGCGCATTCGGGGGGCCGGTGCGAGCAACGACGCCTTGTAGGTGGCGTGGTTGTTCAGCATGAGATGGTCCATCGACCAGGACTGAGGTGGTCCGCCGGTCGACCGGCGGACCACTCACTGCTCGCGTCGTGCGCGGCACGAGATGATCGGCGGCGTGCGAAGGGCGTGCTCACGCTCCGACTTCGTCGCCGTGATGAGCGTTCGGGTTGAGCAGCCGCTCACGTGTCGCTCGGAGCCGGCATGCGACCACCGAGCCGACCCAGACAGCGATCGAGCGCCCGAACTCCGCGTCCGCGGCACACATGGCCCGTACTGTCGCCGCGTCGAACTCCCAGGCGCGCACCTGACTCAAAGCCTGGGCGCCCAACTGCCACCGGTAGGGCGGAAAGTGCCAGGACCATCCGAGAAGCTCCTCATGACCCAGAGAATCGATGGTCGGGGCCGACTGCCCGAGGGCTTGCGAGTCGAGGGCCACAGTGCCGCTCCGGATCACCCAGAACCGGTCTGCGGGCTCGCCCTCCTCAAGCAGACGGGCACCCGGCTCGAACACGGCTTCCCGGGCCGTGCGCATCAGCCGGTTCCGGTGTGCGGTCGGCAGGGCCGCTGTCATCATGGTGGTGATCATCGTGCCGGTTCCCTTCTTCCTCCGACTGCTGTCCGGCCGTGGCATGCTGCCGGCCGGAATCGCATGCGCCTATGGCGAGGACTCTTGGCTCAGACTGTTCCCCAGCAGGGGGTATGAGCCATGTGCCGTTCGGCCCCGCTGGGGAGCCGTCCGGCTTACCGGCCTGCCCGGTTGTGCCGCTGCGCCCCCAGGAGGAGCGCCGGACGAAGGAGCGCGGGATTCAGCTTGCGGCGGCCTGCTCCGCAGGGCCGGGCGCCCGGCCCTGGGCCCCGTGCTGTCGCAGGCTCATACGGTGGTCCTTCGAGGCTGGACGCCAACCCCATGGGGGCGTGGTGCCGTCTGGCGGATCAGGGCACCGGCGTGCTGCGGCGCGGTGAGCGCCTCGCATCCGAGGGGCGCGGACCCGTGAAGCGGGTGATGACCGGGCCGGCCACGGCGAGCAGGAGGACATAGGCGGCCACCAGGGCGCCGAGCCGGTCATGGCCGGTGCCCATGAGGCCGATGATGACGATGGAGAACTCGCCCCGGGCGATGAGCGCGGTTCCTGCCCTCAGCCGTCCTCGGCCTCCCGCTCCTTCGCGGCGTGCCGCGTACCAACCGGACGCCACCTTCGTCGCGGCGGTGACCACGGCCAGGAGCAGGGCGGCCGGAAGTACCGGCAGCAGCGAGTCCGGTGGGATGGACAGGCCGATGGCGAGGAAGAACACCGCGGCGAACAGGTCTCGCAGCGGGCTCAGTACCTTCCGTGCCCGGTCGGCCGCTTCGCCCGTGAGGGAGAGCCCGACCAGGAAGGCGCCGACCGCCGCCGAGACGTGGACGGCCTCCGCGAGGGCCGCGACCACCAGTGTCACGCCCAGGACGCGCAGCAGCAGCTGCTCCGCGTCGGGGTGCGACAGCAGTCGTCCCAGGTGGTGCCCCCACCAGTAGGACATGGCGAGCGCGGCCACGACAGCGCCCAGGGCCAGCAGTACTCCGAGCAGGGCCTGCTGCCATGTGCCTCCGGCGGCCACGACGGCGAGCAGCGGGAGGTACGCGGCCATCGCGAAGTCCTCCAGTACCAGCACGGACAGTACTGCCGGGGTCTCGCGGTTGCTCATCCTCCGCAGGTCGCCCAGGAGCCGGGCGATGATGCCCGAGGAGGAGATGTAGGTCACCCCGGCGAGCGCGAGGACGCCTCCTGCGTCCAGTCCGAGCAACCATCCCGCCACCGCACCGGGGGTCGCGTTCAGTACGAGGTCGACCCATGCCGAGGGGAGGTGGCGACGCAGGCTGACCGTGAACTCCGGCACGGTGAAATCGAGACCGAGCACCAGCAGCAGAAGGACGACGCCGATGCCCGCGCCGGTTTCCACGAAGGAGCCGGCTGCTGGGACGGGGGCGATTCCTCCCTCGCCCAGCGCCAGGCCGGCCAGGAGATACAGCGGGACCGGGGACAACGCGAAACGTCGCGCCAGCGTGCCGAGCAGGCTCAGGAAGGTGAGGATGATGCCCAGCTCCAGCAGCAGGGCGACCGAGATATGCATTCGCTCAACCCTGGACGATCTGTTCCACTGCGGCGATTCCCTCGTGGGTCCCGATCACCACCAGTACGTCCCCCGCACTGAGGACCTTCTCCGGCCCAGGGGACGGAATGACCTCCTCACCGCGGACGATCGCCACGATCGAGGCTCCCGTCCGGGTCCGTGCCCTGGATTCTCCCAGTGGGCGGCCGACGTACGGGGTGCCGGCGAGCACCTCGACCTGCCCGGCGCTGAGCCCGGGCACCTCTTTGGTCAGATCCGCGAACCGCTCGGCGATGCGCGGCGCGCCCAGGATGTCGGCGAGGACATCGGCCTCCTCGCTGGTGAGCCGGAACACGGCCTGTGCCTGATCCGGGTCCCCCTCTCCGTAAACCGCCAGTTCGAAGTCGCCCGAGCGCCGTGCGACCACACCGACCTTGTCGCCCTCCAGATTGACGAACTCGTAGAGGAGTCCCACACCCGGCAGTAGCACTTCGTTGACGTCCACGTGCACTCATCCCATCCGCCGTGAATTGGTTGTCGTGCGGCTCGGCACCCGACTGCCGCGCCCTGGGTATTCGGCATCCGAGGGCACCAGCTCAAGTTCCGGCCTCGGCCGCGGAGCCCCGCGGGGCACTCTTCCCCGCGTTGTGCTGGGACCGGCAGGGCCCAAACGGCCCCGGACGGAGGGCCGGACGGGCCCCGTACGACAACTGGCACCGGTCGGGTTGCCGGAGCTGTCGTGTCGGACGAGCGTGGGGGGCCGGTCGGCCCTGAAAGTGGCCCACAGGCCCCATGACAGGGGAGCACGTGTGGGGTGAGCTGGGAGACGAGAGTCAGGCGGCCCCGACGCAGGAGGCATGATGAGTGGTCTGGTGGTTGTGGGTGTGGACGGGTCGGAGCCGAGTTTCGCCGCGGTGGAGGCGGCGGCTCGGGAGGCGCGGGCGCGCGGAACAGGGCTGCGGGTGGTGCACGCGCTGGTCTGGCCGGTGACGTACGTGCTTTCTCGCCCTTCTCCAGGAGGCGCGTCGCCGCTGGGGCCGCCGCCGATGGATCCGTCGGAGGACGGGCTTCGGAAGATGGCCGGGGGTCTGGTGACCGAGGCGGTCGGGCGGGCGCAGGCGGTGGCGCCGCATGTCGAGGTCAGTCACGCCGTGGTGACCGGCGAGCCCCTGACCGTCCTGGAGGCGGAATCCCGTGCGGCCGAGCTGGTCGTGGTGGGGTCCCGGGGGTTGGGCGGGTTCGTGGGGCTGCTGGCCGGGTCGACGGCGGTGCACCTGGTGGCACACGGGCGGTGCCCGGTGCTGGTGGTTCGCGAGCAACCCCTCGCGGACGGTCCGGTCGTGCTGGGCGTCGACGGGTCAGAGGCGGGCGCACCGGCGGTCGATTTGGCCTTCGCCACGGCGGAGAGGCGGAAGGCCCCCCTGGTGGCGCTGCACGCCTGGACGACGTGGAACGCGCCACTGCCCGCTCCGCAGGACGCTTCCGCTCCGTACGCCAACCCACCGGGCGCTCTCGCCGAGGAGGAGGACACACTGCTGTCCGAGGCGCTCGCGGGCTACCGGGCACGGTATCCGGACGTGGTGGTGGAGCGCCGGGTGGTGCACGGCCGAACGCGTGAGGCGCTGATCGACGCGAGCCGCTCCGCACAGCTGATGGTGGTCGGCGCTCGAGGACGCGGCGGGTTCGCCGGACTGCTGCTCGGCTCGGTCAGCCAGGCCGTGCTGCACCACGCCCACTGCCCGGTCGTCGTGGTGCGGGCGGCGGGCGCGCGGCACTGACACGCCCCGGCGCGGGGCCGGCCGGCGCGTTCTGAGGTGCTGACGCGGACTGCCGAACAGACGGTGATGGCACCGCAGGGCATGTGCGCGCGCAAAGCGGGTGCCCTACTCGGTCGCGACGGCATCAGGGCCGCCTTCAGGACCGAGTGGTCCTGACGGCGGCCCATTAGTCCCTGGGCGCAACGGATGGGCTGCGACAAGGATGAGGATCAAGGAGCCGCTCATCGGCGGCGCCCAGGACGGGAGACTGCAATGACTGATCCGGTGATCGTAGGGGTGGATGGTTCCGCTTCCAGCCTTGAGGCGGTCGACGTGGCCGCTCGTGAGGCGCGCCTGCGCGGTGCCCCGCTGCGGATCGTGCACGCGTTCGGCCATGCGCCCGGGCACCGACCGGCCGGCGGGCCGCCGTGGAGCCCGGCCGACCACGGTCTGGAGCCGATGGCCCGGGGGGTGCTGGCCGATGCCGAGGAACGGGCCCACGCGGCGGCACCGGGCGTGGCCGTGACCCGGTCGGTGGTGGCGGGGGAGGCGTTGGAGGTGATGGAGATCGAATCGAGGTCGGCCTCCTTGGCCGTCGTCGGCAGCCGGGGGCTGAGCGGGTTCTCAGGGTTGCTGCTGGGCTCGACGGCGGTGCGTCTGGCCGCGTACGGCCGTTGCCCGCTGATGGTGGTGCGAGGCCGCACCGAGCCGTCCGGAGCGGTGCTGCTGGCCGTCGACGGGTCCGATGCCGGTGGGGCGGCGGTGGAGTTCGCGTTTGCCGAGGCCGCTCTGCGCGGGGTACCGCTGGTGGCCCTGCACGTCTGGAACACCTGGAGCGAGGGTGCCTACGAAGGCCCCGGCGACCCCATCAACGCCATGGTGGTGGACATCGAACGGCTCCGAGAGGCCGAGCAGCGCCTGTTGGACGAGACGGTCGCGCCCTGGCAGAAGGTCTTTCCTCACGTCACGGTGGAGCGGCGGCTGGAGCGTGCCCGGATCCGCCCGGCCCTGCTCGACGCCAGCCGCGACGCCCAGCTGGTCGTCGTCGGAGCCCGGGGACGCGGTGGTTTCACCGGCCTGCTGCTCGGCTCCGTCAGCCAGGCCCTGCTGCATCATGCCCACTGCCCCGTCACCGTGGTCCGTGGCCAGGGATGACCGTGCCTCAGCAGACCATCACCGAGAGCAGCGCTCTGCCGGTGCCGGGAGGCCCGCAGCCGGATGCCCACCGACGCGACGCCGCCGACGTGGCCGGCTCGCTCGCAGTGGTTCCGGCACGTGGCCTGACCACTGCGGACGCCGAACGACGGGCCGACGCCTGGGGCGCCAACGAACTGGCCGAACCGGTCCGCCGACCGCAGTGGTTGCGCCTGCTGGACCAGTTCCGCAGCTGGCTGATCGGTATCCTGCTTGCCGCCGCAGTCATCGCCGGAGCCGTCGGCGAGGTCAAGGACGCTCTCGTCATCACCGTCGTCCTGGTTATCAACACCATCATCGGTTACCTGCAGGAACGCCGTGCCGAGCGCAGCCTCGAAGCGTTGCGCCGGATGCTCGTCCCCACGGCCCGGGTGCGCCGCGACGGCGAGGTCCAGGTGGTCCCGGCAGGTTCTCTGGTGCTCGGCGACATCGTTCTTCTGGAAGCCGGAGACCGTGTTCCGGCCGACGGACGCCTGGTCATCGCCGAGTCGGTCGAGGCCGCCGAGGCCGCGCTGACCGGCGAGTCCCATCCCGTCGCCAAGACGACCGCGCCCACGGCCGACGGCGAGGAGCACGTACCCGTTGCCGAGCGCACCGGCATGCTCTTCATGAACACCGCGCTGACTCGCGGTCGCGCCGAGATGATCGTCACGGCCACCGGTATGCGTACCGAGGTCGGCGCGATCGCCGAGGCGCTGCGCACCGGCGCGGAACCCTCCAGTCCGCTCCAACTGCAGATGGACAGCCTCGGCCGACGTCTGGCCGTGGTCAGCGGCATAGCCGTGGCTGCCTACGCCCTCGTGTCCCTCCTGCGGGGCGACGAGCTCGCCGACCTCGCCCTTCGGGCGGTGGCCCTGGCTGTCGCCGCGATTCCGGAGGGGCTGCCGGCGGTTCTCGCCCTCACGCTGGCATTGGGCGTTGCCCGCATGGCCCACCGCGGTGCCATCGTCAAGCGCCTTGCTTCCGTCGAGGCACTCGGTTCCGCGACCGTGGTGTGCAGCGACAAGACCGGCACCCTGACTCTGAACGAGATGACCGCCCGGGCCCTGTGGTCCGCCGGGAGCAGCTACGACGTGACAGGCGACGGCTACGGCACCATCGGCGCGGTACTTCCGGCCGACGGGGAGGACGGGACGCCTCTGCGGGAGGCCCTGTTGCCGTTCGCACTGTGCAACGACGCCCGCTTCACTCCGGAGGGCATCATCGGAGACCCGACCGAAGCCGCCCTGATGGTTCTCGCCGTCAAGGCGGGCATTGACAGCGACGTGCGCGCGCACATGACGCGTACGGGTGAGGTGCCGTTCGATCCGGCAGCCAAGTACATGGCCACGTTCCATGGCGACGCGGATGACCGCGTCAGCGTCCATGCCAAGGGAGCCGTCGACGTCCTTGTGGACCGCTGCACCCATGTGCTGACCACCCACGGGCCGGTGCCCTTTGACGCGAAGCGCCGCCGGGAGGTCATCGACGTCGCCCGACGGCTGGGCAGTCAGGGCCTGCGTGTTCTCGGTGCCGCCACTGCCGCATCCACTACCGAACAGGCCCGTCGGAGAGAGGTGACAGGGCTGACCTTCACTGCCATCGCGGGGATCGCCGATCCGCCCCGCCCGCAGGCCCGTGATGCGGTTGCCCTGGCTCAGGCGGCCGGTGTGACCGTCAAGATGGTCACCGGGGACCATGCTGACACTGCAGCCGCCATCGCCCGTGAACTCGGTATCACGGGAGACGTCGTCTCGGGGGCCGAGCTGATCCGGATGAGCGACCAGGAGCTCACGGACCGCATCGAGCACGTTGGTGTGTTTGCCCGCGTCGCCCCTGAACACAAGGTGACCATTGTCGAAGCCCTGGCCCGGAGCGGGCACGTTGTGGCCATGACCGGAGACGGGGTCAACGACGCAGCAGCCCTTCGGGCCGCCCACATCGGCATCGCGATGGGCGTCACCGGTACGGACGTGGCCAAAGAGGCCGCGGACATGGTGCTCACCGACGACGACTTCTCCACGATCGTCCGCGCGGTACGTGAGGGTCGGACGATCTACGACAACATCGTCACCTTCGTCCGCTTCCAGCTGTCCACCAACATGGGCGCGATCTTCACCCTGCTCGCCACCGTGCTGGCCGGACTCCCCGCGCCTCTGTCCGCGATCCAGCTGCTGTGGGTCAACATCATCATGGACGGGCCGCCGGCCATGGCTCTCGCCATCGACCCTCCGCAGGACAACGTGATGCAGCGTCCGCCACGGCCACCCGGCGAACGGATTCTGAACGCCCGCCGTTTGGCTGCCGTCACGCGCTCCGGCGCCGTCATGGCCACGGGCACCCTGGCAGTCTTCGCAGGAGCCCGCCACCTCAGTGACGCCGCGACCGCCGCCACCATGGCCTTCACCACGTTCGTCCTCTTCCAACTCTGCAACGCCCTGGCCTCGCGCAATGAAGGCCGTCCCGTCCTTGGACGCCACCAGCTGCACAACCGCGCCCTGTGGGCATGCTTGGCCGCCGTACTCACCCTCCAGTTCATCGCCGTAGAGTTGCCAGCCGCCCAAGGAATCTTCGACACCGTCTCCCTCAGCCCGGTTCAGTGGGCAACGTGCTTCGCAACCGCCTCCACCGTGCTGCTGGCCGAGCATGCCTGGCGAGCGGTGCAAGAACGGTCGGGTCGTTCGGAGGCGCGGAGTACGAGGCCCCATCGAACCGCCGACTCTGGAGACTGAAGAAATGACAGGGAGAATCGGCACGTGCACGGCGGTCCCGTTTCTGTGCCAACCCGTAACGGCGCCCGGCAGTGAGCCGGGCACCGGGCGCTCGCCTACCCCGACCTGCGCAGACGGGACATCCGGGTTATGGACGCCGTGGTTCTGGAGCCCTTTCCCTCCTCGATCCCACCGGGATCGGCCAGGCGGTACGTGCGGTTGCCCACTCGTGCAAGCACGACTTCCTCAGGTGGGCCGCAGTAGTGTCGGCGGCTCTTCTGGCGTCTCCGGTCTGTCGACCGTGACGCTCGTGTGACGCTCCGGGCGCCCACGCGCTGCACGAGCAGACGAAGAATTCCTTCTGACCTGGTCTTTCTTGCGATGGGTGCAAGCCGACGTCTTTCCGATGACACATCACGTGGAGGGCGCCATCCAGTACATTGATGGTTGTCTTAACGGAGTTTGGTGGATACAAATCGCGACAATGCAAACCGGCAGGTTCGTCTGTCGTTCCTCGGGTAAGTGTGCAGATCAGGGTTGCCGCCGCTGGGCTCAAATGGTTCGTCTCCCGGGTAGTCGGATTGGAGACTTCGGTCGAGGATGAGGTCGACCAGGTCAAGCGGACCGGTCGCCAGGTACTTCTGGAGCGGTCGGCTGAGCCAACGGTGGTGCAGCAGACCGTTGTCGGGGTCTTGGAAACTCGTCGTACACGAGGACGTTCCGGCTGACGGCCTCGTCGATGTAGGGGGGTCGTTCAGGTCGTGGCCCGCGTACGTCAGGAAGGGCGCGACGCCATCGCGACGTCGGTCCAGATGAGATCGGGACACCCCGGCATGGCGAGGATTCCTGTCACCGGCGCCGCTTCAGTAGAGCCCTGCCCGCCGTGCGACGTCCTCGCCGTGCTGCATGCGCTTTCTGGCCTCGTCGCCCAGTGCCTTGATGACGCCCGCCACGACGGTCTCCAGCACGGCGAGGGTCGGCACGAGGCTGTCGTAGGGGGAGGGCGCCGTGACCCGACTGGGCAGTACGACCTCGGCGTGCGGTGCGGCGGGGGAGAGCCAGGTGTCGGTGAACAGGACCACTTTGCCGCCCTGCTCCTGGACGAGTGCCGCCATGGTGGTCTTGTCGCTCTCGTAGCGGCGGTAGTCGAAGACGACCAGCACGTCGCGCCGGGTGAGCGCGGCGAGGACCGCGGTGCGTTCGACATCACGGTCGGGCAGGAACCGCACGTCGTCCCGCAGCTGCATCAGGTGCAGGCCGAGGTACTGGGCGAGAAGGTGGGTGAAACGGCCACCGGCCAGGGTGATGCGGCGCTTCCGGTCCGAGAGGAGCCGTACCGCGTGTTCGAAGTCGTGCGGGGGGAGTTCGGCGAGGGTGGCGGTGACGGCCCCGGTGAAGACCTGGCTGCCGCGCCGCAGGAGCGCCGAGTCCGGGCCGGCGTCCTCCTGCGTCCTTCGGCGCGTGCCGTCGTCCGGCGTGCCCTCGTCCCTGCCCTCGTCCGCTTCGCTCCGGCCGAAGCCGGCCGACTCGTAGAGGGAGAGCGGGGAGGCGTTGCGCGCGTCGAGTTCTTCGCGCAGGACGGCCTGGAAGTCGGGGAAGCCCTGGTAGCCGAGTCGGTTGACGAAGCGGATCACCGTGGGCGCGCTGACGGCGGCCCGCTCGGCGAGCACCGCGACCGTCTCGAACCCGGCCGCCGGGTAGCCCGCCAGGATCACGCGGGCGACCTTGCGCTCGGCCGGGCTCAGCGTGCCCAGCTTCTGCCGGATGTCGTCGGCGAGCGTCGCTGAGGCCATCTGTCCGGCTCCCTTCTGAGATGTGCGGGTTCTCCGGGAGCCTACTGGCGGGACCTGCCGCCTCTGTCGACCGGTCCCGCCGGGAAGGGCGCCCTCATGACTACCGGTCGGATACGTGGACGCTCAGCCCGGTCAGGGTCTGCGGGGTTGCGCCGTCACCGGTCCACGCGGTGAACCCCGGAGACTTCGCGAAGGTGACCGTGAAGCGCGGCCCGTCCTCGTAGCTCGTGGCCTCGGCCGTGCGCTGGGCGGCGGTGGCCGCCAGGGCGCGGGCGGTGGTCAGGAAGGAGTACGGGGCGCCTGCGGGGTTGGCCGCGGAGTGGAAGACGTCGGTGTTGGCAGGAACGGGCGTGGTCGAGCGGGGTGCGAGGGGGCGCTTCCCGTAGGCCGGGAGCGTGAGCCGGAGCCGGGGGTCGTAGCGGTCGCCGTCCGTCAGATAGTCGTAGCGCACACCGCTCAGCGACCAGGTGGCACGATTCCCGTCGACGCCTCGTCCGGCGGTCTTCGCCCCTTCGTGGACGCGAGCCCGCCGCAGGTCGAACACGGCTACGCCGCGCGGTCCGAGCACCCGCACGCGCTCGCGCGGTCCGCCGGGGTGCTCCACCAGGAGGGCGGTGTTCTCCTCCAGCGCGTACACCCGGTCGTGCCCGGTGTCGACGGCCAGCCGCATCACCCGGCCCTCGCGGCCGTACGCCCCGGTGTGGGTGTCTATCAGTCCGGAGCGCAGGAATCCGAAACCGCCCTCCGGTTCGTACCCGAGGCGTGTCGCGTCCTCGAAGTAGCCGGGGCTGCTGCCGTCCCGCAGCCCTTCGTACGACTCGCCGCCCGTCACCATGTGGGCGCCCGCGGTGATCTGCGCCCCGGCGCTGGAACCTGACACGACGGCTCCAGCCGCCAGTTTGGCGCGGATGGCCGCCAGCACCTTGGAGTCCCTGTGTGCGGCCCCGTTCAGGAGAGTGGTGAGGTAGTGGGACTGGTCCCCGCCGCCGAAGAAGAATCCGCTCATGGAGTTGACCTGCCGGACGACGGCCTCCGAGTCGGCGTTCGCGATGTGGTCGAGATCAACGGGGATCCACTGGGCATCAGCCGCGCCGTGCCGTTCGAACACCTCGGAGTAGTACGCCCCGTTGCACGCGGAGTTGCTGCACTTGTCGGGGTCGTCGGCGTACGGGTCCTGGCTGGCGGGAACCGAGGAGGCGGTGATCACGCCGATGCGGGCGCGGGCGCCGCCGGCCCGCTCGATGATCTCACCGTAGACCTGGGTGTTGTCCTCCTTGAGGCCGCCGCCGACGAGCACCAGGGAACCACCCTGCCGCGAGGATCGGCTGGTGTCCGCGGTGGCGGTCGGGCTGATGGCCAGGGTGAGTACGAGGGCGGCTGCGCCGCCGGTCAGAACGGTACGTCGGGAGCGGAACGGGGTGCGCATGGAACCTCCTGAAAGACGCGGTGACGAGGGGAAGGGATGGGTGTGGGGCCGGGTG
>NZ_QWFA01000170.1 GCF_003501885.1 Streptomyces globisporus
GCCCCCCCCCGACGACTTTCCGACCCCGGACGGTCGTTCAGCCCGAGGCCGCCGGTGCCGAGGTGTCCGTCGCGACCGACACCGCGAGAAGGCCCAGAGCGGTTCCCATCAGATAGCGCTGGGCGCGGAGCCAGGAAGGGCGCCGGGCGAGGAAGACGGCGATCGCCCCCGCCGCGAGGACGATGCCCAGGTTGACGGTGAGGGCCACCACGATCTGGACGGAGCCGAGCACAAAGCCCTGGAGGAGGACGTTTCCCGCCTCCAGGCTGACGAACTGCGGGATGAGGGAGAGATACATGATGGCGATCTTCGGGTTGAGCAGATTCGTCATCAGGCCCATCGTGAACAGCCTGCGCGCCGAGTCGTGCGGCATCTCCTTCGGTGCGAAGACGGAGACGCCCCCGGGCCTCAGGGCGGTCCAGGCCAGATAGGCCAGATAGCCGGCCCCGGCCAGTTTCACCGCCACGTACAGCTCGGGCACCGCGAGGAAGACCACCGACAGGCCGAGATTCGTGGCCACCAGATAGACCAGGAACCCCACGGCCACACCGCCGAGGGAGACCACCCCCGCGCGTCGCCCCTGGGTGATGCTCCGGGAGACGAGATAGATCATGTTCGGCCCCGGGGTGAGCACCATGCCCAGGGCGATCATCGCGACGCCCAGCACTCCGCTCAGCTCAACCATGCTTGTCCGCCGCTCTGCTCATGCCTCGGTCCATGGTCCGGTCCCGGCCGCGCGGCTCGGTGCAATGCGAGTCTAGGTTCACCCTTCAGCTCGGTTCAATAGCGGACATTGCACTCGGTGCAATGATGTGTTTCGATGTGGCCGACCAAGGAGGTGAGGCCCGTGAAGGACTTCCGGTCCGTCGCGGACGCCGTGGCGGAGGAGATCGCGTCCGGCCGGCTCGGCCCCGGGGAACGCCTGCCTCCGCAGCGGGATTTCGCCCGGCTCCACGCCATCGCCGACTCCACCGCCTCCCGCGTCTACCAGGAGCTGGCCCGCCGGGGTCTCACCGTCGGCCACGTCGGCCGCGGCACGTTCGTCGCGGCCGCGCCCGGTGCTCCCGTTCCGGCCCCGGCCCTCTCGGAGCCCGCCGCCCACCGCGTGGACCTGGAGCTCAACCACCCCGTCGTCCCCGAACAGGCCGGGCTGCTCGCCGCCGGCCTGGAGAAGCTGGTCCGCTCCGACGATTTGGAGTCGGTGCTCCGCCCGGTCGGGCCCGCCGGTACGCCCGCCGCCCGCGAGGCGGCCGCCGACCTCCTGGTGCGGGGCGGCGGGCGGCCCGATCCAGGACGCGTCCTGTTCGCCGGGAACGGCCGGCAGGCCGTCTCCGCCGCCGTCGCCGCCCTGACCCGGCCGGGGGCCCGGCTGGGCGTCGAGGAGTACACCTATCCGGTGCTGAAGGCCATCGCCGCCCGGCTCGGCGTCACCCTCGTACCGCTGGCCATGGACGAGGACGGGCTGATCCCCGAGGCGGTGGAGGAGGCCCACCGCGCCGAACCGCTGCACGCCGTCTACGTACAGCCGGTCCTGCACAACCCGCTGTCGCTGACCATGCCCGCGCGGCGGCTCGACCACCTGGCCGATGTGCTGCTGACATCGGGGATCCACGCGATCGAGGACGCCGTCTGGGCCTTCCTCCGGGACGGCCTGCCGTCCCTCGCCGCGCGGGCCCCCGAGCACACCGTCCTCGTCGACAGCCTCTCCAAGCGGCTCTCCCCGGGGCTGTCCCTCGGGTTCGCCGTGGCCCCCGCCGTGCTGGAGGGCCGGGTCACGGCGGCCGTGCGCTCCGGCGGGTGGATGCCCATGCGGTTCCCCCTGGAGGCGATGGTGCGGTGGCAGGAGGACGGGGTCGTCGCCACGCTCGTACGGGCCAAACAGCGGGAGGCCGGGGCGCGTCAGGAGATCGCGCGCCGGCACCTCGGCGACTTCCGCACCCGCAGCGACCCGTCCTCGTACCACCTCTGGTGGGAGCTGCCCGCCCCCTGGCGCTCGGACACCTTCGTCGCCGCCGCCGCGCGGCACTCCATCGCGGTGACCCCGGCCGCCGCGTTCTCCGCCGGCCGTCCCCGCGGTCCGCACGCGATCCGCCTCGGCCTGGCGTCCCCCACCAAGGAGGTGCTCTCCCGGACCCTCGCGACCCTCGCCGGTCTCGCCCGGTCAGCACCGGACGACCTGGCCGAGGGCTGAGCACCGGCCCCCCGGCCTCAGGGCGCCCGGTCGCCGCGCTCCATGATCTCCTCCAGGAGCCCGTCGAGGTCCTTCAGCCGGTCCAGGCCCTTGACCGCCCTGGCCATCCGGTGGTTGGAGCTCAGGGACTCGCGGTGGCGGTGGAGGAAGGCCCAGTAGCCCGCCGTGTACGGGCAGGCGTGCTCGCCGGTGCGGTCGGTCGGGCGGTAGGAGCAGGGGGCGCACAGGTCGCTCATCTTGTTGATGTAGGCGCCGCCGGAGGTGTACGGCTTGGTCGTCATCCGGCCGCCGTCCGCGTACTGCGACATGCCGACGACATTGGGCAGCATCACCCAGTCGTAGCCGTCGACGAAGCACCGGTGGAACCAGTCGGTCACGGCGGCCGGCTCCCAGCCGTCCTGGAGGGCTCGGCTGCCCAGCACCATCAGCCGCGGGATGTGGTGCGTCCAGCCGGTGTCGCGGACCTGGGCCAGCACGGTGGACAGACAGTTCGCGGTGACCGCGTCGGCGTCCAGGTCGAGGAACCAGTCGGGCAGCGGAGCCCGATGGCGCAGCGCGTTGCGGTGCCGGTACTCCTCGCCGAAGTGCCAGTACAGGTGCCACACGTACTCCCGCCAGCCCGCGATCTGCCGGACGAAACCCTCGACGCTGTTGAGCGGCGCCTCGCCCGAGCGCCACGCCTGCTCGGCCCGCTCCACGCACTCGGCGGGGTCCAGGAGCCCCAGGTTGAGGGGGACGGACAGCAGGCTGTGGCTCATCACGGGGTCGGCCGCGAGCATGGCGTCCTCGTACCGCCCGAAGTCGCCGAGGCGGTGGGCGACGAAGCGCCGGAGCGCGGCCAGCGCCTCCCGCCGGGTGACGGGGAAGCGGCGGGGGCCGTCGCGGCCGACGAACGTGACCTCGCCGTCCCGCTCCCAGCGGTCGAGGTCGCGACGCACCTCGTCGTCGATCTCGTCCTCGCGCGGGCGGTAGGGCGCGGGGACGTCCAAGGTCTTCACGCCCCGGGGCGGCGGTTCGCGGTTGTCATGGTCGAGGTTCCACGTTCCGCCGGCCGGTTCGTCGCCGTCCATGAGCAACTCGTGCTCCCGGCGCATCCATCGGTAGAAGCCCTCCATCCGCAGCCGGTCGCCGCCGTGCTCCTCGGCCCACGCCCCGAACTCCTCCTGCGCCAGCAGAAAGCCCCGGGCCGGAAGCACGTCGACGCTGTCCCGGGCGGTCACGAAGTGCAGTGCCGCACGGGAGGTCGGGTGGCAGACCGTCAGACGGCCGTCCCCGCCACCCCCGCCGCCGAAACCCGCCTCCGCCAGCCCTTCGGCGTAGGTCCGTGCCTTGACATAGCGGACCCGGTCGCCCAGTTCGGCCGCCCGGTGCCGCATCGCGGAGAGGACGAGATGGGCCTTGGCCCGGTGGAAACGGCGCCGGCGCAGGACGGCCCGTGCCTCGATCATCAGGAGCGGGGCGTGGGCGTCCGGGCCGCCGTGGCGCGGGTCCAGGAAATGGGGGCCGAGCTGGTCCCCGAAGAGCCAGTGGGTGCGTGGTGCCATGAGGTGTGTCTGTCCTGCCGTCGGAGGTCTCCGCCTCCGACACGCTAGGGAGGGCGCGGACGGCTCCCGCGACGCCACGCCGCGTACGGCGCGTACAGCCGCCGGTGGGCTCGGCGACGCCCGCTCAGGCCGTCGCCGCGGTCATCCGCCGCAGCCCCGTGTACTGGAGCGCGGTGTAGACCGTCACGATCAGCGCGCCGATCAGCAGGAACACCACTCCGGCCCCGTTGAGCGGGACGAAGTCGGCGAAGGCGATCACCACGCACCCGACCGCACACACGGCGTTGACCGCCACGACGGTCCTGGCCAGGGCGGGCGGGATCACCGGGTAGCCCGCGATCAGCGCGAGGCAGCCCGCTCCGCCCAGCTGGAAGATCCCGAACGCGACGGCGAACGCCACCGGCATCCCGGTCAGCGAGCCGAGCGGCGCGGCGGCCGCGACGAGCACGAGGCCCATCACGGCGGTGCTCACGCTGTCCACCCGCAGCACCAGGCGGAGGAAGCGGGAGGTGTCCCGGTCCGGGGCCGTCGCTGCGGACGGGGCGAGGGTGTACGTCATCTCGGATCTCCTTCGTGCGGCGGGTCGACGCCACCGTGCCATGCGCGGGGGCCGGGACTCCATGACCTCCCAGGTCAAGAACGCCCCGGCGGTGATCCACCGATACGGTGGGATCATGGAGACCCAAGAGCTGCCCCGGATAGGCCCGTTGCTCCGGTCGTGGCGCCGCCGCCGCAGGCTCAGCCAGCTCGACCTGGCCCTGCGGGCCGACTCCTCCACCCGCCATCTCTCCTGCGTGGAGACGGGCCGCGCCCGCCCGAGCCGCGAGCTGGTGCTCCGGCTCGCCGAGCACCTCGACATCCCGCTGCGGGACCGCAACGGCCTGCTGCTGGCCGCCGGTTACGCCCCCGCCTACCGGGAGTCGCCGCTCGACAGCGACCGGATGACCATGGTCCGCTCGGCGATCCGGGCGATGCTGGCCGGACACGAGCCCTACCCGGCCGCCGCGATCGACCGGATCTGGAACATCGTCGACCGCAACGACGCGATGTCCCTGCTGCTCGGCACCGTACCGCCGCATCTGACGGAGGCGGGCGGCAACGTGATGCGGCTGATCCTCCACCCGGAGGGGCTCGCCTCGCAGTGCCTGAACTTCGCCCAGGTCCGCGCCCACGCGCTGGGCCGGCTGCGGCACCAGGTGGACACCACCGGCCACGACGACCTGCGGGAGCTGTACGAGGAGGTCTCCGCCTACCCGGTCCCGGCCGACCTCGACGTCGACCCCGGACCGGTGGACCCGACCGGCATCGTCGTCCCGCTGCGCATCCGTACCCCACTCGGCGACATGGCGTTCTTCAGCACGATCGCCACCTTCGGGGCCCCCGCCGACGTGACCCTCTCGGAACTCGCGGTGGAGTCGTTCTTCCCGATGGACGAGCAGACCGACACCCTGCTGCGCACCCTGGCCGCGCTGGGCGGCGGGGTGCGGTAGCCGGGCGACCGAACCCGGCCGGGCGGCGGGGATCGGTAGCGGTGGGGGTCAGTGGCGGCGCGGCCCCGAGCCCGGCCTGCCGTGCGGGTGGGCCCGGAAGTCCCGCCCCTCGCTCCGCAACTGCTGGGCCCGCAGCCGGGCCGCCTGCTCGATCAACAGCCCGTCCGCGTTCTCGGTGGCCCCGCGACGCCCGCGCCGGATCAGCACCACCGCACACCACGCGGACACCGCGCCGATCCCTGCCAGTAGTGCGACGAACGCCCCCATGAATCCCCCGCTTCCCCGTGCTGCGCCGGACCGGCGGGCCTCATTCTTCGTGCCACCCGCATCGCCCCGCAAGATCGCCCCGGGTTGACGTCATACCCCTGGGGGGTATCTTGGACGGTGAGTGGTCGCGATCCGGCGGCCTTGACGAGGGAGTGGGCCATGCAGACCGGTCTCAAGATCACGGCCTTCGCCGCGGGGCTCGCGGCGACCTTCGGGTCGGCGTACGCGGTGGGCGGCGCGCTGGATCCCGCGGCCCCGCCGAAGGGGCCGTCCCACCAGGAGAGCGGGCAAAATCACGGCGAGAAGGAGCGCCCGGCGGCCGAGGAGAGTGCGGGGGAGGCGTCCCAGCTTCCCGGCGGGCTGCAGGTCTCGGAGGGAGGCTTCACCCTCGACCTCGACACCCCGCGCGTCGAGGCGGGCGAGCCCGCCGAGCTGCGCTTCGCCGTCGTGGACGACGACACCTCCCGCAACGTGACCGCGTTCAGCCGCGAGCACGGCAAGGAGCTGCACCTGATCGTGGCGTCGAGCGACCTCACCACCTACCGGCACCTGCACCCCGAGCGGGCCGCCGACGGCACCTGGTCCGCCCCCGTCGAGCTTCCCGAGGCCGGCGGCTACCGGGTCTTCGCCGACTTCACCCCGGACGGGAAGGACGCCGAGGGCGTCACCCTGGGCGCCGACCTGGCCGTCTCCGGCGACGCGCGCCCCGAGCCGCTGCCGACAGCCCAGCGGACGGTGACGGTCGACGGGTACGAGGTCACCCTCGACGGGGCGCTGCGCCCCGGGGCGGGCAGCGAACTGAAGCTGGAGGTCGAGAAGGACGGCAAGCCGGTCACCGACCTGCAGCCCTACCTCGGCGCATACGGCCACCTCGTCGCGCTGCGCGCCGGGGATCTGGCGTACCTCCACGTCCACCCGAACGGTGAACCGGGCGACGGGCGTACGGAGTCCGGGCCCGAGGTCTCCTTCACCGCGACGGCCCCGAGCAAGGGGGCCTACCGCCTCTTCCTCGACTTCCGGCACGAGGGGAAGGTCCGGACGGCCGCCTTCACGGTGCACGCCGGGGGCGCGGCTCCCGAGAAGCCCGCGCCCGAGAGCGGGGAGTCCGCCGATCACGGGCACTGACGCCCGCCCCGCCGGGGCGGGCTGCCTCGACGCGCTCCGCCGGGGTCGACCGGGCTCAGCTCACGTCGAGGATCTTGCCCCACGAGCCGGCTCAGGGTCCGTCGCTCGGCGGCCGTCAGGGCGCCGAAGGCCCGGTCCAGCAGCCGCGGCACGCCGCCCTCCGCCTCCGCCAGCGCGGGCTCCGCCTCCGGGGTCAGCGTCACCGCATAGGCCCGGCGGTCCCGGGGGTGGTGCTCGCGCCGTACGAGACCGGAGTCCTCCAGGCCGTCGATGCAACCGACCATCACGCTCCGGTCGATGCGCAACTGCGCGCTCAACTCCTGCGGCGGCCGGCCCAAGCTACTTGCTCTCCAGATTGTTTACCGACAGATGATTTCGCTGCTACGTTCATTGGATCGTCGGCCTCGCGGGCTGTCGTCCCCGACGGGGTCCGCCGCTGGACCCCGGCGGCTCCGGCCGTCATCGCGTCGCCTTCCCGCTGCGCGGCACGGACGGCGGCCCCGCCGAGGTGGAGGTCCGGCTCCCGCATCTGAGCGTCACCAGAGGGTGAAGTAGTCCAAGTCAGCCTTGGAAAGGCACCGAGAGCCCAAACGTCGGCACGGCCTCAGCAGGACCACACGTCTGTATACGTGGTGGTCGGGCCGAGAGCTCCGTGCCGCACGCCCCGACCGCCACCCGAAACGGGAAAGTCGGAAGCGAAACTGTCTCGGTGTCAAGCTGCTCGTGATCCTCACCTGCGTGTTGGTTGATCTCCGTGATCGTCGCCATCGTGGCGACCTGGATCAACCACACCTCAGGAGCATCGATCGGTAATGCAGTCCTCTGTGGCGGCGGTGCGTTCGCCGGCTCCATGATTCCCTGCCTGGCCGCACTGTCTACGTTCAGCGTGCTTTGACCGCGCGCCGGTGCCCCGGAGACATCTCTCCGGGGCACCGCGCACGTCGGTCTGCTACTTGTCGGCGACGAAGGTGCCCAAGCCCAGCTCGGTGCGGACGACGCCGGTCGTGCGCAGGTGCGCCAACGCCTTCTGCCCGGTGGACGTGGCGATGTTGAACTCGGCGCTCAGCTCAACGATGCCCGGCACGCGGCTGCCCGGCGGATAGGTCCCGTCGGCCAGGCGTGCCTCCACGATCGCGGCCACCTGCCGCCGGATCGACGGCTTCGGAGGACGAGGAGTCGCTGTGGCCGGGTTGACCATGGGGGTGTACACGTACGACCCCGCGTTCGAGTCCATGCCGGACGGGTCGCCGATCGACACCCGGTGGCCCTTGTGCATGTGCCGCCGCTGCAAGGGCGAGGGCGCACCGGGCGAGCTGTGATGCCAGCCGGCCTAGCTGCTCCCCCGGGCGATGGCATCCCGCACGAGGTTCTCCCAGCCGAGGTCGGCGGCCACCCGCAACGCGTCCTTGGCCACCACCCTGTCACGTTCGATTCGACGGACCTGGTGGCCGCCGGCTCCGGCTTGAATGATCAGCGATTTGAGCTTGGCGTCGTGCCCCGGCGCGAACCTGTTCTGGGTCGTCGCGACGCACCCGGTGGCCTTGAGTTGCCACACCTTGTCGCCGCTGACGTCCTCGTGCACCGGGACCTCAAACGAGTAACTGCCGCACACACAGGCGGCGTTGGGTTTCCGTGTAGTCATGCCGCGCATCATAAGTGCCGAATGAGTGGTCTGTGCGTTGATAGCCCGTAATGGCCGGATCACGCCCAACCCGGCTTGGATGTCGTGCAGTTGCACCTATGCCGCCCCCGGCCGTCTGCGTTAGAATGAGAGCGTCCAGAGGTCGCATGGCATCTGGACGTGGAGAGGGTCAGCGCAATGCTGACTTCAGACGCCACGCACTCGTAGGCTTGCGGGGCCCTTCCCGGCCCGACACGCGCCAAGTCTCAGCGAGAAGACGTAGCGCTGCTTCACTGCTCCAAACAGACTGTGCCAGTTCAGTCTGTCCCGAGAACATTTGCGCGTTCGTGTGTCAGCGCGGGTGTCTCGGTCCGAACCGTAGGGTTCGGATCGAGGCTGCCTGCGCACCCGATCCGACCCATGACAGGGAAGGTCAGGATCGGTGGACGACACCGCCATCATCACCATTCTCGCCATCGCTGGCGTGGCCTCAGTGCTGCTCTACGTGGTCAAGGGATTTCTGGATCAGGTCCCTGAGGTAATCGAGTCGGCCGGACGCATCCGCGTCTCGTGGCAGCGCTTCAAGCGGCCCGACCTTCCGGCCTCGGCGGATGACCAGGAGCCGCCTGCCGCCGCATAGGTCGTCCCGGCCTCCGGTGGCACCACGGAGCGCACGAGACCCCGCCGCGGCCCCCGAGGGCCCGGCGGGCACGCGAGAGGCCCCCGGAGATACCGCCGGGGGCCTCTCGTGCACCCCACCCACAATTGCCATCACTCGCGTGCAGTTGCTCATGCCCGAGCGACTCCGCAGCCCCGGAGAGCCGCCGTGGCCTCCGGGGCTGCGGTGGGCTCAGGCCGCGATGGCGACGCGGAACCGGATCGGAGCCAGAGCGGCACCTCCGGAATGAGGTGTGGGCCCGCCCGCTACCGGGTGTCCCAGTGCGCGATCTCTTGCGCCGCGACCCCGGGCCCCGGCCGGAAATCCGTGCCGATCGTGTGCGCGAGCGGGATCAGCGCCGTCTGGAGCACCGTCTCGTACGGGATGCCGAGCAGCTCCGCGCCTTCCCTCTCGTCATGCAGGTGCGGGGTGGGCCAAGCGGTCCCGAGCCCCCGGCATGAAAGTCCGTCCGTTCAGGGCGCCGACCATAACGATCCGCGCACGGGTGTCCTGCGTTCCGCTGTACGCCCACGCCGCCACGTCGCCCCTTGCGGCCCCCGGAAAGTCAGGGGTGCCCGCGACCGGAACCACGTGAGGAGGGGCCGGGCGCGAGGCCCGGGCCGCCGTCGGTCGAAGGGGTCGTGGACATCTCGGAACGGGCTCCTTCCGAGGTGGGTCCGTCATGCCGTCGGTGAGCAACGGCGTTGCCCTGTAGGGGAGTACGCGGAGCGAAACCCGCTCCGTCGGGCAGGCTCCGAGGCGCTGCCCCACGCTCGACGCAAGGAACTTTTCGTCTGCCGGTCAATCATCTTGAGCAAGATCAAATGTTGCGAGATTATGTCGCGCTTCTGTTTCCGTCCCCCCCCCCGGTTCGGGGCTCCTGCCGGAGTGACGGCCCCCGAGGGCCGCGCCCGTGACCGGTGGTGAGAGAGGGGTGTGTTTGAGCCACCGACCCCTCTGGCTTAGGCTTGCCTAACCTTCATTGCTCGGTCAACCTGAGGACCCTCCATGCTCGGCTTCACCCGCGTGCGCCGCCACACTCTCGCCGCCACGGCCACCACCGTCGCTCTCGCCGTCGCCCTGGTCGGCTGCTCCTCGGACGGCGACGGCGACAAGAAGGACGGCGCGAAGGGCTCGGCGAAGAGCGGCGGCGCCTTCCCCGTCTCGATCAAGAGCTCGCTCGGCACCGCGAAGATCGAGGAGAAGCCCGAACGTATCGTCACCCTCGGCCAGGGCTCCGCCGAGACCGCGATAGCCCTCGGCCAGACGCCGGTCGGCATCGAGAGCTACCCGTGGGGCAGCGACAAGTCCGGCTACCTGCCGTGGATCAACGAAGCCGTCAAGAAGTCCGGCGACAAGCTCCCGAAGCAGTTCACGGGCGGCGAGGAGATCGACTTCGAGGCGATCACCGAGCTGGAGCCGGACGTCATCCTCGCCCCCTGGTCGGGCATCACGCAGAAGCAGTACGACGTCCTCAAGGACATCGCCCCCACGGTCGCCTACCCGGACCAGGCCTGGAGCACCGACTGGGACCAGCAGATCGACATCATCGGCAAGGCGCTCGGCCGCACCGAGGACACGAACGGTCTCAAGACGAAGATCGAGAAGCAGCTCGCCGACGCCGCGGCCACCCGGCCGAACTACAAGGACGTCACCTTCTCGTACATCTACAACTCCGGCCCCGGCACCCTCGGCGTCTTCAAGCCCGAGGAGCAGCGCGTCAAGATGGTCTCCTCGCTCGGTCTGAAGGTCGACCCGGTCGTCAACGGCTTCAAGGAGACCCCCGGCACCGACTCGGCCCTCATCGGCCTGGAGAACGCCGAGAAGCTCAAGGACAGCGACCTCGTCTTCACGTTCTACACGGACGAGAAGAACCGCAAGGAGATCGAGGGCCAGAAGCTGTACGGCGAGATCCCCGCGATCAAGAAGGGCGCCGTCGTCGCGAGCAACGACAACTCCTTCGTCACCGCCTCCTCGATCATCAACCCGCTGACCGTGCCGTGGACGATCGAGCGCTACCTGCCGCTCATCGACAAGGCCGTCGAGACCGCCGGCAAGTAACCCCGGCCGGGTATCCGGACCGCCGAGCCCACAAGGCACACTCCACTCCCATGGCAACCACCACGGTCGCACCCCCGAGCGGCGCGGGTACCTCCCGTACCGGCGCCGCTCGGTCGGCGTTCCTCCTGCTCCTCGGCCTGGCCGCGCTGGCACTCGCGCTCTGCGCCAGCGTCATGTTCGGCAGCCGCTCCACGTCGTTCGGCGATGTCCTCGACGTCCTGCGCGGCACCGCCGATCCCAACATCACCACCATCATCGAGAGCCGCTACCCCCGCACCGTCCTCGGCGTCCTCGCCGGGGTCTGCCTCGCGGTCGCGGGCACCCTCATGCAGGGCGTCTCGCGCAACCCGCTGGCCGAACCGGGCCTCCTCGGCATCAACGCCGGCGCCTCCGCGAGCATCGTCGCCGCGACCGCCTGGCTCGGGGCCTCCGGCGCCACCGACACCATGTGGTGGGCGCTGCCCGGAGCGCTGATCGCGGGCGTCCTCCTCCATGTCATCGGCTCCGCCGGTACGGGAACGAGCGTGGTGCGCCTGGTGCTCGCCGGAGCGGTGCTCACCGCCGTCCTGATGGCGTTCATCCAGGCGGTGACCCTCAGCAAACCGCAGGTCTTCGACAGCTACCGCTACTGGGTCGTCGGAGCGCTCGGCGGCCGGGACTTCGACGTCTTCTGGTCCGTCCTGCCGTTCGCCGCCACCGGCTTCCTCCTCGCCCTCGCCCTCGGCCCCGGCCTCAACGCCCTGGCCCTCGGCGACGCGACCGCCGTCGCCCTCGGCTCGCACCCCGGGCGCACGCGGGGCGGCGGACTGGTCGCCGCCACCCTGCTCAGCGCCGCCGCGACCGCCGCCGTCGGCCCGATCGCCTTCGTCGGCCTCGCCGTCCCGCACGTCGTACGGGCCCTGGTCGGCGTCGACTTCCGCGCCCAGATCCTCTTCTCCGCCCTGATGGGCCCCACCCTCCTGCTCCTCGCGGACGTGGTGGGCCGGGTCGTCATGCGGCCCACCGAACTCATGGTCGGCGTCGTCACCGCCTTCATCGGCGCACCCGCGCTGCTCATCGCCGTACGCAGGATGCGGGGCACCTCATGACCGTCACCGACCGCACCGCCCCCGTCCGCAAGGCGCCCCGGGGCTATCTGACCGTCGGCAGCGCCGTGGCGATACCGATGCGCCGGGCCTCCGTGTTCGCGGGCGCCGGGCTCTTCGTCCTCCTGCTCGCGGCCGCCGTCGCGACGCTGGCCTGGGGACGCCTCGGCATCGACCTCGCCGACCTGCCCGCCGCCCTCGTCGGGGGCGCCGAGGGTAAGGACCGGTTCGTCTTCAACCGGCTGCGCGGGCCCCGTCTCACCGTCGCCATCGGCGTGGGCGCGGCGCTCGGCCTGTCCGGCGCGCTGTTCCAGTCCGTCACCCGCAACCCGCTCGGCAGCCCGGACGTCATCGGGCTCTCCGCCGGGGCCGGCGCGGGCGCCGCGTGCTGCGCGCTGATGTTCCCCGACACGGTCCCGGTCGCCGTCGGCGCGCTCATCGGCGCCCTCCTCGCGATGGCCCTCGTGTACGTCTCCACCGGCACCGGCTTCCGCAACCCCGCCCGGCTCGTCATCGCGGGCATCGGGGTGGCCGCGATGGGCGCGGCCCTCACCCAGTACGTCGTCTACGCCCTGGAGCGAGACAAGGCGTCCGTCCTCACTGCGTACGTCAACGGCAGCCTGACCGCACGCTCCTGGACCGACGCCACGACCGTCTGGCTGGTCCTGGCCGCCGCCGCCCCGCTCGCCGCTCTGATCTCGCGGCGGCTCGACATCGGCGAGATGGGCGACGACATCGCCGAGGGGCTCGGCTCCGAGCCGAAGAAGGCCAAGACCCTCGCCGTGCTCCTGGCCATCGCCCTCTCGGCCGCCGCGGTCAGCGTCTCGGGCCCCATCGCCTTCATCGCCCTGACCGCCCCCCAGATCGCCCGGCGCCTCACCCGCGGCTCCGGCCCGCACCTGCTGCTCTCCGCCCTGACCGGCGGTCTGCTGCTGGTCCTCGCGGACCTCTGCTCGCAGCAGCTGCCGCTTTTCGACGACCTGCCGGTCGGGATCTACACGATGGCGATCGGCGGCGCGTATCTGGGCTATCTGCTGGTACGGGAGTGGCGCAAGGGCGTGCTCTGAGGGGCGGGGGCAGCGAGGGGCGGGCAGGCGGGGCCGGGATCTGCCAGGGCTGTCCC
>NZ_QWFA01000171.1 GCF_003501885.1 Streptomyces globisporus
CCACCCCACCGCCCCCGGACGCGATACCCGCGCCCGCCGCCACGTCCGGCCGCGTCGAACTCGCCCCCGGACAGCTCCCCGACGATCCCCGCTTCGCCAACGACGACCTGCTGCCCGTCCCCGTGGAGCGGCGCACCTGGACGACGTACAACTTCGCGGCCCTGTGGATCGGCATGGCCCACAACATCCCGTCCTGGCTGCTCGCCTCCGGCCTGGTGGCGCTCGGCATGGACTGGAAACAGGCCGTGTTCACCATCGCGCTCGCCAATGTGATCGTGCTGGCGCCGATGCTGCTGACCGGCCACGCCGGGCCCAAGTACGGCATTCCCTTCCCCGTGCTCGCCCGTGCCTCCTTCGGACTGCGCGGCGCCAATCTGCCCGCCCTGATCCGGGCCGCCGTCGCCTGTGCCTGGTTCGGCATCCAGACCTGGATCGGCGGCGTCGGCATCTTCACGCTGCTCGGCAAGATCTTCGGCGGCTGGGCCGGCGCGGCGGAGATCGGCGGGCAGCCGTGGACGCTCTGGCTCTGCTTCGTCCTCTTCTGGGCCCTCGAACTGGCCATCATCTACCGGGGGATGGACACCCTGCGCCGCTTCGAGAACTGGGCGGCACCCTTCGTCCTGGTCGGCGCGGTCGTGCTGCTCATCTGGGTCGCGGCCAAGGCGGGCGGTTTCGGTCCGCTGCTGGACCAGCCGTCCGCGCTCGGCTGGGGCGCCGACTTCTGGCCGGTCTTCTTCCCCTCGCTGATGGGCATGATCGCCTTCTGGTCGACGCTCTCCCTCAACATCCCCGACTTCACCCGCTTCGGCGCGGGCCAACGCGCCCAGATCTGGGGCCAGTCGCTCGGGCTGCCGACCACGATGACGTTCTTCGCCCTGCTCTCCGTCTTCGTCACCTCCGGGTCGCAGGCGGTGTACGGGGCGGCCCTCTGGGACCCGGTCCAGCTCGTCGCCCGGACGGACAACGTCTTCGGTCTGGTCTTCGGACTGGTCACCGTGCTGATCGCGACGGTCTCGGTGAACATCGCGGCGAACGTGGTCTCACCCGCGTACGACCTGGCGAACCTCGCGCCGAAGCTCATCAGCTTCCGGACCGGGGCGTTGATCACGGGCGTGATCGGGGTCGTCATCATGCCGTGGAAGCTCACCGAGACGCCCGAGCTGTACATCTTCACCTGGCTGGGCCTGGTCGGCGGCCTGCTCGGTACGGTGGCGGGGATCCTGATCGCCGACTACTGGATCGTCCGCCGCACCGTCCTCGATCTGCCCGACCTCTACCGGCCGGGCGGCCGGTACTGGTACCGGAGCGGCTGGAACTGGCGGGCGGTGGTGGCCTTCGCGGTCGGCGGCGTCCTCGCGGTGGGCGGATCGCACTCGGCCCCCGGCAAGGGCCCGTTCCCCGCCGACGGCCTGATCCCGTTCCTGAAGCCGCTGGCCGACTACGGCTGGGCGGTCGGGCTCGCCTCCTCGCTGCTGCTGTACGTGGCGCTGACGCGGCGGTCGACGACCCGGCCGGTTACACCGGCTTGATGCTGCGGCCCAGCAGAGCCGTGACGTCCACCGTCTCGTCCGCCGAGGGAGTGGCCGTGGGCACCGGCCGGTCGAATCCGGAGAAGTCCACGGTCCCTTCCCCGTCGGCGTTCCGCACGGTGATCCGCACCGGGTACGGCGTGCCCTCGGCGGCCACGTAGGCCGTCAGGCGCTCACCGCCCTCGGCCCGGGTCACCGGGACGGTCGGCGCGCCGTTCACGTCGGTCTTCGCGCCCTTCGTCAGCGTGTCGAGGCCGTCGGTGCCGACGTTGTCGGTGACCAGCTCGCGGAACGTGTCGAGGTCGCAGACCTCGGTCACCTCCAGCAGCCGGGGGTCGTCGGCCGACGCCTTCATGTAGCGGCCGTCGAGGATCGTGTCGAAGGTGGAACCGCCGATCGGCACATGGTTCTTCCAGAAGGCGGCGTCCGGCTTCAGCCAGACGTCGTCGCCGCGCTTCACGATCTCCACCGAACCGTCGTCGCCCATGTCCACCCCGCCCGCGCAGTTCCCCTCGCGGTCCAGCGTGAGGTCGATGCTCATGTCCTCCCCGGTCCCGTCGACGCTGCCGCGCGCGCTCAGATGCAGGGACCGGACGTCGACCAGGGCGTCGCGGGCGCGTTCGGCGATCTCCTCGGCGGGGAGCGTGTCGATGTCGTCGTCAGCCTGCGCCAGGGCGCCACCCGTCACGGTGAGAGCGAGGGCCGCCGCACCCGCGGCCGCCCGGGCGGCCCATCGGTGTCCGCTCACGTCGCCTCCTCGGAAAGGCCCCGGTCAGGGCGTGCGAACCAGGATGACCGGCACATTCGAGCGTACGCCGGGAGCGGGGGCGCCGCCCGGCGCGCATACGGAGAGTGAAGCGCCACGGTGTTTTCGACCACGGAGCGTGGGCAAAGCTGCGGTGATCCCGCCCGGGGTCACGTACGTACGCAGCACGAAGGAGACCATCGATGAACCTGTTCACGGGGACGAGGAGCAAGCGCGGCACGGTCGCGGGGAAGCGCTCCCGGTCCGTCCTGCGGGCGCTCGCCGCCACGGCGACGGTGGCCGCGCTGGGGGTTTCGGTCACGTCGGCGACCGCGTCCGCCGCCCCGGCCGCGATCCCGCCCGGCCTGTCCTGCGACACCGGCAAGCACGCCATCGACGAGTACACGGGCTTCGCGCTCTGTCGCAACAACGGCAGCCAGACGCAGACCTTCTGGGTCCATCTCGTCTGCGGCTGGGCCCCGGACGTCGACGGCAACCACGTCACCCTCAGGCCAGGCGAGTCCGGCCAGTCCACCGCCCACTGCGGGAAGATCGGCACCGGAATCGGCGAGATCCACGTCCGCCCGTGATGCCGGAGCTGTGAGAACCGGCAACACCGGCCGCACCGGCCATTCGCGCAGCGGCTGGAGCGGCCCGAACGGTTGAGCATGCCGCCTCCTCTCGTTACCCTCCAGTAAGTACGTGTGGGCGCAGCCGGGACGACCGGCCGGCCCCGCGACACGAGGGAGGCGGCACGCCCATGTCCTCAGCGGAGTCCACCGAAGCGGAGCCGACCGAAGCGGGACCCACCGAGCAGACCGGCCCGGCCGTACGGGAATCCGGTCGCGGCCATCGCCCGGCGGCCCCCGTCCCGTCGCCGCTCCCCGGACTCGCGGAGAGCGCCCGCCGGCTCGCCGACGCCACCGCCACCTCCACCGCACTCGTGGCCGACGCCCTCGCTCGGATCGAGGCCACACAGCCCACCCTCAACGCCTTCCGCCATCTGCGGGCCGAGGCTGCCCTCGCCGAGGCTGCGGAGGCCGACCGCAGGCTCGCGGCGGGGGAGCGGCTGCCGCTCCTGGGCGTGCCGGTCGCCGTCAAGGACGACACCGATGTGGCGGGCCTGCCCACGCACTTCGGCTGCGACGGCGACCTGCCCCCGGTCGCGTCCGACAGCGAGGCGGTCCGCCGGCTGCGCGCCGCCGGAGCCGTCGTCGTCGGCAAGACCAACTCCTGCGAACTGGGCCAGTGGCCCTTCACCGAGGGAACCGCCTTCGGCGCCACCCGCAACCCGTGGAACACCGCGCACACCCCGGGCGGTTCGTCCGGCGGTTCCGCCGCCGCCGTCGCCGCCGGGCTCGTCCCCGCCGCCCTCGGCTCGGACGGCGCCGGGTCCGTGCGCATCCCCGCCGCGTGGACGCATCTCGTCGGCATCAAACCGCAGCGCGGGCGCATCTCGGTCCACCCGCACAGCGACTCCTTCCAGGGTCTTACGGTCAACGGCCCTCTCGCCCGTACGGTCGCCGACGCCGCGCTGCTCCTGGACGCCGTGTCCGGGGCCCACCCCGAGGACTTCCACCGCCCGCCCGCCGTGCGCGCCGCCGACGCCGCCCGCCGCGACCCGGGCCGTCTGCGCATCGCCCTCGCCTGGCGTCCCCCGCTCACCCTCACCGGCGCCGGACCGGACCCGGAGGTGCGCCGGGCCGTCACCGCTCTCGCCGACACCCTCGCCCGGCTCGGCCACCATGTCGAGGAAGCCCGCCCCCGGTACGGGCTGATCGGCCTCGCCTTCGTGCCCCGCGCCACCGTGGGCATCGCCGAATTCGCCGCCCGGCACCCCGAACCGGCCCTGCTCGACCCGCGCACCCGCAGCGCCCTGCGCACCGGGACGCGGCTCGGCGGGCGGGTGGTGCGGGCCGCCCGCGCCCGCGAGGTGCGCCAGCACCGCAGGATCGGCGCCCTCTTCGACGCCTCCGGGTTCGATGTGCTCCTCACCCCGACCACGGCCGCGCCGCCGCCCCGGATCGGCAGGTTCGACGACCTGAGCGCCTGGCGCACCGACGTCGCGATGGCCGCCGCCTGCCCCTACGCCTGGCCGTGGAACGTCCTCGGCTGGCCCGGGGTGAACGTCCCGGCCGGCTTCACCCGCTCCGGCCTCCCGGTCGGGGCCCAGCTGCTCGGCCCCTCCCGCAGCGAGGAGCGGCTGATCGCGCTCGCCGCCCAACTGGAGGACGACCTGCGCTGGTTCGAGCACCGCCCGCCGGTCTGACGGACGATGCTCTCGCCCGGGCGGCCGGCCCGTCGCCGCCCGAGGTCACTTCTCGGTGAGCATCTCCTTTCGGAGCTTCGTGAGCAGCCGGGACAGCAGCCGGGAGACGTGCATCTGGGAGATGCCGAGGTGCTCGCCGATCTGGGCCTGCGTCATCTCCCGGCCGAACCGCATCGAGACGATCTCCCGCTCCCGTTCGTCCAGCTGCTCCAGCAAGGGAGCGAGGGTGTGCAGGTCCTCGACCAGTTCCATGGCCGGGTCGACGTCACCCTTGATGTCGCCGTAGGTGACCGTCTCGGCGCTGTTCTGGTCGGCGCCGATGGGCAGGTCGAGGGAGCCCGCCGTGTAGCCGTTGGCGGCTATGAGCCCCTCGACGACCTCTTCTTCGGTGAGTTCGAGATGCCGGGCCAGTTCGGCGACCGTGGGCTCGCGGTCGAGACGGCCGGCGAGCGCTTCGCGGGTCTTGGCCAGGGTCACGCGCAGCTCCTGCAGACGGCGGGGGACGTGGACGGCCCATGTCGAGTCGCGGAAGAACCGCTTGATCTCCCCGACGATGTACGGGATGGCGAACGAGGTGAACTCGACCTCCCGGCTCAGCTCGAACCGGTCGATCGCCTTGATCAGGCCGATCGTGCCGACCTGGATGATGTCCTCCATCTCACCGCTGCCACGGTTGCGGAAGCGCTTCGCCGCGAAGTGCACCAGCGAGAGGTTCATCTCGATCAGTGTGTTCCGGGCGTACTGGTACTCGTGTGTGCCCTCTTCCAGTACCTGCAACTGCTCGAAGAACAGAACCGCCAGGGTCCGTGCGTCCTTCGGCGCGATCTTCCCGGGGTCATCGATCCGCGGAAGCGCCGCGGGAGCGGCGGGCCTGCCGTGTTCCGGGGCGGTGGAGAGCTGAGAGCGCTGCGTTGTGGTCGGCACGAGAGTCTCCCGGTTACTGGTGTTCATGGACAACACGGGAGGGCACCGACAGGGAACACCTCACGGCGGCCCATGCCGCTCCCGTGAGTGTGCCTGTCTGCCTAAGCACGTCGATTCCGCTTCTCTCCCCGATCGGTGCTCTCAAACACACGTGATTCCATGCTCCGGCCGTGGGGCCCGGCGGATCCCGGCCGGGCCCCCGGCGCTACCGCTCAGACCTGGTAGCGCCCCGGCGCGAAGAGGTGCAGATGCTCCGCCACCCAGGCGGACGTCCGTTCCAGGCCCTCCTCCAGGCCGACCTCGGGTTCCCAGCCCGCCCAGGTGCGGGCGCGGGTGTTGTCGGAGAGCAGGCGGTGGACCTCGCTGCCGGAGGGCCGCAGCCGCGCCGGGTCCACGACGATCTCGGCGTCCCGGCCGGAGGCGGTGATGAGGGCCTTCGCGAGGTCCCCGACCGAGATCTCCCGGCCGGTACCGAGGTTGACGCTCTCTCCCAGCGCCCGGTCGCAGCCGGCCAGTGCCAGGAATCCGGCCGCGGTATCGGTGACGTAGGTGAAGTCGCGGGTCGGGGTCAGCGAACCGAGGCGGATCTCCCGTGCCCCCGCGTGCAGTTGGGCGAGGATCGTGGGGATCACGGCCCGGGCCGACTGCCGGGGCCCGTAGGTGTTGAACGGCCGTACGACCGTCACCGGCAGCTCGAAGGCATGCCAGTGGGACAGGGCCATCATGTCCGCGCCGATCTTCGAGGCGGAGTAGGGCGACTGCGGCTGGAGGGGGTGGTCCTCGCTGATCGGGGCCGTCAGGGCGGTCCCGTACACCTCGCTGGTGGAGGTGTGCAGGAGGCGCCGGACGGAGTGGCGGCGGCAGGCCTCGGCGATGTTCTCGGTGCCGACGACGTTGGTCCGGACGTAGGCGCCGGGGGAGTCGTAGCTGTAGGGGATGCCGATGAGGGCGGCGAGGTGGAAGACCGTGTCGCAGCCCTCGACGGCGTCCATCACGCGGCCCGCGTCGCCGACGTCCCCGGCGATGAACTCGACCGGGCCGTGCGGGTCGTCGAGGTAGCGGGCGAGGTGGCCCTTGTCGGCGTAGGGCTTGTAGTGGACGAACGCCTTGACGCGCGCGCCGCGTTCGACGAGGAGGTCCACCAGGGTGGAGCCGATGAAGCCCTCGGCCCCGGTGACGAGGACGGTACGTCCGGTCCAGTCGACGGCGGTGCTGTTCATGTCGGCGGTGGCGCTGTTCATGAGGTGAACTCCCTTGCTTTGGTGGGCTGTCCGGCGATGCGGATGACGGTTTCGGCGAGCAGGTCGGCGGCGCGGGCGTGGTGGCCGGGGTCGGCGGCGCGCCCCATCACGGCGAGCCGCGCGGGGTCGGCGAGCAGCGGGTCGACGATCTCGGCGAGGCGGTCGGCGGTGGTCTCCGCGTCGGGGACGAGGTGGGCCGCGCCCGCGTCGGAGAGGACCCGGGCGTTGTGGGTCTGGTGGTCGCCGGGGGCGTGCGGGTAGGGCACGAGGACGGCGGGCACCCCGGTCGTGGCGAGTTCGGCGATCGTGGCCGAGCCCGCCCGGCAGACCACCAGGTCGGCCACCGCGTAGGCGAGGTCCATCCGGTCGAGGTAGGGCACCGCCTGGGCGACAGGCCCCACGCCCGCGTCGATCAGCTTCCGCCCGGTCTCGGCGAGCGCGGCCGGGCCCGTCTTGATCAGGAGGTGGACGTCCCCGCGGCCCCGCCACCGGGCGGCGAGGTCCACCGCGGCGGCGGTGAGCCGGGCCGCGCCGAGGCTGCCGCCGTTGAAGAGGACGACCCGCGCCCCCTCGGGTATTCCGAAGGCGCGCCGGGCCTCCTCGCGCAGGGCCGGCCGGTCCAGGGCGGCCAGCGACGCCGCGATCGGCATGCCGACGGTCCGCGCCCGCTCGCCGCCCGACAGATGGGCGCGGCTGCCGTCGAAGGCGACGGTGAGGTGTTCGGTGAGCCGGGCGGCGAACTGGTTGGCCCGGCCGGGGACCGCGTTGGACTCGTGGATCACGCTGGGTAGCCCGGCCATCTTCGCCCCGACGATCGCCGGGGCGCTCGGGTAGCCGCCCATTCCGACGACGACCTGCGCCTTCTGGGTGCGCAGGACCGAACGGGCCTGGGCACCCGAGCGCAGGAGGGCGGCCGGAAGGAGGAAGCGTTTCGCGCCGAGCGCGGGGTCGAAGGGGATCATGTCGACGGTGTGCAGCCGGTATCCGGCCGCCGGGATCAGGGTCGTCTCCAGACCGCGTTCGGTGCCGATGAAGGAGATGGCCGCGTCCGGGTCGGCGCGGCGCAGGGCCTCGGCGAGGGCGAGACCCGGGTAGATGTGGCCGCCGGTGCCGCCCGCACCGATCACGACGGAGAGTGGTGTGCGCATGGCCGCCACTCTCGGGAAGCGGCTTAAGAGGGTTCTAAGAGTCCCGTTTGGCAGGCTTCAGCCATGAGCGGCAGGAGTGGCACGCGTGGCATGCGCGGAACGGGCAGGATTCTGGTGGCCGAGGACGAGCCGGACGTACGGGCCGCCGTCGAGGACGGGCTGAGCGTCGAGGGGTACGAGGTCCGCGGCGTCGGCGACGGCCTGGCGGCGCTGTCGGCGGTGGCCGACTGGGAGCCGGACGCTCTGGTGCTGGACGTGATGATGCCGGTGCTCGACGGTCTTGCGGTCTGCCGGAGGCTGCGGGCGATGGAGGACCGGACGCCGGTGCTGGTGCTGACCGCGCTGTCATCGGTGAGCGAGCGGGTGGACGGTCTTGAGGCGGGGGCCGACGACTATCTGGTGAAACCGTTCGCGCTCGACGAACTGGTCGCGCGCGTCAGGGCGTTGCTGCGGCGGGCCGCGCCGCCCGCCCCGGACCGGGACCTGGCCTACGCGGACCTGACGCTGGACCCGGTGACGCGGACCGGGCGGCGCGGCGGCCGGCCGGTGGAGTTCAGCCGTACCGAGGCCGCCCTGCTGGAGCTGCTGCTGCGCCACCCGGGCCAGGTGCTGGCGCGCGAGGTGATCCTGGAGCGGGTCTGGGGCCAGGACTTCGGTCCCGACTCCAACTCGCTGGCGGTGTACGTGGGTTATCTGCGGCGGAAGCTGGAGGCCGGTGGCGAGCCGCGGCTCGTCCACACCGTGCACGGGCTCGGCTACCGGCTGGACGTGGCGTGAGCGGGGTGCGGCGGCTGGGCGCCCGCTGGCGGCGCAGGCGGCCGCTCCGTACGCGCCTCGCGCTGGCGGCCTCGGCGGCGGTGGCGCTCGTCGCGGTCGGGGTGTGCGCGGCGGCCTTCTTCGTCATCCGCTACGAGCTGCTGCACCAGCTCGACCTGTCCCTCACCCAGTCCGCGACCCGGGTGGTCCAGGAGAACCGGGGCGAGGGCCCGCAGACCGTGGCGGGCGAGTGCCGCTACCTCTCCGCGCCCGCCTGCGCCCAGATCGTCCCGGCCGATCCGGCGGCGGACCCGGACGCCGCGTACCTGCTGCCCGTCTCCACCCCCGTACGGGAGGTCGCGGCCGGGAAGCGAGCGCCGTACTACAGCAACGTCAGCCGTTTCGGGCAGCCGCTGCGGATGCTGACGACGCCGTTCGGGGACGGGCGGGCGCTCCAGGTGGCGCTGCGGGCGGACCCGGTGGAGAAGGGCGTGCGGCAGGCGGCCGTGCTGCTGGCGGCGGTCGGCGGGGCGGGGGTGCTCCTGGCGGGCCTGCTCGGGTACGCCGTCTCGCGTACGGGCCTGGCCCCGGTGGCCCGGCTGACCTCGACCGCCGAGCGGATCGCGGCGACGCGGGACCCGCGCCACCGCATCGAGCTGCCGCCGGGCCCGCCGGGCCGCCAGGACGAGGTGACGCGGCTGGCGGCCAGCTTCAACACGATGCTCGGGGAGCTGGAGCAGTCGGTGAGCTCGCAGCGCCGGCTGGTCGCGGACGCCTCGCACGAGTTGCGGACCCCGCTGACCGCGCTGCGCACCAACGCGGAGCTGCTGGCGCGCGGCGACCGGCTGACGCCCGCGCAGCGCGAGCGGGCGTCGGGGGCGCTGGGGCGGGGCATCCGGGAGGTGACCGGGCTGGTCAACGATCTGATCGAGCTGGCCCGGGACGAGGAGCCGCTGCCGCTCCTGGAGGATGTGCGGATCGCGGAGGTGGCGGAGCACACGGTGGCCCTGGCCCGGACGCACTGGCCGCGGACCCCGTTCCTCTGGGAGGCGGGGGCGAGCGCCGCCGGGGCGGTCCGGCCCGGGGTTCCGGCGCGGCTGGCCCGGCTGCTCACGAACCTGCTGGACAACGCGGCCAAGTTCAGCCCGCCGGGCACCCCGGTGGAGGTGGCGCTGAGCGCCTACGGGAGCGGGGAATCGCTGGAGCTGACCGTCCGGGACCACGGTCCGGGGATCCCCGCCGAGGACCTCCCGTACGTCTTCGACCGCTTCTACCGTGCCGAGGCGGCGCGGGCCCTGCCCGGCTCGGGTCTCGGTCTGGCGATGGCCCGGCAGATCGCCCGCGCGCACGGGGCGGAGCTGGCGGCGGGGGCGGCGCCGGGCGGCGGGGCGCTGTTCACGCTGACGTTCGGTGCCCAGGGCCCGCCGGGAGGTTCTCACTCGCCGTGAGCGCGCCGTCACGGCCCCGCTCGCCCGCCCGGCGTCCCGGCCACGAAGCCGTGCGGGGGCCTTGTGGAGCCCGGCACGCCGAAGAGATATCTTGATGTCAAGCAATGTTGCAGACGTGGAGCGGAGCACCCGGTGACTGACTCGACCATCATCTATACGCACACCGACGAGGCCCCTGCCCTGGCGACCTACTCGTTCCTGCCCGTCGTCGAGGCCTACGCCTCGACCGCGGGTGTCACGGTCGAGCGCCGTGACATCTCCCTCGCGGGCCGGATCATCGCCAGTTTCCCGGAGCACCTCAAGGCCGAGCAGCGTATCGATGACGCACTCGCCGAGCTGGGCGAGCTGGCCAGGACGCCCGGCGCGAACATCATCAAGCTGCCGAACATCTCGGCGTCGATCCCGCAGCTCAAGGCCGCCATCGCCGAGCTGCAGGAGCAGGGCTACGCGCTTCCGGACTACCCGGACGACCCGCAGACCGACGCGGACAAGGACGTTCGCGCCCGCTACGACAAGGTCAAGGGCAGCGCCGTGAACCCGGTGCTGCGCGAGGGCAACTCCGACCGCCGCGCCCCCGCCTCCGTCAAGAACTACGCCAAGGCCCACCCGCACCGCATGGGCGCCTGGACGGCCGACTCGAAGACGAACGTCGCCACCATGGGCGTCGACGACTTCCGCTCCACCGAGAAGTCCGCGGTCGTCGCCGAGGACGGCACGCTCCGCATCGAGCTGCACGGCGACGACGGCACCACCACCGTGCTCCGCGAATCCGTACCCGTCCTGAAGGGCGAGGTCGTCGACGCGGCCGTCATGCGCGTCGCCGCGCTGCGCGAGTTCTTCACCGCGCAGGTCGCCCGCGCCAAGGCCGAGGGCGTGCTGTTCTCCCTGCACCTCAAGGCCACCATGATGAAGGTCTCCGACCCGATCATCTTCGGCCACGCGGTCCGCGCCTTCTTCCCGAACACCTTCGCCAAGTACGGCGACCAGCTCGCCGCCGCCGGCCTCACCCCCAACGACGGTCTGGGCGGCATCCTCAAGGGCCTCGGCTCGCTGCCGGACGTCGGCGCCGAGATCCAGGCGTCCTTCGAGGCCGAGCTCGCCGAGGGCCCCGCCCTCGCGATGGTCGACTCCGACAAGGGCATCACCAACCTGCACGTCCCCAGCGACGTCATCGTCGACGCCTCCATGCCCGCCATGATCCGCACCTCGGGTCACATGTGGGGCCCGGACGGCAACGAGGCCGACACCATCGCCGTCCTCCCGGACAGCAGCTACGCCGGTGTCTACCAGGTCGTCATCGACGACTGCCGCGCCAACGGCGCCTTCGACCCCGCCACCATGGGCTCGGTGCCCAACGTCGGTCTGATGGCGCAGAAGGCCGAGGAGTACGGCAGCCACGACAAGACCTTCGAGATCCCCGCCACCGGCACCGTGCGCGTCGTCGACGCGAGCGGCGCGGTCGTGCTGGAGCAGGCCGTCGGCGCCGGCGACATCTTCCGCATGTGCCAGACCAAGGACCTGCCGATCCAGGACTGGGTCAAGCTCGCCGTCACCCGCGCCCGCGCCACCGGCAACCCGGCCGTGTTCTGGCTGGACGAGACCCGCGCGCACGACGCCAACCTGATCGCCAAGGTGAAGACGTACCTCGCCGACCACGACACGGACGGCCTGGACATCTCCATCAAGTCCCCGGTCGAGGCCACCGCCTTCTCCCTGGAGCGCATCCGCCGCGGCGAGGACACCATCTCCGTCACCGGCAACGTGCTCCGTGACTACCTCACGGACCTCTTCCCGATCCTGGAGCTGGGCACCAGCGCCAAGATGCTCTCCGTGGTCCCGCTGATGAACGGCGGCGGCCTCTTCGAGACCGGCGCGGGCGGCTCCGCTCCCAAGCACGTCCAGCAGCTCGTCAAGGAGAACTACCTCCGCTGGGACAGCCTGGGCGAGTTCCTGGCCCTCGCGGTCAGCTTCGAGCACCTGGCCACCACCACGGACAACGCGCGGGCCCAGGTCCTCGCCGACACCCTGGACCGGGCGACGGGCACCTTCCTCAACGAGGACAAGTCCCCGAGCCGTCGCCTCGGCGGCATCGACAACCGCGGCAGCCACTTCTACCTGGCGCTCTACTGGGCCCAGGAGCTGGCGCAGCAGACCGACGACGCCAAGCTCGCCGAGGCGTTCGCACCGCTCGCCAAGACCCTGGCCGAGCAGGAGGAGACCATCGTCGCCGAGCTCATCGCGGTGCAGGGCTCCCCGGCCGAGATCGGCGGCTACTTCCAGCCCGACCCGGCCAAGGCCGCGGCGGTCATGCGGCCGTCCGCCACGTTCAACAACGCGATCGCGTCCCTCGCCTGAGATGACGTGATCCGGGGGCGGCCGCGCCGCCCCCGTCCGTGACCGCCCCGGTCGGCCCTGGTGCCGGCCGGGGCGGGTCGCGTGTGAGCCCCCCGAACGGGTGGGATCGCGGAGCCGTACGGGGGTTCGCAGCAATCCGGCGGCCTTCCGGTTCCGAATGAGGACCGTGAGGATCAACCGCACCACCCTGACCCGCCCCGCCCTCGCCGCCCTGAGCGGACTGCTCGCGGGGTTCGCCGCGCTGACCGTCGCCGAACTCGTCTCGGCCGCCGTCAGACCCGAGGCGAGCCCCGTCACGGCGGTCGGCGGAGCCGCCATCGACCGGACGCCCACGGGGGTGAAGGACTGGGCGATCCGCACGTTCGGCGAGAACGACAAGATCGTCCTCCAGCTCGGCATCGTCGCCACGCTCGCCCTCTTCGCCGTCGCCGTCGGCCTGCTGGCGCTGCGCCACCGGCGTACGGGCTCCGCCGCCGTGCTGGTCTTCGGCGCGGTCGGCACGGCGGCCGCCGTCGGCAGGCCGGACTCCGCCGGGTTCACCGACGGGCTGCCGTCGCTGGTCGGCGCGGTGGCCGGGGCGATCCTGCTGTACGTCCTCGTCGGCAGGCTCACCCGGCCGCGCACGGTCGCCGGGGAGGAGGGCGAGAGCGGCTGGGACCGGCGGGGCTTCCTGATCGCGGCCACCGCCGCTGCTGCCGCCTCCACCGCCGCCGGAGCCGTCGGCCGGGCGCTCAACGGCNCTTGGGGACCACGAGGGCGGTGTCCACCCGGTAGAAGTCGTCGTTGGGTGTGGTGAACGAGCTGATGCCGCGCGCCCTCGGCTGTGCTCCCGCCGGGATCGGCAGGGCGCGCGGCATCAGCTCGTTCACCACACCCAACGACGACTTCTACCGGGTGGACACCGCCCTCGTGGTCCCCAAGGTCGACGCGAACACCTGGCGGCTGCGCATCCACGGCAAGGGCGTACGGAGGAACCTGGAGTTCAGCTACCAGGATCTGCTGAACCGGCCATTGATCGAACGCGAGATCACCCTGTGCTGCGTCTCCAACGAGGTCGGCGGCCCCTACATCGGGCACGCCCGGTGGATCGGCGTCCGCCTGGCCGATCTGCTGAAGGAGGCCGGGGTGAAGCCGCCGTCCCGGGGCGGCGAGGCGGACCAGATCATCGCCCGCTCGGTGGACGGCATGACGCTCGGCACCCCCGTCGAGGACGTCATGGACGGCCGGGACGCGATGCTCGCCGTCGGCATGAACGGCGAACCGCTGCCGTTCGTCAACGGGTTCCCCGTCCGGATGCTCGTGCCCGGACTGTACGGGTACGTCTCGGCCTGCAAGTGGATCGAGGACATCGAGCTCACCACGTTCGACGCCTACGACGCGTACTGGGTGAAGCGCGAATGGGCCCGGGAGGCCCCGATCAAGACCCAGTCCCGCATCGACACCCCCAAGCCCTTCGCGCGCCCCGAGGCGGGCACGGTCATGGTCGCCGGGGTGGCCTGGGCCCAGCACCGGGGCATCGAGAAGGTCGAGATCCGGGTCGACGACGGCCCCTGGCGGCCGGCCCAGCTCGCCGACCAGGCCACCGTCGACACCTGGCGTCAGTGGACCTACCCGTGGAAGGCGACGCCGGGCAGTCACACCCTCACCGTCCGCGCCACGGACGGGACGGGCGAGACGCAGACCGAGAAGCGCACGAAGACCGTCCCGGACGGGGCGAGCGGGTGGCACTCGGTGGTCGTCAGCGTCGACTGACCGTGACGGCCGCGATCACGGGGCGAAGACCCGCTGCAGAGCATCCTTCAACGCCTCGACCCTGGGCGGCTGGAGACAGGCCGCCAGATATCCGTCCGGGCGTACGACGAAGGCCGCGCCCTCGACCGCCCCGTACCGGCGCGCGAACTCGCCCCGGCTGTCGTGGTGATGCGGGATACCCGTCCATCGGTCCGGGGCGTCGGCGGGCAGGATCCGGTGCGTCTCCACCCGGCCGTCGGTCAACTCCCGTGCCGCTGAGGCGAGATCGGTGGCGGAGTCTCCCGCCGGGTGGTCCCCGTACACCAGCAGCACGTGCCCGCGGCCGCGCAACACCTCGAAGAGGCGCACCGGGTAGGCGGCGATGTCCCCGGCGAGTCCGCCGCAGTCCGGGGCCCGGTCGCCCGGCCGCAGCGGGGCCGGATCGTCCGGGGCCAGGGGCGTCACCAGCGGGCTCTCCCGGTAGCCGACCAGGAGTTGGGCCTCGCGCAGCAGCAGCGTCTCCCGGTCCGCCGGGTCCGCCTGCACCCCCTCGGCGGCGTGCCGGACGGTCCGGCCGACCACCTCCTCGCCGACCGGGTGCCGCTCCGCGTCGTAACCGGGGAGCACCCGCGGCCCCGCCGCGCCCTCGACGGCCGGCGCCAGCTTCCACGCCAGGTTGCAGGCGTCCTGGATCCCGGTGTTCATGCCCTGGGCGCCGGTCGGCGGATGGATGTGCGCCGCGTCCCCGGCGACGAACACCCGGCCCTCCCCGTACCGGTTCACCAGCCGGTGGCTGATCCGGAACACCGACGACCAGCGCAGCGCGGAAGCGGTGACCGGCTCCGGCGCCAGCCGGTCCAGGACCTTCTGGATGTCGGGGAGCGCGGGGGCCGTACCGCCCTCCAGACCGTGCGCCACCCCGTCACCGCCGCCCGCCGCCCCGGCCGCCTCCGCCTGCCGCGCGGCGGACAGCTCCGGCGGCACCAGCATCGACATCCGGTAGCGGCCGTTCCCGGGCAGCGGGATGCAGACCAGTAGATCGTCGATCGCCCCGTCCTCGCCGCGGTGCATCGAGCGCACCCCGTACCCGGGCGGCAGATCCCACCCCACCTCCGCATCGGCGAGCATGTACTCCTCGGGGAACGCACCGCCCTCGAAGCTGAGCCCGAGCCCCTTGCGCACCGCCGAGTGCGCCCCGTCGCAGCCCACCAGGAACCGGGAGCGGACCTCCGTCTCGTCCCCGGATGTCGTCGTGAGCCGGCTGGTCACCCCGGTGGGATCCTGGGCGAACGCCACCAGCGCGGTCGACCGCTCGATCCCGGTGCCGTAGCGCCCGAGGAACTCCTCCAGCAGGCGCTCGGTGTCGCACTGCGGCAGCGCGGCGAAGCCGTACGGCACTTCGGGCGGCAGGACCAGTTCCACCCGGCCCTGCTCGGCCCCGTTCACGTACGTCAGCTGGCCACGGAGGGGGACCGCCGCGTCCAGCACCTCCCGCACCAGGCCCATCCGCTCGAAGAGCTCCAGGGTGCGCGGCTGGACGCCCACCGCCTTGGCGTACGGCAGGCGGGCGGGCAGCCGGTCCACGATCCGGCAGTCCACCCCCGCCCGCCGCAGCTCGGCGGCGAGCGTCAGGCCGACCGGGCCCGCGCCCACCACGAGGACGTCGGTCGATTCGCTGCGTGCCACCGGGGACTCCCGTCGTGGGCCCCCCGCGTACGGTCCCCTCCATCGTCCTGCCCGCGGCGGCCATCGGCACCCGGGCGGCGCTCAGCCTCCCGCAGGCGGGGTCATCGCCCACCGGATGGTCCTGGTCAGGGCCTTCCCGGCGGGCCGTACGCACACCTCCTCGACCCCCGGCACCCGGGGCAGCCGCAACGGCTCCCGGGCCCACGGCGGGAGCGCGGCCACGGCGTTCGCGGCGAGTACGGCGTACGGGGGGCGGACCGGCCAGGGCAGCGGCGGGTGCAGAAGGATGAAGCGGGCCGCGTCCAGGGCCTCCTGGGTGGCGCGCAGCTCCGGGCGGTAGGCGGCGATGCGTTCCGCCAGCTCCGCCCGGTCGTGCGGCGGGTCGGGGATGCCGACGGCGTGGGCCACCGTCGCCATGTCGTGGATGTACCCGTCGCACCCGGCCGCGTCCAACGGCCTTTCCCCGTACCGCTGATGGGCGCGGAGGAAGCTGTCCACCTCGGCGACGTGCACCCAGCACAGGAGGTGCGGATCGGCCGCGTGGTACGGCTCCCCGGAGGGCGCGGTCCCGCGCACCCGCTCGTGCACGGACCGTACGCGGTCCACCGCCTCCTGGGCGTGCTCGGCCGTGCCGAACGTGGTCACCGCCAGAAACGTGCTGGTCCGCTGGAGCCGCCCCCACGGGTCGCCCCGGAACCCCGAGTGGCCCGCGACGGCGGCCATGGCGAGGGGGTGCAACGACTGGAGGAGCAGGGCGCGCAGCCCGCCGATGAACATGGACGCGTCCCCGTGCACCCGCCGCACCGGCCGGTCCGGGCCGAACCAGCGGGGGCCGGGGGTCTGGTGGATCCGGGCCCGGTTCTCCGGCCCGGAAGGCCCCGCCACCCGGGCGAACAGGCTCCTGCCGAGCCGTTCCCGTACTCCTGAGCCGGACGCCGCCTTGTCCATACGACCCAGTATGCGGCGGCGCCCACCCGCCCGGGGTGCCACCCGCCCGGGTAGCCCTACGGCACCCGGGCCGTCCACTCCGGCGTGGCGAACTTGGTCCGTACGAGCTCCTCGGCGCGGGCCAGCTCGGCGGCGGTCACGCTTCCGGTGGTGAGGCCGTGACGCCTGCGGAACGAGTCGATCATCCGCTCGATCACCACCTGGCGCGGCAGTCCGGTCTGCCGCCGCAGCGGGTCCACGCGCTTCTTCGCCGACCGGGTGCCCTTGTCCGACATCTTCTCCTTGCCGATGCGGAGCACCTCCAGCATCTTGTCGGCGTCGATGTCGTACGCCATCGTCACGTGGTGCAGCACGGCCCCCGGCCCGCCGTCCGGCCCGACCACCCGCTTCTGCGCGGCCCCCGCGATCTTGCCGACCTCGGTGGCGATGTCGTTGAGCGGCTGGTACCAGGCCTTGATGCCCATGTCCGCGAGGGCTTCCAGGACCCAGTCGTCCAGATAGGCGTAGCTGTCGGCGAAGGACAGCCCCGACACCAGCGCCTGCGGTACGGCGAGGGAGTACGTGATGGTGGAGCTGGGCTCGGCGAACATCGCGCCGCCGCCCGAGATCCGGCGTACGACGTCCACGCCATGGCGCTCCACACCCGCCGGGTCCACCTCGTTGCGCAGCGACTGGAAGCTGCCGATGATCACGGCGGGGGAGTCCCACTCCCAGACCCGCAGGGTCGGCGGCCGCAGCCCCGCCGCCACCTCGGCGGTGATCACCTCGTCCAGCGCCATGTGCAGCGCGGGCGACTGGGGCGCGTCGTGGATCAGCTGCCAGTCGTAGTCGCTCCACTCCGTGGCCTGCGCCAGCGCCCGGCGTACGGCGATGGCGACGCCCTCCGCGCTCAGTCCCAGCATCACCGTGGAGTCGGGCAGCGCCGCCTCGATCCGGGCCGCGAGCCCGGCGGTGTCGGTGGTGGCGGGGGCGCCCTCCAGAGCCGCGTCGATCGCGAGGATCGCCTCGTCCGGTTCGAGGAAGAAGTCCCCGGCGACGCGGACGTTCCGCAGCGCCCCGCCCGCCACCTCCAGGTCCACCACGACCAGCTTGCCGCCGGGAACCTTGTACTCACCGTGCACAGCGCCGCCTCCAGCTCTCTCCGAGGGTCCGGCTCGCCGCATGGAGTCGGACACAACCGGATACAACGCGCATCCCGGTGTGGATCATCCCCGGCGCAGGGCGGGGGCGCGGCGGGCCGGGGCGGGATCACGGGCGGGCCGGCTCGCGCTGGCGGCCGTCGCCGCGGCCAGGGCGACGGCGCCGAGAACCGCGGCGGTGACCGGGAG